>JAFRXR010000142.1 GCA_017443395.1 Ruminococcus sp. | reverse complement strand
GCCATGCGCATAGCGAAGGAATTTTCCCTCGACACCGTGATAATCCACGGCACCGAGGGCTACAAGATAGCGGACATCATCGCAGAGGAGGGCGTTCCCGTGATCTGCGGACCGATCATCTGCGACCGCTGCAAGCCCGAGATGAAGGGTATGGAGCTCGAAAACGCCGCCGCGCTCGTGAAAAACGGCGTAAAGACCGCGATCTGCACCGATCACACTGTCATTCCGATACAGTACCTTCCCCTGTCCGCGCAGGCAGCCGTAAAGGGCGGACTTGACTACGATGAAGCCATCCGCGCCCTGACCTCCGCCCCGGCAGAGATACTCGGCATCGCGGACAGAGCGGGCTCGCTCGCCGCCGGACTTGACGCCGATATACAGCTCTACCGCAAGGGCGACGACCCTCTCGGACTGATGACCGAGCCCGTCCTCGTCATGGTCAGCGGAGAGACCGTCCGCAGGGAGGAGATATGATGAAACGGCTATTCTGCGTGATTTCAGCAGCGCTGACCATGCTCGCGTCCGTGCCGTCCGTGACAGCAGGTGAGAGCACGTCAGCCTCCTTCACCTACACCGTCACAGGCACCGCCGCCGCGATAACCGGCGTTACCGGTGCCGGCACGACCCTCGATATCCCCGCAGAGATAGACGGATACACCGTCACGTCCATAGCCTCGCAGGCATTTTTCGGACAGGACAAGCTCGAGACCGTGAAGCTCCCCGAAACTCTCGTCAGCATAGGTGACAGCGCATTTGCGGGCTGTCTCTCGCTGACTGACATCGACCTCCCCGATTCGGTGACCACGCTCGGCAAGAGCTGCTTCATCAGCTGCTCCGCGCTCAAAACAGCCGAGCTGAGCAGTGCTCTCACCGCGATACCGGAGAAATGCTTCTACTCATGCACCTCGCTCAGCTCCGTGGAGATCCCCTCCTCGGTGACCTCAGTCGGCGCGGAGGCATTCTTCAGCTGCACCGACCTCCTCTCGCTGACCGTCCCCTCGACCGTCACCGACATCGGCACGAACGCGGTCGGTATGCAGTACAATATCCGCACAGGAGTGAGCGGCGTTCAGGGCTTTGTGCTGACCTGCGAGTGGGACTCCGCTGCCCAGACCTACGCCGAGCAGAACGGACTGACCTACAGTATCTTTGTGAGCTTCCTAAAGGGCGACGTCAACAGTGACGGGCTCGTAGACCCCGCCGATGCCTCGCTGATACTCGTATTCAACGCCAATATCGCGGACAACGCCCCGTCCATTTTCAACGAGCAGCAAATGCTCGCCGCAGACTATAACGGCGACGGACTTATAGACTCCGCCGACGCCTCGCTGATACTCTACGACAACGCGAACAGCGCATGAAAAAACATCTCAGCCGGAGCTTTTCCAGCTGAGATGTTTTATTTGCATATAAACCGCTCAGTCCGCCTCACCGACGGTCTTCATGTCGTAGCTGAGCTCGAAGCGGCTGTCGGTGCATTCGCTGTAGAAGCTGTTGACGAGCCTGTTCACCGCGAGGTGACCTCCGTCGTCGTTCGCGCCGATGAGCAGCACGAGGACCTTGTCCCTGCCGCAGACCGCAGTCATATCGCCGCGCCTCAGACAGTTGTGCACAGCACGCGAGAGTATCTCCATGACCCTGCCCGCCTCGTCCTCGGCTTCCGCGGGACGCTCGAGCTTCACGACTATGACCTGCGCACCGCTGCCCACTCTCCCGAGTATCCTGAGCACGAAGCGGTAAATGCTCTCGAACTCCTCCTCAGGCACCTGATATGAGCCTCTGCCGTCCTCGGTGATGTGCATTATGCTCTCCATGTTGAGCCCGGACGCAGCCTCGGAGCTCGCTGCTCCGCGGTACGTTTTTATGCGTTTTTCGGCAGTCCTCATGCCGAGCGGGAGCGACAGCACATCGTCCGCCCCGAGCGCGAAGAGCCTGTCCTGCTCGTCCGCGTCGGGCGACTGCGCCGCGACCGCGACCTCAGTCCCGGCAGCCTTAGCCCGCGCTATGATATCCCCGAGCTGATCGCCCATGTAGTCCGCATTCACGATGATCGTGCCGCAGCCAATGGGGATATATTCACTGAAAATAGTCTTGACGCCCTCCGGAACGAGCTGCTCCCAGAGGTCCCTGTTCTTATCCGAATCAATAATACCAAGCACTTTGCCGCCTCCTTATTCTTCATTGTCCACTATCGGGACGTACACATCATACTGCCCGTCCTTCGCGAGACGGAGCCTGTCCTCATCATTTATCATGAAAGCGACAGCCCTGTTGTAGTTGACGATAGTATTGACCGCAGCGCCGCCGCCGTACTCACCGTCGCGCGTCCACGATATCTCCTCGCCGCCGAGGGAAGTGAAGGTGATCTTGTCCGTTCTGAAGAACTTGATATAGTCCTTGTCGATGTCTATATTGATGTTGAGCAGCGAACGCACGATCTCCTGCAATTGCATGACGTTTGCCGGCTTTTTTATGAGCAGGACCTCGAACAGACCGTCGTCGGGGAGGAAGTCCTTCATCGAGAGCAGACCCGCAACAGAAGCGGAATTAGTGACCATGCCGTAGATGAAGTCGTCCTCGATGACCGTGTCCCCGAACTCCACCCTCATACGCTTCGCACGGATGCTGGTGAGCTGTGTCAGACCGTTGAGAACATAGGCAGTATGCCCGAGCAGATTTTTTATCGGCTGAGGGGTCTCGTAGGAGATATTGGTGAACGCGCCGAACGCGACGATATACGAGAAATAGTCCCCGTTGAAGCCGCCGACATCGCAGGGAACGGGCTTGCCGTTGATTATAGAAATGGCAGCCTCGAGCGGCGTCTTGGGGATACCGAGACTGCGCGCGAAATCGTTGGTTGAGCCTGCGGGGATATACCCGATAGGCAGCCTGTGAGCGCTGTGCATGATCCCCTGGAGGCACTGACTGAGAGTACCGTCGCCGCCGGCACAGACGATGATATCGAAGCCGCTTCCGCACGCGAATTCGGCAGAGCGTGCAGCATCGCCGCCGTCCTGTGTCGGATGGACAGTGACCTCATAGCCGGCTTTAGTGAAAAGGTCGATGATATCGCCGAGCTTTTCAGCGATAGTAGTGCGCCCCGCAACGAGGTTCACAATAAGGTACATTTTCTGCATGACGTTCTCCTGAGATGAATAGTCTTAGCGGGTCTGAAAGTTCTGAAAATGCTATGATTCTATTATATAATCATTCGAGGATTTTTTCAAGTGGGGCAGAAATAATTAAAATATAAAAATATATTACTATAGCTTGACTTTACAGACAGATAGTGGTATAATAATAAAGCTGAATCACAGCAGAAGAAACTGGGGTGTCGCCAAGTGGTAAGGCAGCGGACTCTGACTCCGTTATTTCGAGGGTTCAAATCCTTCCACCCCAACCAGAAACGCCCGTCACTTATGTGACGGGCTTAAATTATAATGAATAAATCATAATATGTGTCCACGGGCGTTTCCGTATTATAATTTATTCACTATTCATAAAAAAACAAGGGCGGACATTTTCATGTCCGCCCGTTTTCATATCCATAGACCCACCGGACGCCCTAATGACGCCCCTGACGATCAGCTCAGCTCAAACATACCCGTATAGAGCTGATAGTACTTCCCGCGCTGCGCGATGAGCTCACGGTGACTGCCGCGCTCGATTATCTTACCGTGCTCGAGCACCATGATCGCGTGCGAGTTGCGGACGGTAGACAGCCTGTGTGCGATGACGAACACCGTGCGTCCCTCCATGAGCTGATCCATGCCCTTTTCGATGAGCGCCTCGGTACGTGTGTCGATAGAGCTCGTCGCCTCATCGAGGATGAGCACCGGCGGATCCGCAACAGCCGCCCTTGCTATTGCAAGCAGCTGACGCTGACCCTGACTGAGGTTCGCACCGTCTGCGGTGAGCATAGTGTCGTAGCCGTTCTCGAGGTGCGTGATGAAGGTATGCGCGTTCGCGAGCTTCGCTGCCGCGTAGACCTCCTCATCGGTCGCATCGAGCTTACCGTAGCGGATATTATCCATGACCGTCCCCGTAAAGAGGTGCGTATCCTGAAGAACGATCGACTGGGAGCGCCGCAGGTCGTCCTTTTTGATCTTGTTGATATTTATGCCGTCGTAGCGTATCTTGCCGTCGGGGACATCGTAGAAGCGGTTGATGAGGTTGGTGATAGTAGTCTTGCCCGCGCCGGTCGAGCCGACAAACGCGATCTTCTGACCCGGCTCCGCGACCAGACTTATCCCGTTGAGCACCGTCTTTTCGGGCTCATAGCCGAAGTAAACGTCATCGAACTGAACATTTCCCCGCACCTCCGCATAGGTGACTGTACCGTCAGCCTTGTGGGGGTGCTTCCATGCCCAGCGGCCCGTGCGGTGATCCGCCTCAGTGATAGTACCGTCGGGCGCGATGTCCGCATTGACGAGAGTGACATACCCCTCGTCCGCCTCAGGCTCCTCGTCGATGACCCTGAATATCCTCTCCGCACCGGCAAGCGCGGTCAGCACGGAATTGAGCTGCTGCGACACCTGCGTGATAGGCTGCGAGAAGGTCCTTGTGAACTGCAAATACGACACAACAGAGCCCACCGTCATGCCGCCGATGCCCTTGACTGTGAGTATTCCTCCCACGATCGCAGTCACAGCGTAGTGCAGGTAGGAGAGATTGTTCATGACCGGCATGAGGATATTCGCGAAGGTATTGGCTCTTGTCGCCGCGGAGCACAGCTCCTCGTTGAGTTTGTCGAACTCCGCGTTCGCCTCGTCCTCGTGACAGAACACCTTGACGACCTTCTGCCCGTCTATCATCTCCTCGATATAGCCGTTGACCTTGCCGAGCGCCTTCTGCTGCGCGATGAAGCCCTTGCCGCTGCGTGAGCCGATAGCGCCGATCACGCGGATGATCAGGAACAGCATGACGATGACGATTATCGTGAGTATCCAGCTGAGCATGAGCATGAACACGAACACGCCCACGATAGTGATAGCGGAGGAGATGAACTGCGCAACGCTGTTGCTGAGCATCTCGCGTATCGCGTCGGTGTCGTTGGTGTAGAGCGACATGAGCTCGCCGTGCGTGTGCTTATCGAAGTAGCGAATGGGGAGCGTCTCCATTTTGTTGAAGAGGTCGCAGCGTATGCGCATGAGCGTTGTCGTGGAGACCTTCATCATCATGCGCTGATACATGAACGACGAGAGCGCACCGACCAGATAGATACCTGCCATTACGGAGAGGATACCGATGAACTTGGACATATCCCTGCTGCCGGTCTTCAGGTTGTCCTCGATGACGTCGATGAGCGGCTTGAGGAGGTAGTTTCCTGCGATGCCCGCGCACGAGCTGAGCACGATACCGATGACCACGAGCACGAGCTGCACCTTGAAGCCGTACATATAGCTGAAGATCCGCTTCATAGTGCCGAAAACGTTCTGCGGCTTAGCTGCCGGACGCTGATTTCTTGGCATTATTCATCAGCTCCTTTCTGCTGTGACTCATATACCTCGCGGTAGATACTGCTGGTCGTGAGGAGCTCGTCGTGCGTGCCGACGTCAGTTATCCTGCCGTCGTCCATGACGATGATCCGGTCAGCGTCCTGTACGGAGGATATACGCTGTGCGATGATGATAGTGGTGGTATCCGCGAGCTTCTCCCTGAACGCCCTGCGGATACTGCTGTCGGTCGCAGTATCGACGGCGCTCGTGGAGTCGTCGAGAATGATTATCTTCGGCTTTTTGAGGAGCGCCCTCGCGATACAGAGCCTCTGCTTCTGACCGCCGGAGACGTTCACTCCGCCCTGACCGAGCTCCGTATCGTACCCGTCCGGGAAGCTCATGATGAAGTCATGCGCACACGCCGAACGGCAGGCGTCCTCGATCTCCTCATCGGAAGCGTTCGCATTGCCCCATCTGAGATTGTCGCGTATCGTACCGGAGAACAGCACGTTCTTCTGGAGCACCATCGCGACGTCATCGCGGAGCGCTCCGAGCGTATAATCCTTAACGTTATGCCCGCCGACGATGACCTCGCCCTCAGTCGCGTCGTAGAGGCGCGGTATGAGCTGCACGAGCGAGGTCTTGGAGGAGCCGGTGCCGCCTATGATACCGACAGTCTCGCCGGAGCGTATATCGAGGTCGATGTGATCGAGCGCGAGATTATTCATATCATTGAAGTAGCTGAAGCTCACCCCGCGGAAAGAAACGGAGCCGTCAGCGGTGTCGGTGAGACCGTTCTCGGGAGCGCAGATAGTGGGCTCCTCAGCGAGCACCTCATAGACACGCTGTATCGAAGCGCGGGAGATAACGAGCATGATGAACAGGAAGGAGAGCATCATGAGCGCCATGAGTATCTGGCTGACATAGGAGATGAACGCATTGAGCTCACCGGTGAAGATCTCGCCGTTCATGGTCATCTTGCCGCCGAACCAGAGTATCGCAACGATGCTCGCATACATGACGAGCTGCATGATAGGCATGGAGAGGATAATGAGCTTTTCCGCGAAGACCTGAGCCCTGCGGACGCTGTCAGCGCTTTCGTCGAAGCGCTTTTTCTCGTAGTCCTCCCTCGCGAACGCCTTTACCACGCGGATACCGATGAGGTTTTCCTGCACTCTTGCGTTCATGACGTCGTACTGCTTGAGCATTTTCTCGAAGCGCGGGTGAGCGTGAGTGATGATGAAAACGAGCGAGAGCGCGAGAACGGGTATCGCGCAGAGGAAGACCGTAGACAGCCTGAGGTTGAACTTTATAGCCGCGGCGGTAGCGCAGATGAGCATGATAGGGGAGCGGAAAGCGCCGCGAATGAGCATCATGAAGGCGTTCTGGATATTGGTGACATCGGTCGTCAGCCTCGTTGTGAGGGAAGCGGTGGAGAACTTATCCACGTTGGCGAAGCTGAAATCCTGCACCCTGCGGAAGAGTGCGCTGCGGAGGTTTTTCGCGAAGCCCATGGCAGCGACCGCACTGAGCCGACCCGCAATGGCGCCGAAGAACAGGGAGCATAGCGCCATGGCGACCATGAGCACACCCATTTTCGCGACATACCCGACATTGCCCTTGCGGATACCGTCGTCGATGATGTGGGACATGACGAGCGGAATGAGGACCTCCATGAGCACCTCACCGACTATCGCGAGAGGGGAGAGGATGGCTTGCTTTTTGTATTTGCCGACGTGAGACAAAAGAGTTTTGAACACGTTATAGCTCCTTTCGTGTAATAAAGTCTTACCTCACATTATACCACAAACCCGCGATCTTGTCAAATCTCAGCCGCCCGCCGCCGGGAGGTTGTCCCTTTGGTAGGGGACGCCCTGCGGGGAAAACGCAGGCAGGGGGAGGATGTCAGCTTTTGCGCCGGGTTTGTTTTTTCTCCACCTGACCGAAGCTTCCCCCTCGTTAGATCCGCACAGCGCATTATTCCCTTCATTTTGCAGAGCCTTTGCGGAAAATTTGCGGCGCGAGCGTTGCATTTTCGTATACCTTATGGTATAATAATGTATATTGACACATAAAAGGAGGCAGGCGCATGAAGATAAACACGATAAAGCTGAATTGCAGCCGCTTTGCGCCTGTACTTGGCGAAGCGAGCGCTGACTATGAGCTGATATATTTCCGGACGCCGGCAGTGTTTACCTCCGGCGGAGAGGAGAGGAAAATGCGCAGCAGCTCGGCAGTGATATTCAGCAGCGGCAGCCAGCGAAGCTTCCGACCGGCATCGCCGGGGAGACCGCTGCGCTGTGACTGCGTCAGCTTCCGCGCATCGAACGCCGACCGCCAGTATCTCAGCTCACTGGGCGTCCCGCTGAACGTACCGGTGGAGCTCCGCGACGACTTCATCTTCTCGGGGATATTCAAGTGCATGAAATCGCATTCCATGCATAAGACACGTCACAGCGCGGAATTCATGGAGCTCTCCATGCGGATGCTGTTCATCACGCTGAGCGAAGCAGCAGAGCCGGAGCAGCCCGCCCGCAAGCCCGACGTCCCGCGCCTGTCCGAGCTGAAGGCGCTGCGTGAGTCGATATACGACGACCCGATGAACACATGGTCAGCGGACGAGCTGTGCAGCGAGCTGGGCGTGAGCAAGGCATATTTCCACAGGCTATACCTCGCAGCATTCGGCGTGACCTGCCGTCAGGACGTGATCGAGAGCCGTCTGCTGTACGCTGCCGATCTGCTTAAAAACACCGATCTGTCGGTCAGCGCGGTCGCGGAGCAGTGCGGCTACGACAGCGATTCCTACTTCATGCGCCAGTTCAAGCAGCACAGAGGCTGCACCCCGTCGGAATACCGGCAGAGCAGCGATCAGGATGACGCACACGACAAGGAGGCATAATATGTTTGCAAAGGTCTCAAGCTTAGGGCTTTTTGGTCTTAACGCATTCCACGTCGATGTGGAGATAGATATAAGCCGCGGCAATCCGCAGTTTGACATCGTCGGACTTCCCGACGCCGTAGTGCGAGAGAGCCGCGACCGTATCCGCGCCGCGCTCAGAGCGTGCAGCATAAACTTCCCCGTGGCAGCCGTCATGGTGAACCTTGCCCCCGCGGACACCAAAAAGAGCGGCTCGGTCCACGATATGGCGATATTCATGGCAGTGCTGAAAGCCATGCGCATGATAGACACCGAAACTGACGGCTGCGCGTTCATAGGAGAGATCTCCCTGAACGGCGACATACGCCGGATAAACGGCGTCCTGCCGATGGTCATGCTTGCCCGCGAGGAGGGCGTGCGTGCGGTATTTGTCCCCGCAGAGAACGCCGCCGAGGCGTCGGTCATCGACGGCATTGAGATATACGGCGTCCGCAATGCGAACGAGCTGATAAGCCACTTCCGCGGACAGGAGCCCATAAAGCCGAGCGAGCGCTATATCCCGCCCGAGACCGCCTACACCGACACCCTCGACTTCGCCGACGTCCGCGGACAGCAGTTCGCGAAGAAGGCGCTGGAGATAGCCGCCGCGGGAGGACACAACGCCCTGCTGATAGGAGCGCCCGGAAGCGGCAAGAGTATGCTGGCTAAGCGAATGCCCTCGATACTTCCCGCCCTCACCTTTGACGAAGCCCTCGAAACGACAAAGATACACTCGATATCCGGACTTCTCACCCCGGAAACGCCCATAATAACGACAAGACCGTTCCGCTCGCCGCACCACACTATCTCCGCGGCAGGACTTGCAGGCGGCGGCTCGATACCGCACCCCGGCGAGGTCTCGCTCGCGCACAACGGCGTGCTGTTTCTGGACGAGCTCGCGGAATTTGACCGCCGCACGCTGGAGATACTGCGGCAGCCGCTCGAGGACAGAAAGGTGACTATCGCCCGCTCGTCCGGTACTGTGACCTACCCCTGCACGATAATGCTGATAGGCGCGATGAACCCCTGTCCCTGCGGATATTACGGCAATCCGAAGCGCAAGTGCACCTGCACCCCGAACAAGGTCGCGGCGTACCTCTCGAAGATATCGGGACCGCTCCTTGACCGTTTTGACCTGCACATCGAGGTCGCCCCGGTGGAATTCGACGACCTTTCCGCGAAGACAGCGGAGGAGAGCTCCGCCAATATACGCAAGCGCGTAGTGGCAGCACGACAGCTCCAGACCGAGCGCTTCAGGGGAACACCGATAACCTGCAACGCACTTATCACCGCGGACAAGCTCCAGGGCTTCTGTCCGATGGACGACGACGCGCTGCTGCTGATAAAGGGCGTATTCGACCGGCTGGGACTGAGTGCCCGCGCGTATGACAGGATACTGAAGGTCGCGCGGACTATCGCGGACCTTGACGGCTCGGAGGTCATCAGGAAGAATCACATAGCAGCGGCAGTACAGTACCGCAGTCTTGACCGCAAATACTGGGCAGGTTAGCGCGAAGCCCGCGCGGGCGGTCTAATGCAGAGGGAAAACCTCATTGGGCGACACCTCGTCCGAACAGCTCCGTAAACTACGCAGTCGTCCGAGCCGTCCCCGCGCGGTTTTCCCTCTGCACTCTCTTTCCCCTCTCCCCGATCATTGCGCGGAAGCATAAGATCTGTCACCTTTCCCGCAAGGCATAAAACTTGCCAGCGACACGGAGTGTTCGCGAAGGAGAATAACAACGGCAGGGGTGGAGTAAGGGGAAAAGGAATTCCAAAGGGAAAACCGCTCAGGGGCGGGGACAGCCGGCATAATATCAACGTCCCCGCCCCTGTTGAGGTTGTCCCTTTGGTGCGCGGAGCCCGCGCGGGCGGACACGTTGCTGGCAGGGCAGCGCCCTGCACGTCCGCACGTTGCCGCTCGTAAACTCGCTCACTCTTAACAACATCGTTACTCGTACATCGCATACGGAACAGGTGTCAGGTGTCAGGTTTTAGGTATCGGGTGTAGGGGCGCCCTTTGGGCGTCCGCGAATAACGTGATCCCCCCGGGCGCCAGGACGGCGCCCCTACAAGATCCCACCGCAAATAATTCCGAATCCCGCATTACAACGTAACGGCGCCCCAACATTCCAAGAAAAACAAAAAAGAAGGAGACCAAATGAGATCAGCATTCAAAAAGATAAGGACAAACAAGCTGAGCATCGACGGCGGACTGCTGTTTGCAGTGACGCTGTGCGCAGCGATAAGCACGATACTTATATACTCGATCGTAAGGAACGGGATAAGCGAGGATGAAGGCGTTGGCTCGAGCTACTGGAAGACACAGCTCGTGTCGTCGCTGATAGGACTTGGCGGAGCGCTGTTCATCTCGCTCATAGACTATCGCAAGCTGGTGAAGCTGTGGTTCATATACGTCCCGATAGCGCTGATACTTGTAGCGCTGACCTTCACGTCGCTTGGCTACCAGCGAGCGGGCGCGGACGATCAGGCGTGGATAAGGCTCGGCTCGATAACGTTCCAGCCGTCTGAGGTACTGAAATTCGTATTCATACTCACCTTCGCGTACCACCTGTCCCGCGACGAGGAAAACATGAACAAGCCGCTGCATATGCTGCTCCTGCTGCTCCACGGACTGACCCCGATAGCGATAGTAGCGAAGCAGGGCGACTACGGAACAGCGATCGTATTCGTGGCGATATTCGCGTTCATGCTCATCTCAGCGAACATCTCGTGGCAGTATCTTGCGGCAGCGCCGTTTGCCCTCGCGGGAGGAGTAGCAGTGATGTGGTTCTTTGCACTGAGCAGCTTCCACAAACAGCGAATAATGGTACTTTTCCACCCCGGAACGAACGAGGACATCGAATACCAGCAGGACCTCGGACTTGCGGCACTGAAATCAGGCGGAGTATTCGGAAAGAAGCTCATCGGCGACGAATACATCTACGTCCCTGAGCAGCACAATGACTTTATATTCGCGTATGTAGGGCAGGTATTCGGCTTTATCGGCGCGATAGGACTGATAATCGTGCTGGCTTACATCTGCCTGAAAATATTCGCGGACAGCCGTATCACGCGCGACCGTCTTGGATGCTTCATCTGCATGGGCGCGTTCGGACTGATACTGACGCACTGCATAATGAACATCGGAATGGTACTGAAGGTAGCGCCGGTAATCGGCGTACCGCTGCCGTTTCTGAGCGCAGGCGGAACAGCGATGGTGAGTATGTACGGAATAATCGGGCTGGTGCTGAGTACCTACAATCACCGTGCGGTATCGTACAACGTATTCTACGAAGAGGACGAAAAATAGGCAGCGTGACGCTGCACCCGGACACGTTGCCGCTCGCAAGCTCGCTCACTCTTAACAACGCCCCTACTCGTACATCGCATACGGCGGGGACACCCCCGCGGGCGGTTCGCGTTGCCGCTTGCTTCGCTCGCTTACTCTTAACAACGCCGTTACCCGTACATCGCATACGGGACAATTGATGAATGGATAACTGAATACCCTGCCAGCGACACGGAGTGTTCGCGAAGAAAGAAAACACCGGCGGGGAGGCGGCGAGGGGAAAAGGTTTTCCCTTTGGGCTCAGAACAAGAAATGTTAAATGAATTACAAATAACAGAAAACGGCATTTGCACAAAAAGGAGCGTTTTTCCCGGTGCAAATGCCGTTTTATTCTCGTTTTCAGACGTTTTATGCAGTTTTTTGCAATAAAACGTGTGATGAATATGTGACAAACATGTGAAAGACTTTTCACGCAAGACCTCTCAGGAGAGGAAGCGCCACTCCACAAATCTCGTCTGCATAAAATCGTCATCGTAGTGCTCGTCGATGATCTGCGCGACCTTGCCGGACGCGGGCTTGCCGTCGTGACGCTGCTTCCAGCGTATCATGCAGGCGCAGGTACACACGAGGTTGACCGCCATAAATGCCGAAAATACGGCACATATCCAGTTCCAGTACCTTCCCTGCATAAGTGAGAACAGCTTGTCGACAGGCTTCACCAAAAGCCCGAACGCCAGTCCCACAAATCCCCATATTATAGCCATTTTCAGGCATATCAGGTCCATGAAATTAAACGGATACCCCTTGTATGTCCACGCGCGCATATTCAGCCCGTATTTCAGGAGCAGTCCGCAGAGAAGCTCGACGCCGGTGCCGATGAGCAAGAAAACCGCGTAGCGCAGGACGATGTTTTTCCCTTCCATAAGGCAATTTCCCGCGTAGTAGACCGCCCCGCCAAGCCCGTAGATCAGGCAAAAAGGGCCCCATATCGTGACGACGTGCGTCTCCCAGCGGTCGTGCATGAAGTAGTACCAGACGCCCTCGATGATGACGCCGAGTACGCTCCCGATTATGACCAGCCAGAATAGCCGCGGGTACGTTACGCGGCGCTCTGTCTTTTCTGTTCCGCTGTTCATTTGCACCTCCGTGGATAGGGTAATGTGAGTTTGGCGTGGAGCAACATCTCCCGATTTTTAGCCATTTGGCGCGCTGGAAGAAATGTAACGGGACGCCGCAAGGGCGTCCCCTCTCGAAAAACGATTCACTGAATCGTTTTTCGATTCACCCCTTGCGAGGCGCCTTTCAGATAGTTTCGCTTCGCCTTAAAAAACTAATGCGAAGCGACCATAGGCGCTGCCTCTGGACTCCGCCAAAGGGATCATGATCCCTTTGGAATCCCATTGCTGAAAAGTTTGTCGCGGGACGCCGTCCCCGACACCTAAAACCTGACACCTGACACCTGATCAGACTATCGGTGATGTCCGCCGCCGCCGTGGCTGCCGCCGAAGGAATGTCCGCCGCCGCCGCCGCGGCTGCCTCCGCCTCCGGAGCTCGATTCGATCCTGACCTTGCTGACGTGCGTGCGGGTCTGGATATCGCTGCGCTCTGTGAATGCGGTCTTCTCGCGGGCAACGTAGACGCTCGGGTTCGCTGCCGTCTTGAACTTATAATGTCTCTTTATGCAGGCGTGGACTATCAGTGCGATGAGCGCTCCGATTGCTGTGCATACCAGCATTATCAGCGCTCTCAGCGGGAATGGCTTGCTCCTGGTCACCCTGAATTCGCCGCGTTCAAAGTAGTTATAGAGTCCGTGGTAGGTATCGTGGAAGTATAGCTGGTTGCGGCTCTTTTTGGTCTCGAGCTGACGGCAGAACGCCTCTATCGCGGAGTATATCTCTTCGGGGACTATCTGCTCTCCGGACGCCGGAAGATAGCCGTCAAGGTAGGTGAAGATGTTCTCGATGTCCTTCTGGTACATCACCGTTGCCTTTCCGCTCGTCGAGATGAAGTCGTAGGCGCTGTAGCCGCCCGACATATCCATGTAGTAGAGCACGCCGTCGGTGTATTCGCCGTAGGTCTCGTCGTACATATTGTGAGCTTTGGCTTCGGTCGCTTCGTCGGAGAGATGTGCGTCATCGCTGCCTGCGACGTAGATGAGGATATTCATTTCGAGCGCGTCTGCGGTCTCGCGTATCTTGCTGTTGAGCTCCTTCTCGGTCTTTTTGTCGAAAAGGTCGGCGTCGTCGATGAGAATGCTCGCGGAGGTGTCTCCGTCCCAGCCCTCAGCGAGGTTCTTGGTCGAGCCTATCGGGATATACGCGACTCCCAGTATGAAGACGGTCAGGAGCGCCATGAAGGCGAGGAATTTTCCGAATTTATTCATCAGAACATCGCACCTCCCAGCAGATAGAGCGCTACGGATATTCCTGCGCCGAGAATGGTGCAGAACCGGAACAGCTTCTGCTTATTCAGGGGCGGTGTCCCGGCGAGCTTGCCGGTCTGTCCGTTTATCGCGAACTCGTATATCTGGTCGTTGTACCTGTATGTCATGAACCACACCGGGAGCATCATGTAGCTCCAGTCGGTCTTGAGGATATCGTAGTGCTCGCTCATGACGACGACGGAGTTGTAGCCGGTGATGGAGTCCTTGATGACCTTCCTGCTCGCTGCGGTGGCGCGGTCACGTATCCTCGGGAATACTCCCGCTTCGTCCACGTCGTATTTATCCGCGAAAAAGCCGCTCAGATAGGACATCGAAAAGGGCTGGAGCTCCTTGTAGTCATACGGCTCTATCGACTCCATGAGGAGGTCGTCGATCTTGGTCTCGCCGTCCGCGGGGATACCCTGCATAACGACGTCGGCACAGCGGTCCACGCGGAACTCCTTGGTCTCGGTGTAGCGGTAATTTCCTGACGACCACGAGCGTATCTTCTTGCCTGTTCCGTGGTAGTTCGCCTTTATCTTGCAGTCAGCCACCCAGAACGGGACGTACAGTCCGGTTATTTTCTCGATCTGCTGCTCGGATTTGAAGTCGTCCGGCACGAAGCGGCGCTTCGCGACCCAGTTCTTGAAAAGCTGCACGGCTTTGTCGCGGTTGAGCTTGAAGCCGATGACCTTGCTCGGACGGTATTTTCCGCCCATTTTCCCCGAAAGTATGACGGGATTGTGGCAGTAGTAGCAGAACAGCGCGGTCTGCTGGTCGTCTGCCATTATCTCTGCGCCGCAGCTCTTGCAGTGGTAGAGGTTAGTGTGCTCCTCGAACTCCTGCTGCTCCTCCTCGAGGACCTCGTCCGGGATACTGTTCTCTGCCTCTGCACAGGCGTTCTTGACCTCCTCTATCGTGAAGCTGCTCATGCAGAACTCGCAGTCGAGCTTCTGGGTATCGGGGTTGAATTTCAGGTCGGCGTTGCAGTTAGGGCATTTGTATTCTATGGATTCCAATTTTGTTCCCCCTTTGTGCCGTAGTTCCCTACGAATCATGTGCTCCTTCTATATTACCATAATTCCCTCTCTTTTGCAAGGGGCGGGGAGAGATTTTTTTGCGGGGGAGGGCGGGACGGCGATGTTTGAACAGGATATGAAGAAGGCGGACACTGATGGTCCGCCTTTGGTATGCTTATGCTGCCTTTATCGTTATGTTGCCTGATGATGTGTCTACCTTTACGGAGTTATCTCCTGAGCCCGCAATGTAGCTGCTGCCCTTCTTGGAAAGCGCTATGTCTGAATCAAGATCGCCCGATGATGTGTCTATCTCTGCGGTGAAATCCGCGTTCTCGGGGAGGTATATGATGACGTCGCCGGAGGAGGTGTCCGCTCTCAGGTCAGAGGGCATTTCCTGTGCGGTGATAGTGATGTCGCCGGAGGAGGCGTCTGCGTTTATCTTGTCTGCCTTGGTCACGGAGATGTCTATCTCGCCGGAGGAGGCGTCCGCTCTGATGTCGCCGGCTTCCTCGGCATTTATAGTTATCCTGCCGGAGGAGGAATCCGCACGGATACTTTCGGATTCGCCAGTCTGGGTGATCTCGATCTCGCCGGAGGAGGAGTTTGCGGTGATGTTCTTTGCGGTGCAGCCGGTCAGCTTGCCGTCGCCGGAGGAGGAGCTCGCGCTCATGCTGCCGGCTTCTATGCCGTATATCGTGTAGTCGCAGGAGGAGCCGCTGAATGTGACTGCGTTCAGCGGTACGTCCTTGGGGAGCTCTACCTCAAGGTGCTTGTCGCTCTCGTTGCTGAGGAGCTCGGCGCCGGACTCCGCGAACTGTACCCAGAGCGTCTCGCCGTCTACCCATGTGTGTACCTGCTTATCCTCGCTGAGCTCGACCTTGCAGGTCTCCTTGACGCTCACGGTGTCTGCATCATGGTAAGTGAGCTCCATTGTGCCCGATGTCCAGCAGATGTTCACCTCGGAGATAGTGTCGGTGATCTCGATATTGCCGGGGGTGTATTTGTCGGCGTTGCTGTAGGTCGTGCCGGAGCCTGTTACCAGTGCGGCACAGCCTGTGGTGCTGATGAGTCCGAATGCTGTTGCGAGAAGTATCGCTGTGAGTGAAAGTGCTTTTTTCATTTTGTGTTCCTCCTGTCAGTTGGTGCCTTTGTGATTTTGGTGAAGCCTATGACCGCGAATATCGCTGCGAGAGCTGTGCCGATGATGAGCACGAGCCAGTTAGTGCTGTCGTTCGCGCTCAGCATATCTCCGAAGCTGAAGCCGAATGTCGGGAAGCGGAGCCCGTAGCCGAGCACGAGCAGTGCGAATGTGTCCGAGAAGAAGTATACGAGCGCTGAGAAGAGTATGCACGAGGCTGCCTTGAGGTAGCCGTTCCACTTGGGGAGGCGGATAAGCGCGTACATTCCCCACATATATACGAAGACCGGCAGCGCGTATGCTATGGTGTATGCCGCGAAGCCATTCGCGCGGCTGAAAAGTCCGATGCAGATCATCATGAGCAGGAAGGTCAGCGTTATCGCACCGATCGCGGCGGCTCCCTTGTTGTTCCCGAGGCGGCTCGCGACGGGCTTCGCGTGCACCGCGAAGGGTGCGAATATCAGCGTCAGTCCGAACAGGACTGCGGTACCGGCTATGAAGAACCACGTTCCGCCGCTGTACAGGCAGCAGACGCCGAGGAGCGTCAGCAGGCTGACTGTGAAGGCGGTGAGGGTCCAGAGCGCCTTGTTCTCCTTCATCAGGAGCGGCACTACGACGAGTGAGGCGGGGACGCACATCGCGGTAAGCACGATGAACGACCAGCTCAGTCCCGAGCCGGCGACGATGTCGATGAGCATACATATCAGCACAGGTATGCTGAAAAGTGCTCCGATAATGCAGCCGGCTATCGCGCCCCTGCGCTTGAAGAACCTCGCCTGATCTGCGATGACGGTCTCTTTTTCCCTTATCATCGGGGTGTCGATAGTCTCGTCGCAGCTTTTCATTTCGTTAAGGATATTTGTGCAGGCGGGGCACTCGCTGAGGTGCTCCTCGACTGCTGCGACGCTCTCACTGCTGCAAGCCTGATCCTTGTACAGCGGGAGAAGGTCGCGTATGAGTTCACAGTTATATTTCATTCTTATCCATCCTCTCCTTGAGTTTGAGACGTGCGCGGTGGTAGGTGACTCTTGCCCATGATTCGGTCTTCCGGAATATCGCGCCGATCTGGCTGAACGACAGCTCACCGAATACTCTGAGCTCAAAGACTTCCTTGTACGGGTCTTCCATATCGTGCAGGAGCATATGTATGCGGAACGAGGTCTCGGAGTCCGTTATGGTCTGCTCGATGCCGGGAGCGGTATCGGCAAGGGTCTCGTCGGGCTCGCCCTCTGTCCGCGACTGCCTGCGCGTCTGGTCGATGAAGGCGTTCTTCGCTATCGCACACAGCCACGAGAAGCACTCGGAGTCGCCGCGGAAGGACTGCTTTGCGGTCATCGCCTTGTAAAAGGTCTCCTGGGTTATCTCCTCGGCTGCGGAGGCGTCCTTTGCGAGGGTCATCACGTAGGAATACACCTTCATGTAAAACGCTTCGTACAGCTTTTCTGCTGTCTTTTTCTCCAATCACCGCACCTCCTTTTCGGGTCTCTGTAGGTTAGACGGAGCAATTTGCGTTTCGTTACAGAAAATTTCAGATTTTTCCAAAAAAATTTTTCCGTGTACGATTATAGCATATTTTTCGGGGAAAATCAAGCTTCGGGAGCAGGGCGGAGGTTAAGTCAAAAAATAAAAATATCTGCGGGCGTCGTCTTTTTGGGGGCTGAAAGTCACTTATCAGTGAAAAAACTTTCAGAAGGAGGCTTCTTTATGAAAAAAGGTCTGGCATTCATCACTGCTGCGGCGCTCGTCTTTGCGGGGACGGCATGCGCGGGAAAGAGCTCCGGGGAGAGCCTGCGGGAGCCGGTCATCGACGAGTACGGCAAGCACGTCATTACTGTGGGGCTGCTCGGCGGGTACATGACCAGCGCGTTCAGCGATCAGTTCTTCCCCGATGACATCAGCGTGGAGTTCAAGTATTACTCCAAGCTCGCGGAGAACGACGACCAGTACGCCACCAAGGCTATGGCCTTGCTGCGCAGCGATCTCATCTCCGGGCAGGCACCCGATATCATCATGCTCGCTCCGTCATGTATGGCGAATCTCATACACCTCGGTGTCATGGCGGATATGTATCCGCTCATGGACGCCTGCGAGGACGGTATCCACCGTGAGGACTTCCTGCCGAACGTGCTCGAGGGCTTCGACGTGGACGGGGAGCTGCCTGCGCTCGCGAATCTGTGGTTCATCAATACCGCCGCCGTCAAGACCAAGTTCCTCGGGAAGGAGTTCGAGAGCTGGACACCGGAGCAGGCTATGCAGGCGTTCGCGGATATGCCCGAGGGCATGAAGTTCTGTCAGTGTACGGACGAGTATTCGCTCATGCAGTATATGACGAGGCAGGTGCAGCACGGGTGCGTGGATCCGGTGAGGAACGTCTGCAATTTCACCGGCAGTGACTTCGAGGAGCTGCTGCGGTTCAGTGCGGAGAACAATCCCGATGAATTCGAGCGGGAGTCATGGGAGGCGGCGTCCGACGAGGAGGCGATGGCGCTCGAGATGGACGCAGCGTATGCGGGTCTGAACGATACATACCTCGTGAACATGATAAGGATAGCTGGCTTCAATGACTCCCTCGCGCACAGCACCTTCGCTTTCTTCGGCGGGGAGGATATCACCTTCGTCGGGTACCCGAGCAGCGACGGGTGCGGTGCGTACACAAGTGTCAACGAGATGTACGGCATAAGCCGGGACTGTCCCGATAAGGAGACGGCGTGGCGCGTGGTGAGTTTCCTTACCAATTACAGGAAGGTGGAGGATAAGTATGTCCACGCGGACACGGGTCTGAATGTCACGAAGGCGCACCTTGACCGCGATTTTAACAGGTCCGCGGACTACGGCTCCTCCATCAACCGCACCGTCGGGGTGTGGACGGATCAGAATGTCGTCATCACCGAGGAGTACAAGCAGATGCTCTACGACTATATCCTCCGCGTCAAATTCGACCCCTACAATGACTACCGTATCGCGAATATGATCGACGAGGAGACCGCTTATGTCGTTTCCGGTGAGCACTCGCCCGGGCAGTGTGCCGATATATTGCAGGGGAGAGTTGAGATCTATCTCAGTGAGAGGGAATAGGCTGAATTCGGAATGCGGGATTTTAGGTAGGGATCACGTTATTCGTGGGACGCCGGGGACGCCGTCCCCTGCACCTGACACCTGTTCACGGACGTGTAAAAGAAAAACTCCCGGAGGTCCCGGGAGTTTGTTTTGCGCTTAGTCAGCCATTGCCTTCTTGATAGCTGCGAGGAGTTCGTCATATTCCTCGAATGCCTCAAGATCGGGGTTGTCTGCCTTGATCTTGTCCGTCGAGCGGAACAGGAAGCCTGCCTTGCTCGCCTTTATCATGCCAAGGTCGTTGTAGCTGTCTCCGCTGGCGATCGTGTCGTAGCCTATCGACTGCAGCGCCTTGACCGTGGTGAGCTTAGAGTTCTCGATTCGCATCTTGAAGCCGGTTATCTCGCCGCTGTCTGCTACCTCGAGAGTGTTGCAGAATATGGTCGGCATTCCCAGCTTCTCCATCAGCGGCTTTGCGAACTGCGTGAAGGTGTCGCTGATGATGATGACCTGGCACAGCGAGCGGAGCTCGTCCAGAAATGCCTTCGCACCGGGCATGGGGTCGATCTTCGCGATAGTTTCCTGTATCTCCTTCAGTCCCAGTCCGTGCTCCTTCAGTATCCCCAGACGCCATTTCATCAGCTTGTCGTAGTCGGGCTCGTCGCGCGTCGTTCTCTTCAGCTCAGGGATACCGCTCGCCTCCGCAAACGCTATCCATATCTCCGGAACAAGCACGCCTTCAAGGTCAAGACAGGTTATATACATGGTGATTACCTCCAGTTTTTTTATTGCTCTTCCATTATACTACTTTATTTCCCGTTTGTAAAGTTAATTCTTTGTTAGGAGGAGGTTTTGTTGGAATGCGTAATGCGTAATGCGTAATTATTGTGCGGTGCAGGGTGGGGGTATGGGCGAGCCTTGCGGTGGGGGAGGACAGTTTGTGCGGGAATTGTGGGACGTTTTGCGTAAGGCGTGGGACAGCAGGGTTATTGGCGGGTCGATGTGGGCATCGACCCCTACAGAGGGGTGCAGGTCATTTGTGTGATAAATGCGGGCGCACGGAATGCGCCCCTACACCTGACACCTAAAACCTGAAACCTGACACCTGTTCCGTATGCGATGTACGAGTAACGTCCTCAATGAGAGTGAACGAGCTTGCGAGTGACAACGTGCGGACGTGCAGGGCGCTGCCCTGCCTGCTTGACAAATGGGCGGGTTAGTGCTATAATGTAGCGCGTAGGCATCGCCTCTTTATCTTTTGCAAAGGAGTTTACGGCGCTCCCTGCCGTATACATTTAATATGAAAAGATTTCTTTCTGCTTTACTCGCCCTCTCGCTCTGCGCTGCGCTCGCTTCCTGCGAGAGCTCAAAGGACAGCGAGGTCGTTCTCCCGCAGGGCAGCCCGGTC
>JAFRXR010000141.1 GCA_017443395.1 Ruminococcus sp. | reverse complement strand
CTGTTCCATAGTGAGGAGCTCACATCTGAGGTTTGAAAGACTTATGCCCTTGCCTCCGACGAGGTCCGAAGCGATAGCTATAGCAGCCTCTCTTACACCCTTGCTGAAGCGAAGGATATGCGTGAGCGGCTTGTATACAACGTCGAGGACTCCGAACAGCAGGAACATCTGTATAAATGCCGGCAGGCACGAGCCCATAGGGTTGACGCCCTCCTGCTGATAGAGCTTCTGCTGCTCCTGCTGAAGTCTCTGCGGGTTATTTGCGAAGCTCTTCTTCAGCTTCTCGAGCTTTGGGTTGAGGAGCTGCATACGCGCCGCATTCTTTTGCGTGCTGTAATTTACGGG
Organism: Ruminococcus sp.; assembly: GCA_017443395.1. Lineage (GTDB taxonomy): Bacteria > Bacillota > Clostridia > Oscillospirales > Ruminococcaceae > Ruminococcus. The sequence goes on along the minus strand of JAFRXR010000141.1, from coordinate 17,163 downwards.
GAGCAGTATCAGCTTGGTGACTACCGTGAAGATTATGATAGCCACAGCGTAGTTGTCGAACAGTCCATAAATAAGGCTCATCAGGAATCCGAACGGATAGCCGATGATATCATAGAGTTTTATCAATGTTTATCCCTCTTACTTGTTGTTGTCTTCTTCCTCAGCAGTCTCCGGGACTACCGGATATGCGCTCAGATAGCCGTATTTTTTTGTCTTGAACGTAAATTTTTCCGGGACGGGATCAATACCGCCCATCGACCACGGATTGCACCGCATTATCCTCCATACCGCCAGAGCCATGCCTCTTATCGCACCGAATCTCTTCACAGCGGTAAGACCGTAACTGCTGCACGTCGGGTAATACTTGCATTTAGCCGGGAACAGCGGCGAGATGAACCTCTGATAAAAGCGTATCAGACCGATAAAGATGTACTTCATTTTTTCTTCCTGTTATCGGCAGGGAAGCTCCTGAACATCTTCATTATCTCAGGAACGCCGTATTTTTGCATATAAGCGCAGTACTCCGTGGACTTGATGTCACAGATACTGCTCCTTGCGACGATGACGATATCCATGCCGACGGGCAGCCTTATCTCGCTCTCTCTGTAGGCGAGGCGGATAAGGCGCTTGGCTCTGTTCCTGTGGACAGCATTCCCTATCTTCTTGCCGGCAGTGATACCGAGGCGGTTGAAGGGTCTGCCGTTGGGTCTGACGTAGATGACAGAGTACTTCGAGGCAGCATATCTGCCCTTTTTGTAGAGCGTCATGAAGTCTCTGTTGTCGTTCAAAATTTCCGTATAAAGCATAAAAATACCAATAAGGGAGTTTATCCCTTAACAAAAAAGACCACAAAATCAATATTTTGTGGTCAGCGTCGTCAGTGAGTTAATCTTGCTCTGCCCTTAGATCTTCTACGAGCTAAAACCTTTCTGCCGTTCTTTGTAGACATTCTCTTCATGAAGCCGTGCTCCTTCTTTCTGTGGAGCTTCTTAGGCTGGTATGTTCTCTTCATACTGAAAGTCCTCCTCTCTGCGGGATAAATGTATGAGCGTAGAGCTCTTTAAAGCGAAATTCGATAAACGGGCGCACCCGTCCGCGTTACACTATAAAATTATATCTGATAAAGTGGCTTGTGTCAAGCGATTCGAGAAATTTTTTTTATTTCACCTGTATTTTCATATCATTTACCAATTTACCCAGCCGCTTCGGCGAGTATTTTTTGACATTATGCATATTGATACGCTGATATGACCGCCGATCAAGTGACCGGCAGCCCAGCAAGAGAATGATCCTCTCAGCGGCGGGACAAACATCACAATTTCTACCTCCGGGAAAGCCCTTTTTTCTATCAGGTAAATTATATAAAAATCCTTGCTTTTTCAACACCTTTGTGATATAATGGGTTTATATATTAATATAGAAGAGTATTGCATTTTTTAAGTCCTGACTCTTGAACTAACATCACGGAGGTTTATTATGAACTCGTTTGAGGAAGTTTTTGAAAACGTCAAGAAGTACTGCCTTGAGCACAATACTATCCCCGAAATAGGAATAACCACATGGATCGACCCTCTCAAGCCTGTAAGCTATGACGGCAGGGACGCCGTTTTTACCGTAGTGACCGATTTTCAGAGGACTATCGCACTTTCAAACTACAAGGACGCTCTCACCGATGCCTTCCTCAATACCGTCGGTCTGAACGTGAATATCGTCATCAATGTCGAGAACGATCAGCCCAAGAATATCCAGATCCCCACGGACAACGAGCTCGAGCAGAAGCACGCTGAGCTCGAGCAGTCTTATAAATTCGCAAACTATGACTACACCTTCGATACCTTCATCGAGGGCAGATCGAACGAGTTCGCGCTCGCGTGCAGCAAGTCCGTTGCCAAGAACTGCGTTTCCAGCGCGGTCTCCGGCTACAATCCGCTGTTCATATACGGCCCCTCCGGAATGGGCAAGACTCACCTCATCACCGCTATCGCTAATGAGGTCCGCAAGAACAACCCCAACTTCAACGTTGTTTACGTCACCAGCGAGACCTTCGGCAGCGACCTCGTAAACGCTCTGAACAACGGTCTCATCTCGGATTTTCACGAGAAATACCGCAACGCTGATATCCTCCTCATCGACGATGTACAGTTCTTCGCCGGCAAGGAGCGTATGCAGGAGGAGTTCTTCCACACCTTCTACAAGCTCTACGAGGAGAAAAAGCAGATCGTCATCACCTCCGACAAGCCCCCGAAGGAGCTCATCACCCTTGAAGAGAGGCTCAGGACGCGCTTTGAGGGAGGTCTCATTGCAGACATCTCCGCGCCTGACTATGAGACAAGGCTCGCTATCATCAACCGCAAATCCGAGCTGCTCGACCTCAAAATGCCCAGCGAGGTCGGCGAGTTCATGGCGAACAGGCTCAAGTCCAATATCCGTCAGCTCGAGGGCGCTGTGGTAAGGCTCAAAGCTCTCAACCACTTCGCAGGCAGCCCGATAACCATTTCCATGGCTCAGAGCGTCATCAGGGACGTCCTCACGGACGAGCAGCCTATCCCGATAACAGTCGAGAAGATCATATCCGAGGTATCGAACGCATACGGCGTATCGCCGGACGATCTCCGCTCAAACAAGCGCAATTCGCAGGTGTCTATGGCGCGTAAGGTAGCCATTTATGTTGTCCGCGAGATAACACAGATGCCGCTCGCTTCGATAGGTACGGAGTTTGGCGGACGCGACCACTCCACTATCGTTTACTCCGTGAACAGCATCACTGAGGCTCTGAAAAAGGATCCCAACCTAAGCAATCTCGTCAATGACCTCATGAAGGACATCAAGGATAAGAATAAGTCCTGACACTGTTTTCAACAGAATGTTGAATGATAGGTTGAATATCATAATTCATTTTAAAGCGATGCAGAGGGAAAATAAAGAGTCGTTCTCACAGTTTCAACACATTTCAATACATATCCCATTAACTTTTCCAGCCGGTCTTATATACCAGCTGTAGAAAAAGACCGCTTTTAAACTTTTCCGTCAACATCAACTCCACATTATCCAACTGATTCAACACATTTTTTCCTCCGCGCGGGAACGTTCAACATTTTCAAAAATTTCACAACAGTCAGCTGTGGAGGTCCGGAAGGCTTGTCCAAGCCGCCCGTGACTGATATCAACTTTTCCACCGCCCCAATAACAACAACAATAAAAAAACTATTTATTTATATTATATTTCATATCACAGCTAACATCTCAGCTGTGAAAAGGAAAGAGGAAAAACAATGAGATTCATTTGCAGCAAGACCGCTCTCAGCGAAGCGATAGGCAACGTTTCGAGAGCTGTATCTCCCAAGTCCACTATAGCCGCTCTCGAGGGAATAAAGGTCAGAGTCAGCGACGGCTCTGTCGAGCTCACAGCCTATAACCTCGAAATGGGCATAAAGACCTCTATCAGCGCAGAGACGGAGGGTTCAGGAGAATTCGTGGTGAATTCAAGGCTCTTTAATGAGTTCACAAGACGTATGTCCGGAGAGGAGCTCACCTTCAAGGTGGACGACAACCTCACGGTCGAGCTCTCATGCAGCGCGACGGAGTGCAGCTTCCCTGCAATGTCCGCGAGCGAGTATCCCGAGCTCCCGAAGGTGGATTCCGCAAGGAGCTTCAAGGTAAAGCAGACCACGCTCCGCTCAATGATAAATATGACCAGCTATGCGGCTTCCATGAACGAGAGCAAGCCTGTGCTCACCGGTGAGCTCTTCGACATCGAGAACGGCAGCTTCAATATGGTCGCGATAGACGGCTTCCGCCTCGCTATCAGGAGCGAGCTGACCGACTGCCAGGAGAGCTACCACTTCGTAGTACCTAAGAAGGCTCTCATGGAGGTCTCCACTCTCATCAAGGACGACGAGGAGAAGCAGTGCGAGATCTTCACCAACGACAGACACATCATCTTCTCGATCGACGGCGTTTACGTTATATCCCGACTCCTCGAGGGAGCCTTCCACAACTATAAGCTCAGCATACCGTCCTCCTGCAAGACCGAGGTCATCATCAGCAAGAGGGACTTCTCAGCCTGCCTTGAGCGCTGCTCGCTCATTCTCGACGACAAGAACAAGTCTCCGATACGCTGCGAGGTCGGCAACGGCGTCATCAAGGTGAACTGCAAGACTGCCATAGGTAAGGTAAACGACGCTATATCCGCCGATATATCGGGAGAAACTGTAACTATAGGCTTCAACAACAAGCTCATTCTCGAGGCGCTCCGCGCTGCCGAGGGAGACAAGATAAGGATACGCTTCAACGGCGCGATGAAGGTCATCGAGATACTCCCGCTCGAGGGCGAGAGCTTCATCTTCCTCGTAATGCCGATACAGCTGAAAAACTGATAGGAGTTGTCCGCTATGTCAGAGATAAAGATCACGACTGAGTTCATCAAGCTCGACCAGCTGCTGAAATTCGCCTCGCTCACAGGCTCCGGCGGAGAGGCTAAGGCGCTCATACAGGACGGTGAGGTCCTCGTGAACGGCGAGGTCTGCACCATGAGAGGCAAGAAGATACGAAGCGGCGACGTCGTGAGCGTCCGCGGAGAAGAGGTAAAGGTCGTTTGATAGTCACTTACGCAGGCATCGACGGCTTCAAGAACCTGTCGGGAGTCTCGATAGAGCCAGATCCGAGGTACAATATCATCGTCGGACAGAACGCGCAGGGAAAGACAAATATCCTCGAAGCGATGTGGATAATGTCCGGCTGCAAAAGCTTCCGCGGCTCAAAAGAGAAGGATTATATCTCACTCACGGGCAGCAGGATGTCCTCAAGGCTGAAGATAAGGGACAGCGTGCGCGATCAGAAGATAGTCTTCGAGATGACCCGCAGCGCCTCCTCACCCAAGAGCATAGAGCTCAACGGCGTGAAGCAGCGCGGCACAAGAGCGCTGTTCGACGTTTTCAAGTGCATAGCCTTTATCCCGGACGACGTTGACATCATCAAGGGATCGCCCGAGAAAAGACGGAATTTCATAGATATGGCGGCTTCACAGCTCGATCCGCGCTTCGTTATGCACATCAGCAAGAGCAACGCCATTATGAACCAGCGGAACGCTCTCCTCAAGGAGATAGCACAGGGAAATACTCGTATCGACGCCCTCGACGTCTGGGACAGACAGGCAGCAAAGGAGGGCGCGGTCATATCATATATGCGGAACGACTATATCTCGCGGATAAACGGTATCTGCGGGAGGCTCTACAAGACCATTTCCGGCGGCACAGAGGAGCTCGAGCTCGAATACAAGTCCAACGTATTCAAGGCGGAAGATTTTGAAAAGCCGTGCGGCGACGAGGCTTGTGAGCAGTATTTCGCGAAGCTGCGCGAGACCGCGGATTACGATATCCGCACCGGTTCGACGCATTCCGGCGTGAACCGCGACGAGGTCCTTATCAAGATAAACGGCGTGAGCGCGAAGGACTACGGCTCGCAGGGACAGATAAAAAGCGCCGCGCTGGTCATGAAGCTGGCGCAGGCTGAGATATTCATGAAGCGCTCGAAGGACGCGCCTGTGGTGTTCCTCGATGACGTAATGGGCGAGCTCGACGAGAGCCGTCAGCGGTTCGTCTTCGACATCATCAAGGATATGCAGGTATTCATAACGATCTGCAACGAAAGTGCGCTCCTTCCTGAAATAAAAGGAAAGATATTCCGTATCAGCGGCGGCTCGGTGATAGAAGAGCCCGGAACGGAGGGATAGCCGTGCTGCTTCACATCGGCAATGATTACATGGTAGATACGCGGGACGTTGTGGGAATTTTCGACATTGAGAACACAACTGTTGAAAAATGCACGAAGATACTGCTCGACCGCGTGGAAAAGGAGCATAAATGCGTCTATACGACGTATGAGATGCCCAAGAGCTTTATCATAACCGTTAAAAACGGCAGGGAAAAGGTCTATATATCGCAGCTCGCCGCGGGCACGCTCAGGAAGAGGCTCGCCGGCGGGGAAAATAATTTTTGAACGTAAATTTTACCTCTGGAGGTAGATCATGAGTCAGCAGAACACAAACAATTACGACGAAAACGACATACAGGTCCTCGAAGGTCTCGAGGCTGTCCGGAAGCGTCCCGGAATGTATATCGGCTCGACGGGCCCCGGCGGACTCCACCATCTCGTTTACGAGATCGTGGACAACTCTATTGACGAGGCTCTCGCGGGCTATTGTACCGAGATAACTGTCGAGATACTTCCCGGAGACATTATCCGCGTCTCCGATAACGGACGCGGCATACCTGTCGGCATACACCCCAAGGAGGGCATCTCCGCGGCGACTGTCGTGTACACTATCCTCCACGCGGGCGGTAAGTTCGGCGGCGGCGGATATAAGGTGTCCGGAGGTCTCCACGGCGTCGGCGCGTCTGTCGTCAACGCCCTCTCCGAGTGGCTGGAGCTGACCGTCCATGACGGTACCCACATCTACTTCCAGCGCTTCGAGCGCGGTCACTATGACGAGGAGCTGAAGGTCATCGGCGACACCGACAGGACCGGTACGTCCGTAATGTTCAAGGCTGACGGCGAGATATTCGAGAGCACTGTCTACGACTATGAGATACTGCTGAAAAGGCTCCGCGAACAGGCTTTCCTCAACGCGGGCATAAAGATAGTCTTCTCCGACAAGCGCGATGAGAACGATCTGAAGTCCGAGACCCTCCACTACGAGGGCGGCATACGCCAGTTTGTTGAGCATATCCACGAGACCCGCGGCTATGAGGCTCTCAGCAGCGAGGTCATCTATGTTTCCGGAATGCAGGGCGACTCCTTCGCGGAGATAGCCATGCAGTACAACGACAGCTACAACGAGGTCATTCTCTCGTTCGCGAACAATATCCACACCAAGGACGGCGGCTCCCACGAGACCGGCTTCAAAAATGCCCTCACCAAGGTCATCAACGAATACGGCAAGAAAATGGGCAAGCTCAAGGATAAGGAAGTACTAAAGGGCGATGACGTCCGCGAGGGTCTGACAGCTATCATCTCCGTGAAGCTGACCGAGTGCGAATTCGAGGGTCAGACCAAGGGACGTCTCGGAAATCCCGAGGTGAAGCCTTTCGTTGAGAAGCTCGTTACCGAGAAGCTCATGAACTTCCTCGAGGAGAACCCCGACGTCGCGAACATAATCTTCGAGAAATGTATGTCTGCACTCCGCGCCCGCGAGGCTGCAAAGCGTGCCCGCGAGGCTGAGCGCAAGAAGAATGCGTTCGGAAATTCTCCCATGCCGGAGAAGCTCGCAGACTGCTCAGAGCGTGACAACCGCTACACCGAGATATACATCGTCGAGGGAGATTCTGCGGGCGGCTCGGCAAAGCAGGGACGCGACCGTAAGTATCAGGCGATACTTTCCCTCTGGGGCAAGATGCTCAACGTTGAGAAAGCGCGTATCGACCGCATCTACGGCAACGATAAGCTCGAGCCGGTGGTCACGGCTCTCGGAACAGGCATCGGCGAGGACTTCGACATAACCAAGCTCCGCTACGGCAAGGTCATAATCATGGCTGATGCCGATGTTGACGGTATGCATATCCGCACGCTGCTGCTGACGTTCTTCTTCCGCTACATGAGACCGCTCATCACCAACGGAAACGTCTATATCGCGCAGCCGCCGCTGTTCAGGGTCGAGCGCAAGAAGAAGATCTGCTATGCCTTCTCCGATGAAGAGAGGGATAAATACATCGCTGAGCTCTCCGAGGACGGCAAGTACAAGGACGTCGCGATACAGCGCTACAAGGGTCTTGGTGAGATGGACCCCGAGCAGCTCTGGGAGACAACTATGGACCCCGAGCACAGAACTATAATCAGGGTAACTATGGAGGACGCTCTCCGCGCCGATGAGACCTTTTCCATACTCATGGGAGACAAGGTCGAGCCGCGCCGCCTCTTCATCGAAAAGAACGCGAAGTTCGCCCAGAATCTCGATATATAAAGGATAAAGCATGGAAGAGAATTACAAGCTCGAAAAAGAATACAAGGTGCCGTTCGACACCTTCCGTGAGGCTTACAGGGCGTATCAGAAAAAGTTCGTCTACCCGAAGAGCTACATCTTCATGGCGCTCTTCCTGATACTCACCGCGGATTTCGTTTATGCCGCGGTCAAGGACCCCTCGAACTACCTCACATATATACTTATCGTGATGTGTCTGGCGTTCGCTTTCAGGGAGTGGTTCAACCCGCGCAAGGCGAGGAACAATATCATCGACGCAGTGCGTGAAATGGGCGAAGCAACCTACAAAATAGGCGTTTCCGACAGCTTCATCGACATCTCCACGGTCGCTGAGACCACAGTCGTCGATCCTGAGGATTCAGATGAGCCCGCTCCCCTGCCCGAAAAAAGCCGCATACCGCTCGATGAGAGCTACAGGGAGCTCGAATACGACAGCTTCTTTCTGCTCCTTTCCGGAAAGTCAGTTTTCTATATCCTCCCAAAGGAGGGCTTTACAGAGAGTGAGCTTGATATCATACGAAAAACAGGGGCAGAGCCTGTTCAGGAGGTAAAGTAACTTGCTGTACAACGACAATTCAAGGATAATCAACTCAGAGATCGTCAACGAGATGGAAAACTCCATGCTCCAGTACGCGATGTCTGTAATAGTATCGCGTGCCCTCCCCGACGTAAGGGACGGTCTCAAGCCGGTCCACAGGCGTATACTGTATACGCTCCATGAAAACGGACTGACCCCGGACAAGGCATACCGCAAGTGTGCCGATACAGTCGGAGCAGTGCTCGGCAGATATCACCCGCACGGCGATTCTTCGGTATATGACGCCCTCGTCCGCCTCGCGCAGGATTTCTCCATGCGCTATCCGCTCGTGGACGGTCACGGAAACTTCGGCTCGATCGACGGCGACAAGGCTGCGGCTTACCGTTATACCGAGGCTAAAATGGCTAAGATCTCCCTCGAGATGCTCACTGACATCAACAAGGAGACCGTTGACTTCGTCTCCAACTACGACGATCGTCTCAAGGAGCCCTCTGTGCTCCCCTCGAGAATGCCGAACCTCCTCTGCAACGGCTCTACAGGTATCGCTGTCGGCATGGCGACGAATATCCCTCCGCATAATCTCGGAGAGGTCATCGACGCGATAAACCTCCTCATTGAGGACCCTGACTGTACCCTCGAGCAGCTCATGGAGCACATTCAGGGACCGGACTTCCCGACGGGCGGCATAGTCATGGGCAAGGCAGGCATACGCGCTGCCTACGGAACAGGACGCGGAAAGATAATCCTCCGCAGCCGCACCCACTTCGAGGAGATAAAGGGCAGAAATTGTATCATCGTGGACGAGATACCGTACATGGTGAACAAGACCCTCATACTCAAAAATATCAATCAGCTCTGCAAGGACAAGCGTATCGAGGGCGTTTACGACCTCCGCGACGAGTCCGACAAGGACGGTATGCGAATAGTCATCGAGCTGAAAAAGGACGCTGCCCCGCAGATAGTCCTCAATAAGCTCTTTGCGCTCACAAAATTGCAGGATACCGTGGGTATCATCATGCTCGCGCTCGTCAACAACGAGCCGAAGATACTCACCCTCAAGCAGATGCTCCAGCACTATCTTGACTTCCAGGTGGACGTTATCCAGCGCCGCACAAGGTTCGATCTCCGAAAAGCGCTCGAGAGAGCCCACATCCTACAGGGCTTCGTGCTCGCCGCTGACCACATCGACGAGGTAATACAGATAATCCGCTCCAGCTCGACCGTTCAGGAGGCAAAGGAGCGTATGATAGAGCGCTTCAAGGACGTGGATATGTCTGCGCTCCTTGACAGGGCACAGTACGACTTCACGGGTCTCCACATCGAGCAGCAGACAGGTCTCTCTCAGGAACAGGCAGAGGCGATCGTCCAGATGAGGCTCGGTCAGCTCACAGGTCTCGAGAGACAGAAGATCACTGACGAGCTGTTCGGACTCCTCACCAAGATCTCCGACTATGAGGATATCCTCGCGGACGTCAGCCGCGTATATCAGATAATCATGGAGGATCTCAGCGAGATACGCCGCAAGTTCAGCGACAAGCGCCGCACAGATATCGAGTCCGTCAGCGGCGAGGTCGATATCGAGGATCTTATCCCCGAGGAGGACTGTGTCGTAACGCTCACCAACAACGGCTATATCAAGCGCATGGCGCTCACCGAGTACAAGACTCAGCGCCGCGGCGGACGCGGTATCACAGGTATGAAGCAGCGTGAGGAGGATTTCGTGGAGGAAATGTTCATCTGCGGCACTCACGACAATATCCTCTTCATCTCGAACAAGGGCATAATGTACAAGCTCAAGTGCTACGAGGTTCCGGACGGTTCTAAGGCGTCGCGCGGCTTCAACCTCATCAATCTCCTCCCGCTCACAGACGGCGAGAAGATAGCCGCGATGATAAAGACCACGGATTTCAGCGACGAGAAGTACATCATCATGGTCACCAAGAACGGAAAGATCAAGAGGACGAATCTCTCGCTGTACAAGAACGTCCGCAAGAACGGACTTATCGCGATCGGTCTCGACGAGGGCGATGAGATAGCGGGAGTACGCATGACCGAGGGTCACGCACAGCTCTTCGTTGCGACGCGCAACGGCATGGCTATCCGCCTCGAAGAGGAGAGGATACGCGCATTGTCGCGTTCTGCTCACGGCGTAAGAGCTATCAAGCTGCGCGAGGGAGACTATGTTGTCGGAATGGCGAGAGTCCGCGAGGGCGCGACCCTGCTGACCGTCACTGAGAATGGCTACGGAAAGCGCACCGACCTCAACAGCTACCGCATACAGAACCGCGGCGGCTTCGGTTTGTCGAACTACAAGGTGGACGATACCCGCGGACACGTCTGCGGCATAAAGATAGTTGACGACGAGGACGACATAATCCTCGTATCGAGCGACGGTATCATCATCAGGATACTCGCGACGGATATCCGTATCATGGGACGTATCGCAAAGGGCGTCCGCGTGATGAGAGTCAATGACGGCGCGAAGGTGGTCGCATTCACTCGCGCAGAGCATGACGATTCCGCCGAGACCGAGAAGGTCGAGCAGCTCACCGAGGAACAGGCACGCGAGGCTGAGGCTGAAGCCGCTCTCGAGGAGGCGAACGAGGTAGTCATCGAGGCTGACCCGGAGGACGGAGATGATGAGTAATGACGACTCAAAAAGCCGTTTTCTCCGCTATAAAGAGGGACCGCTGACGGGCATCGTCATTGCGGTGCTGAGCCTGTTCGCGCAGTGGCTGAACTGGTACGCTTACGAAAAGCTGGGCTACAGCTGGGTTTTCACACTGTTCACGCCGCTGATACTGTGCGCAGCCTACCACCTTGTCGCGCTCGACGCCGGCAGGGAGGGGAACTTCTCGCGGCGGTTTCTGGGACTTTTCGCGGTCGCAGTGCCGCTGGTCACAGGGGTAGTCCTGACGGTGATAATGCTTATCGCCGCGCCGGACATCAGCAATTTTGACCCCGAGACAGCATATGCGGGCACGGTACAGGAGCGTATCGCGACGTATTCGGGACGGTTCGTGCTGACCTCTGTGTACCTGGGCGTGTTCGCTCTGATAGACATACCGGTGCTCAGGCGGCTGGACAGGAAAAAATAAAGACTGAACTGTATGGGACGCCGCCCTCGGCGTCCCGACGGTTTATGTAGGGGCGAATTTCGTGCGCCCACAGATATTTACCCATGTGTGCGACCGTAAGGTCGCAGGGAAGAAATAATAATACGGTAGAAAGAGACGCCCTCTCTTGCAGGGCGTCTCCTCTTCAAAAACGATTCACTGGATCGTTTTTGAATTCACCTCTTGCGGAGCGCCTTCCGGAATCTCGGGGCGCTGCCCCGAACCCCGCCAAAGGGACAGTTGCCCCTTTGGAATCCCATTTCTAAAAAGGAAAACCAAGTGCTGATATTTATACTTATTGTTATATTTTTGTTTGTGAGATATGCCGCCGCTGAGAACTTTTTTGTCCTGACAGTCCGTCGGGAAAAGCTCGGCAGCGGCATTAAAATAGCCCACGTTTCCGACCTCCATAAGCGCCGCTTCGGACGTGAAAACGTGCGGCTCTGCGAGAAGATCCGCGCCGAAAGTCCCGACCTCATCTTCGTCACCGGGGACATCGTCTCCCGCACGGAGACCGACTTCACCACCGCCGGCGCGACCCTCCGGCAGCTCTGCAAGATCGCTCCGGTGTACATGGTTTTCGGCAACCACGAGCAGAGTATTCCCGAAGAAATACTTCCCGCGTTCATGGAGATGCTCGCCGGAACTGACGCTATATTGCTGAGAAACTCCTCCGCCGACATCAACGTCAGGGGCAGACAGCTCCGCATTTACGGTCTTGAGCAGAAGTACTCGACCTACAAAAACGGCAGCTCCTACCGACACCTCGACGGCTTCACACTCGCCGAGATGAACGCCCTCATCGGCATACGTCCGGACGGGGAGGTGCTCCTCCTCGCGCACAATCCCCTCTTCGCCGACGTTTACTCCCAGTGGGGCGCAGACTGCGTCTTCTCCGGACACGTCCACGGCGGCGCGGTGCGTCTCTTCGGAGTCGGGCTTTTCTCTCCCGAGCGCACCCTCTTCCCGAAATATACCAAAGGGGTATATACTCTCGGTAAAACGCGACTCCTTCTCTCAGCCGGTCTGGGCAAGCTGCGCCTCTTCGATCCTGCTGAGGTCGTTGTCTACTTCCTGTGAGCAGTGGTATCTCCGATGGATCAGAAATGAGGGCTCTGCCCTCAAACTCCCGCTAAAGGGAATAGATTCCCTTTAGAATCCCATTATGAAAAAATCCCATGCCATACCCCAAATATTTTAACAGGGTATGGCATGGGATTTTTTGACAGTGGGTTTCCAAAGGGTACCTGTACCCTTTGGCAGGGGCTTGGGGACGGCGTCTCCATTTTTAATGCGTCGCAGACACAACTATTCACAGGAAGAAGGCAAACAATATCAGCAGGGAGCCGGAGAGCCATGAGAGTTCAGCGGGAAGGCGGCTTCCGGTCCTTGAGCCGGCAAAAATGGCTAAAAATCCCGCAATGAGTGTGAACATCGCGGTGCTGAACGGACGTATCTCCGCACAGCCGGAGCTCAGTCCGGCAGCCGCTGAATCGAGCGAGCTCGCGAGGGCAAGGGCTGCGGCTTCTGTGGGAGATAGTGTCTGAGAGTGGTCGATGTCGGCGGCGGTCTCATCGAGCCAGAGACGCACCGCGAGGCAGAATTCTCCTATTTTAAGGGAAAAAGTTCCTCTATCCGAAAACTTTCGCACGAGCGTGCGGATAACGCTTTTCATAATTATGACCGCGCCGATAGACGTCATTACTGCTATGCCGAGACGCCGGCAGAGCGCAGCTGGGATAAGTTCCGAGAGCCAGTCGGAAAGCGCGAGGGACACACCGAGCACGGCGGCGCAGACGAGCGAGATGACGCCCGCAGACAGCGCGGGAATGCGTATCCTGCTGCCGGAATATGCCGCCGCCGCGAGGTATGTATCGAGGCTCACGATGAGGGCGAGAGTTATCTCTCTGAGCATTGCACACACCTCCACGAACATTATATTCGCGCGGCGAGAGGAGCGTGAGAAAAATTTCGCGGAAATATTGCAATTTCTCAGGAACTGTGATATAATTACATATGGAAATTATCCGGAAGAGGGAGGTCAGAGCATGGTCGTGGGCGTTTCGACGGCTTGCCTTTATCCAAAACCGCTCGAAGAGGCGCTTTACGATCTTGCAGTCAACGGCATTTCGTGCGTTGAGGTGTTCATAAATACGCATTCGGAGCTGAAAAAAGGCTTCGCGCACGGCGTTGTGAATATGCTCAGACGCTTCGACATGAAATGTCCCTCGGTCCACCCGTTCACCTGCGAGATAGAGCAGCAGATGTTCTTTTCGGACTACGAGCGCAGACTGAGCGATATCCTCGAATACTACAAGCTGTATTTCAGGTTCATGAACATTGTCGGTGCGGACGTCTTCGTTTTCCACGGCGGCAAGGCTGACCGTGGCAAGGAGCTGTACTGCGAGAGATACATGAAGCTGAAGGAGCTCGGGAGAGAGTTCGGGGTGGACGTCGCTGTGGAGAACGTCTCACGCTGCCAGAGCGGCTCGTCAGCGTTCATACGCGATATAGCGAAAATGCTCGGTGACGACTTTTCCTTCGTGCTCGACACAAAGCAGGCTATCCGCTCAGGCGAGACACCTTTCAGCTTCCTTGAGGCTGCGGGAAAGTCCGTGAAGCACGTCCACATAAGCGATTCGGGCGAGCTCGGGGACTGTCTGCTGATAGGAAAGGGAAGATTCCAGTTCAGGAGGTTCTTTGACAGGCTGAATGAACTCAATCCGGACTGCGCGGTGATACTCGAGCTCTACCGGAACGGCTGGAAGGGCATATCCGACCTCGTTTCGAGCTATAATATACTGTGCAGCATGACAGGCGCGGAAATTGACGCGCAGAGATAAAGACAAAAGGAGCAGCAGAATATATGAAGTGTCCGTTCTGCGGATATGAGGATTCAAAGGTAACGGACTCGCGTCCGGCTGACGAGAAGATAAGACGGCGCAGAGAATGCATGAAGTGCCGCGGCAGGTTCACCACATACGAAATGGTGGAGCTCCCGCTCCTCATGGTCGAAAAGCGCGACGGTACCTACGAGACCTTCGACCGCAACAAGCTGATAAAGGGCGTATTCTCGGCAATAAAAAAGAGACCCGTCACCATAGATCAGGTCTCGGAGATAGCCGACTACGTTGAGAATTACTTCGCGAACGAGCTGCGGACCATTGCCGGCTCAAAGGAGATCGGCGATCTTGTGCTCAACAGGCTCAGGGAGATCGACCCTATAGCCTATGTACGCTTTGCCTCGGTATACGAGGATTTCACTGACATCGACAGCTTCGTTGCGGCGATAAGCGAATTTGAGGATATATCGGAAGCAGGAGCGTCCGATAAAATAAATACAATAACGGAGGAAAACAAAAATGGATCAGATACTTGAAAAGTACAATGACGTCAGCGCACAGAACAGCTTTGAGGAAAAGGACTCAAAGGAGTACATGGGATTGGTGGCAGTCTGTTACTTCTTCTCGTTCCTGTTCTTTGTGCCGATCGTAAAGGACAGCGCTTCAAATTATACAAGATTCCACGCCAACCAGATACTCACCCTGTTCATCGCTGAGGTGATCGTGGGCGTAGTAGCAAAGATACTGGGCTTCATACCGATCCTCGGCATCATTTTAGGTGCGGCTATCGGACTTGCAGTTCTCGCAGTAGTTATCGTGCTCATCGTCGGCGTAACAAGGGGCTATGCAGTAAGACTTCCCTTCATCGGCGAGCTGATAAAGCTGTTTTAACTGACTGCAAGGCGGAGCGAGCCTCCGTCCTCGCTGTAGACCATTGAGGCTATGGCAGTGTCATCACAGACAAGCAGCTCCGCGAGCATTTTTCTGCTTTCGGGGCTGTAGTTTTTTACCTCGTAGACGTAGAGCTCGGCGTTGCGACCGGCGTACTCACGGAGCGGGAGACCCTGTTTGTCCTGGAGGGCGGCGTATTCCTCGTAGACCTGGGAAAAATCTGTGGGGATAGTGACGGATCTGCCGGCGATCTCCTCGACCTCCCAGCCGTGTGAGGCGAAGTAGTCTATGCGGTCGCTGACACTTGCGGCGGCGACGTGGGCGCTCTCGGGTACTCTGTGCGGGTCGGCTCGCTCGGGGAAGAGCAGTACGGCGGCAGTCACGAATGCTGCGGCTGAGACGAAAGTGATGATATTTTTCCGGTTCATTGGAAGACCTCCTTGTCTACCATATTATAGTACGGGAGAAATGAAAATATTCACCATAAGGAGCGCAGCCGCAATATGTTGAAGGGTCGATGCGGGCATCGACACCTACACAGAGGGATTCCAAAGGCAGAACCTCTGGCAGGTGCAGGGCAGCGCTCTGCATAAACCGAAGGGTGCCCCGCAGGAGAAGGCGTCCTCTACTCAGAGTTATGTTAAATGAAAGGAGCCGCTATGCCACAGCTACGCCTCGACAAGTTCATCTCCGAGCGCACGGAATACTCCCGCAGCGAGATAAAGTCCCTCACGGCAAAGGGAAAGATAACCCTAAACGGCTCTCCCGCGAAGCGCTCCGATGTGAAGATAGACCCTGACGCCGACGCGGTCTGCGTGTGCGGTCATGAGGTCTCCGCACAGAGGTTCAGGTACCTCCTCCTCAACAAGCCCGACGGGTATGTCTGCTCCACTGACGAGAAGGACGGCGAGACCGTCATGAGCCTGATACCGCCGGAATTACGCACAAAAGGTATGTTTCCTGCAGGCCGCCTCGACAAGGATTCCCTCGGCGCACTGCTCATTACCGACGACGGTGCGCTCGCCCACAGAATGCTCTCTCCGAGGCACCATATCCCTAAGATATATATTGTGAAACTTGCCAGACCTTTTGAAAGTAAATATATTGACATATTCAAAAACGGTGTCGTTTTGGCAGACGGAGAGAAGTGTTTGCCCGCTCGCGTGAGAAATGTGGAATACAGCGATAAACTGGCATTTATACAGCTTTACGAGGGAAAATATCATCAGGTGAAGCGTATGTTCGCCAGTGTTGAAAACCATGTGGAAAGGCTTGCAAGAATTTCACTTGGAGGGCTCATACTTCCCGAAAAATTGCGGGTCGGGGAGTGTATGGAATTATTGCACAAAGATGTTGAAAACTTGTTTTCAGAGCCGGATTTCGACACCGTTTGCAGCGGTTTTCATGACAATTTATCGGCAATTTTAATAAATAACCAATTGTAACTTTGGCAATTTAACATCTTGAAAATTTTATCAAAGTTTGATATTATATTAATATAGCTGATAGTGTGCAGAACAGGTATCAGTACAAAATTGAATTGGAGGACTGGATTTAAATGGCAGGCTTAACACTTAAAGGCATTTATAAGAAATATCCGGGCGGCGTTGTTGCTGTTTCTGATGTTAATTTAGAGATAAGAGATAAGGAGTTTATCGTTCTCGTTGGACCTTCCGGCTGCGGAAAGTCTACAACTCTCCGAATGATCGCTGGTCTTGAGGAGATCTCCGAGGGTGAGCTTTACATCGGCGACCGCCTCGTTAATGATATCGCTCCCAAGGACAGAGATATCGCGATGGT
>JAFRXR010000140.1 GCA_017443395.1 Ruminococcus sp. | reverse complement strand
GTTGACATATCCGTACTCGCCTGCCTCACCGATGTATACAAGCTCGCCGCCCTCGCAGGTGTAGACCTCGACGGGGTGGCTGTAGTCGTAGGAGAGGAACAGCTCGGGAGTGCCGTCGGCGTCGAGATCCTCGAGGGAGAAGCAAGTTCCGCCGTCCCAGTCCGAGCTATAGTCGGACGAGGCTATGACCTCCATGAGCTTGTTGTAGTAGACGTCCTGCCAGCTGTCGATAACGGTCGCGGGCTCAGTCGGGGGCTCGGTGGTCTCCTCCTCAGTTTCAGGCTCTGTTTCGGGCTCGGAGGCGTCCTCGTCCTTTTTTCTGCGGGAGCGCTTGGTGGTCTCCTCCTCTTCCTCCTCGTTTTCGTCGTCGGAAACAGAGGACTTTGCGGACTTCCTGTCCCCTGCGTCCTCGTCGTTATCGCCGCAGGAGAAGGCTGCTGTCATCATTCCGAGTGCGAGCAGCAGACATATAAGCTTTTTCATTCGTCAGTCACCTCAGTCTGCATAGCCCTCTTCTAAAACGCTCTGGATATTGTCCTCCGTGACGTTGTAGAAGGCAGGCTTTTCCTCTATGGCGCTGCCGAAGAGGGTGTCGTACCACTCGTCATAGACAGTGACGTCTACGGGGTCGGGCTCACCTCTGCCGTCGTCTTCCGGCTTTGTTTCGTAAATGTAGTACACGAAGCCAGAGCCGCTCGTATCGGCTTCATCGGGGTATTTCTCGTTGGTGTAGTAATTCTCCGGGAATTCTTCCTTGTCCCATGCGGAAACGTAGTATATCCATTCGTAGACGCCTGTCTCAGCGTTGTACTGGCAGACAGAATGAGGCCAGAAGCTGCCCGAAACGCCCTGATTGTGCGAATCATCGACAGTTATGAGGCCGTTTGAATAGAAGTGCATGAAGGGTGCGCTGCCCAGCTTTTCATAGAGCTCGCCGTTCTCGTCAACGCCGTAGACATATCCCACCATACCTGCCATGCAGGTAGCTGTGTGCAGGAAGATGAGCTCGTCGGTGCCGTCCTTGTCAACGTCGAATACAGCGAACTCGTCGTCCGAGATCATGTAGTCGGGGTCGGAGAGGTCGTAGCCGCTGAGGGGCTCCTCTGCCGCGTAGTAGATGTGGTTCATAGCCTGAGCGTATACGGACATGACATCGGTACCGTTATTTCCGGCAGCCCCGGTGGTCTCCTCGGGCTCCTCTTCGGTCTCCTTCTCAGTCTCCGCCTCGGTCTCGGGCTCGATCTCCGCCTCGGACTCTTCCTCGGACTCTTCCTTGGTCTCCTCCGCAGAGGTGTCCTCAGCTTCGTCCTTTTCGGACACCGAGAGCTTCGCGGACGTATCTGCGTCTTCGTCCTGTCCGCATGAGAATGCGGCTGTCATCATTCCGAGCGCAAGTGCTAAGCATACCAGTTTTTTCATAAGTTGTCCTCCAATATTACCTTTCCTTTTACCGCCCAGTTCATGGTCTCCGTGACCTGAACGCGGACGAACCTTCCTATGAGGGAGGCGTCTCCCTCAAATTCAACGATGATGAACTCATCGCTTTTGCCTGTAATGTATCCCGGGTGCTTGCGCGACTCGCCGTCCGCGAGCACCCGCAGCGTCTTCCCGAGGAAGCGCTTGTAGCCCTCCGCCGAGACCTCCCGCTGGACCTCGAGCAGCTCGCGCATACGGCGGCTCTTGACGTCCTCCGGGGTGGTGTCCTCTATCTCCGCAGCCTTCGTGCCGGAGCGCTTTGAGTAGATGAATGAGTAGATGTTGTCGTAGCCGACGCGCCTGATAAGGGCGAGCGTTTCGGCAAATTCCTCGTCGGTCTCGTTCGGGAAGCCGACTATGATGTCGGTGGTCAGCGAGAAGCCAGGGTCGCGGCGGCGTATCTCATCGACTATGCCGAGGTATTTCTCTGCGGTGTAGTTGCGGTTCATGCGGCGGAGCACCTCGCTGCTGCCGCTCTGCACGGGAAGGTGCAGGTGCTTCGCGACCTTTTCGCAGTCAAATATCGCGTCTATCAGCTCCGGGGAGGCGTCCTTCGGGTGGGACGACATGAAGCGTATCACGAAGTCGCCGTCTATCGCGTTGAGCTCGCGCAGGAGCTGCGGGAAGCTCATATCGCCGCCGAGATCCTTTCCGTAGGAGTTGACGTTCTGTCCAAGGAGCATTATCTCCTTGTAGCCGTCCGCAGCGAGCCCGCGCACCTCGGAAATGATATCCTCCGGACGGCGGCTGCGCTCGCGTCCGCGGACGTAGGGCACGATGCAGTAGGTGCAGAAATTGTTGCAGCCGAACATTATCGGCACGGAAGCCTTGAAGCTGCTCTCGCGCACCTGCACGGCTGCCTCGGAGAAGTCGTCGTATTCGGTGATGTCCGCGGAAAAGCCCCTCCCCTGAAGCGCTCCGAGCAGAAGCTCCGGGAGAGCGTTTATCGCGGAAGTGCCCACTACGAAGTCCACCTGCGGGTAGGAGGTCTTTATCTTCTCGGCGATGCGGCTCTGCGCGGTCATGCAGCCCGCTATGCCGATCATCAGTCCCGGCTTCCGCTCCTTGAGCTTCTTCATGCTGCCGACTATGCCGAAAACTCTGTCCTCGGCAGACTCTCGCACCGCACAGGTGTTGAGGATAATGAGGTCGGCGTCCTGCTCGGAGTCCGTGAAGCCGTAGCCGAGCGAGCTCAGCACGCCCTTTATCTTCTCGCCGTCGGAGACGTTCAGCTGGCAGCCGAAGCTCCGGACGTATGCAAGGGGGCTGCTTTCGCCTATGATACGGCGTATCTCGGCGTTTATGTTTGTGTTGTCCTTCAATCCATCGCCCTCCATGGGTAGTGAATAATGCTTTAAAAAACAGGGCATAACGCTTATGACCCACTATACATTATATCAATTGACACAAAAAATGTCAATTCCAAATAGGAGCCCCCGCAGCGTCAGGATTTAGATGATTCTGCACAAATACCCCCGAGCCGACTGCGGTCGGAGACAGCGTCCGGCGGCGGAAAAGCGTTTTGTTCATAAAAAAACATTGACTATTTCGACGTTTTGGTTTATTATATAAGTGTATATGTGTTCACAGGCACACCAACTCAGCAACAGGAGGAGCACGATGAACATCAGGAAGGCAGTTTCAGTCCTCGCCGCCGCAGCTACCCTCACCTCAGCGTCCGCGGGCTGTTCAAAAAAGAAGGACACGGACAGCACCGGCGTGTCCTACACATGGAGCAACGTCGCGATAGGCGGCGGAGGCTACATCACGGGTATCGTCTACAATCCCAAGGAGGAGGGTCTGGCTTACGTCCGCACAGACATCGGCGGCGCGTACCGCTACGACAAGTCCGCGGAGAGGTGGGTCCCTATCACCGACCAGTTCGGCGGCGACGAATGGAACCTCATCGGTATCGAGAGCATCGCCACAGACCCCGTCGAGCCCAACCGCGTGTATGCGGCGTGCGGTACCTACACTATGGAGAACGGCGCTATCATCGCGTCCGATGACTACGGGAAGACGTGGAAGCGCTTCGACCTCAGCTTCGGCTGCGGAGGGAATCTCTCCGGGCGCGGCGTGGGCGAGCGTCTGATGGTCGACCCGACTGACAATAAGAATGTATACTTCGGCTCGCGCAGTGAGGGACTCTGGAGGTCCTCCGACTACGGGGAGACGTGGGAGAAGGTGGAGTCCTTCCCCGTGAAGGGCGATTTTACGCAGGAGGCTACCGCTATCGGTATCATGTGGGTCATATCTGACCCCTCCACCGGCGATATCTACGCCGGCGCGGCGATGACCGACGGAAAATGCATTTATAAGTCCGCGGACGGAGGGGCTTCGTGGGAGGCGCTCCCGGCACTGCCGGCGGGTATGTACCCCTTGCAGGCTGAGATATCCACCAACGGGAAGCTCTACACCGCCTGCTCGGACAACTGCGGTCCCAACGCCGACCCAAAGAACGGCGCGGTCTACGCTATCGACCTCGCGACCGGAGATATCGAGGATATCACTCCCGATACCGGGGACGGTCACTACGGCGGATACGGCGGTATCTCGCTCGACGAACAGGACCCCGATACCCTCGTCGTGACCTCGCTCAGCTTCTGGCACGACAACGGCGACAACCTCTACCGCACCACCGACGGCGGCGCGACGTGGAGCTCGCTGTATACCTCTGATGAAAAGAACTACGTCATGGATACTTCGGAGGCGCAGTGGCTCGACTGGGGCAGGAGCGAAGCCAAGACCGGCTGGTGGACTGCCGCTGTCGCGATCGACCCGCACAATTCCGACGAGGTCAGCTACGGCACGGGTGCTACGCTCTTCGCGACCGAGAACCTCACCGACCTCGGCTCGGGCACGCCCGTGACGATAAAGTTCCACGCGCAGGGCATCGAGGAGACGGCTGTGTTCGATATGCGCACTCCCCTGACGGACGGCTCCACCCCGCAGATGTATTCGATAATGGGCGATCTCACGGGCTTCGCGCACATGGACGTCAATGTGATACCCGACGATGCACACTTCATGAAGAACGGCAAGCCGGTGTCCGTGGACTGTGCGTGGCAGAACGGAAATTACGCCGTTTACACCACCGAGGACGGCGCTGCACCGATAAACTATACCACCGACGGCGGTGTGACCTGGGGCTCGATAAAGAAGCTGCCCGAAAAGGCTATGGGAGGCTATGTTTCGATGTCTGCGGACGGCTCGGCTGTCATCTGGAAGCCCTCGTCACTGACCGGCAAGCCCTACGTCACCTACGACTTCGGGGAGACATGGTACAACTGCGACGGTCTGGGCTACGGCGCAAGGATCACCGCTGACCGCGTGAACCCCAAGGTCTTTTACGCTTCGTGCAATAACAATTTCTATGTGTCAAAGGACGGCGGGCATACCTTTGAGTCCACCGGCGCGATACTCACGGACAGCTGCGAGCTCATTCCCAGCGGCACCCGCGAGGGCTGCGTATGGGTCTGCAACGGGACATCTGTGTTCTATACCGAGGACGGCGGGCAGACCTTCACCATGCTGAAGAACATCACCGCAAAGGCTGTCGGCTTCGGCGCTCCCGAGAAGGAGGGCGGCTGCGAGACCGTGTACGTCATAGGCGCAGAGCCGTCGAATGCGGACGACTATCAGGTGGGCATATACCGCTCGACCGACAACGGTCAGTCGTGGGTGC
Source organism: Ruminococcus sp. (assembly GCA_017443395.1). Taxonomy (GTDB): domain Bacteria; phylum Bacillota; class Clostridia; order Oscillospirales; family Ruminococcaceae; genus Ruminococcus. The sequence continues at coordinate 8,883 of JAFRXR010000140.1, read as the reverse complement.
GGCTCAACGATGATATGCACCTCTTCGGCAACATTACTCCCAGCATAACCGGCGACCCGAATGTCTTCGGACGGGTGTACTTCGCGACGAACGGCCGCGGGATCGTTATGGGGGATATCGCAGACCAATGAGAGCTAAACGAATGATCGCCTGCTGTCTCGCAGGGGCAGTCATGACCGGGGCAGCAGTGCTCGGGGCGTGCTACTTCTCGACCGCAGCTCCGGATACGGGCAGATTTCCCGTGTTCGGGGTGGACGTTTCCAACTATCAGGGAGGCGTTGACTGGCAGGCTCTTGAGGAACAGGGAGTGCGGTTCGCCTTCGTGAAAGCGACCGAGGGCAGCGGACATACCGATGAGTCCGTGAGGCGCAACCTTGAGACCATACAAGCCACTGATATCCGCGTTTCGGCATATCACTTCTTCAGCTTTGACAGCGCCGGCGAGACTCAGGCTGCGAACTTTATCGCCGCAGTTGCTCCCAACGAGATTGATATGCCGCCGGTCGTGGACATCGAATACTACGGAGACAAGCGCACAAACAAGCCCTCAAGGGCGGAGGCAGAGGCTATACTCCGCCCTCTGCTGACCGAGCTTGAGGCGCATTACGGCACAAAGCCGATCATCTATACCACCCTGCCCGTGTATTACAGGTATGTGCGGGCAGACTTCGCGGACTATCCGCTGTGGATACGCAGCGTGAACTTCGAGCCGGACATCGTCGACTGGAAGTTCTGGCAGTACTGTGACACAGGGGAGCTGTACGGCTTCAGCGGCGATGAAAAATACATCGACCTGAACGTATACTGCGGCAGCGAAGAGGATTTTCTGGCTGAATATCCGAAAAAATGACAGGAGGCAATAATGACACCTTTTCTTTTGGAAGCACCTATAAAAGACTATATCTGGGGCGGCACGCGCCTGCGTGAGGAATTCGGCAAGGAGAGCACGCTCGAGCGCCTCGCGGAAAGCTGGGAGCTCAGCTGTCACCCCGACGGCACGAGCATTATCGCTTCGGGCGGATCCAAGGGAACGCCGCTCACGGAGTTCCTCAGCAGTCACCCCGAGGCTCTCGGGAAAAACTGTGCCCGCTTCGACCGCTTCCCTGTGCTGGTGAAGCTCATCGACGCAAGGAACGATCTCTCCGTGCAGGTACACCCCGATGACGCCTATGCGCGCGCTCATGAGAACGACAACGGCAAGACCGAGATGTGGTATGTCCTCGATGCGGACGACGGCGCGGAGCTCGTTTACGGCTTCCGCGATACGCTCACGCAGGAGGAGCTCCGCGCGGCTGTCAGCGATAACTCCCTCATGGAGAAGGTCAACCGCGTGCCCGTGAAAAAGGGGGACGTCTTCTTCATCACGCCCGGCACCCTGCACGCTATCGGGAAGGGCATACTCATCGCAGAGATACAGCAGAATTCAAACGTCACCTACCGCGTTTATGACTACGGCAGGCTCGGTGCGGACGGCAAGCCCCGCGAGCTGCACGTCGAAAAGGCGATAGAGGTCACGAAGCTCGCTCCGCCGGAGCACAGGTACGGTCAGCCGGAGAGGATAAACCTCGCGGGCGGCTGGAGGACTCCCCTTGCGGAATGTAGATACTTCCGCACGGAGAGGGTCGATGCTTTCCGCGGAACGGACGTCGGCTCGGCTGACACGTTCACGCATATCCTCGTCATAGACGGCGAGGCTGAGCTCGTGGGAGGAGCTGAGACTCTCCCGCTGAAAAAAGGTTCAAGCGTATTCGTCCCCGCAGGGAGCGAAGCGTTCAGAATAAAAGGAAATTGCAGTATGATAATCACTACAATACCGGATATCAAGGAGGAAAAGTAAATGAAATACTATGTAGGCATCGACCTCGGAGGAACAAACATCGTCGCAGGTGTCGTTGACGAGGAGTACAACATCATCGCTAAGGCAAGCACCAAGACCAACTGCCCGCGCCCCGAAAAGGAGATCGCGGACGATATGGCTAAAATGGCTGTTCAGGCTGTGGAGAACGCGAACCTCACCCTCGACGACATCGAGTGGATAGGCATCGGCACTCCCGGTATCGCCAACAGCTCGACAGGTATCATCGAGTACTCCAACAACCTCGGCTTCAAGGACACGCCTATGGTGAAGTACATCACTGAGGCTATAGGCAGGGACGACACTCCCGTGTTCATCGAGAACGACGCCAACGCTGCGGCTTACGGCGAGTACGTTGCCGGTGCTGCCAAGGGCGCCAAGAACGCTGTCTGCATAACCCTCGGAACAGGCGTGGGCGGCGGTATCATCATCGACGGCAAGATCTATGCGGGCTCAAACTTCGCGGGCGCGGAGATCGGTCACACCGTTATCGAGGTGGACGGAGCGCAGTGCTCGTGCGGCAGAAAGGGCTGCTTCGAGGCTTACTCCTCCGCTACAGGTCTCATCAGAATGACTAAGGAGGCTATGAAGCTGTTCCCCGACAGCGAGATGAACAAGATGGCTCAGGAGCGCGGAAAGGTAACTGCACGCACCTCCTTCGACTGCATGAGAGCCGGCGACAAGTACGCCAAGGACGTCGTTGACAAGTACATAAAGTACCTCGCGGCAGGTATCACGAACACTATCAATATCTTCCAGCCGGACGTTCTCTGTATCGGCGGCGGCGTGTGCAACGAGGGCGACCCGCTCCTCCTGCCGGTGAAGGCGCTCGTCAAGGAGGAGGTATACACACGAAATTCCGAAAAGAACTGCGAGATAGTCATCGCTAAGCTCGGCAACGACGCGGGTATCATCGGCGCTGCCTTCCTCGGAAGAGCTAACCAGAAATAAGTCCCGCAGCTAATAAGTTCTACAGCCATATGCACAAATCCGTATAGCAGTTTTTGTGCATATGGCTGAATTTTTGGTTTTTCATGGACAGCTATGCCATTTTCCGACACTTAATGAGTGAATCGGTTCAAGGACAGGAGGGAACGCTATGAATGATCTCGCAGCGGACGTTAAGCTCGCCCGGCAGGGCAGCGCTGAGGCTTTCGCAAGACTTTATTCTGCCGTTTATAAGGATATGTACCACATCGCGCTGTGCAGCCTGCGCAGCAGCCATGACGCCAGTGACGCGGTCAGCGAGGCTGTGCTCGACGCCTTCTGCACTATAGGGAAGCTCCGCGATGCGGAGAGCTTCCGCGGGTGGATACTGAAGATACTCTCCGCCAAGATAAAACGCAGGCAGCGGGATTACTTCGACGTTCCCGAGGATATCGACGGGACGGAGCTGAGCTCGGGGGATTTCGACTTCATGTCAGTCGAGCTGAGGGAAGCCGTAGGGCGGCTCTCCGGCGAGGAGAGGCTGCTGCTGTCGATGTCGGCGCTCGGGGGCTACTCAAGCACCGAGATATCCAAGATATGCGGCGTCAAGGCGAGCACAGTGCGTTCAAGGCTCGCTGCCATAAAGGATAGGCTCCGGACGGAGCTCACCTGACCACCGAAAGGAGAATGACTATGAAAAACTACGAGGATAGGCTCCGCGAGGAGCTCTCAGAGGCTGATATCCCCAGCGAGCTCGAGCCCGAGAACATAAAGATCATGCTCGAGGAGAAGGCTCCCAAGAAAAAGCGCAGCGGCATCAAGGTTGCGGGACGTATCGCGGCTGGCGCAGCTGCCTGCGCGGTCATCGGCGGCAGCGCTGTTTACTATGCAGGACGTGCGGGCGAGCTCTCGCGGGAGAACGGCTCGTCCGATACGCTCGATATCGCGGCGGAGGAGTCCTCCAATGCTATCGCTGAGGTCCCCGGCACCGCCGAGGGCGAGGAGATAACGACTTTCAGCGCACCTTACATGAACAGTGCGGGCAGCTACCACACCGTCTACAAGATGTTCAGCAGGGCTGCCAGAAACTACAGGGATTCCGGGATCAACTCATATAACGGTATGTACTTCACTGACGAAGACATTGCAGAGGAGGCAGACGGCGAGGCAGCGCTTTCACCTGAGGCAAAATCCGAAGAATCACGCATCGGCGGCAGCGAGAGCAATGAGCACTCCGATACCTTCAATCAGGAGGAGGGCGTGCTCGAGGCTGACAAGTTCAAGACCGACGGCAGGTACATCTACTACCTCCCCGCTTCATACGGCTCGGATATCGTCAATATCGCAGAGGCTGAGGACGGGAAGTTCGTATCCTCCGCTTCGCTCGATGTGTCTGATATGGTATTCTCAGAGGAGAACAGCACGAGCTCGTACTGCTCGGTTTCGGAGATGTACCTCTACAACGATATGCTCATGCTCATCGGCTCGCATACGGTCTACGAGGATACAGATGACGATGTCTACTACTGGGGCTGCAACAGCAAGCAGCAGACCTTCGTCGCTTTCTTCACGACTGGTACTGACCCGCAGCTCATAAACGTCTACTATCAGGAGGGCTGGTACAACGATGCGCGTATCTCCCCCGACGGCTACCTCTACCTCATAACCAACTACAACTCATGCTCGTTCAGCGCTATAAAGAACGGCAGCGAGATCGAGAAGTTCATCCCTGCCGCAGGTATGCAGGAGAACGTTGAGTGCATACCCGCCGACGATATCCTCCTCCCGAAGGACGGCTTCGAGGACAGCGGCTCGCTCTCCTACACTGTCATCGGCAGCGTAGACCTCAATGAGTCTGGTTCGCCCAAGAGTGCCGACACCAAGGCTCTCGCAGGCTACAGCGGCACTCTCTACTCCTCCGCAGAGAACCTCTATGTCACTGTCGGCTGGGACGATACCGACATCACACGTCTGTCTATCTCCGGCGGAAATATCACTCCCGCTGCCTCCGGCACCGTTGAGGGCTATGTCAACGATCAGTTCTCCATGAGCGAGTACAACGGGTACTTCCGCATCGCGACCACTGCAAGAGAGTACGAGGAGGTATTCCACAAGTACAGCGATATGGAGTGGTTCGACGCCGATTACTACGAGGACTACGACCCCGAGGACGGCTACTACAGCTATGAGCTCATCAAGCAGGACAACCGCGTTTACGTTCTCGACATGGACCTCAATGAGGTCGGCATGATAGGTGACTTCGGTGAGGGCGAGAGCGTCAAGTCCGTCAACTTCAGCGGCGACCTTGCGTATGTAGTTACGTTCCGCCAGACTGACCCGCTGTTCGCTATAGACCTCAGCGACCCTGCTTCGCCCGCTATCCTCAGCGAGCTCCACATGAACGGCTACAGCTCCTATATGCAGAGGTGGAGCGACGATCTGCTCTTCGGCTTCGGTGCTGACGCTGACGATAATGGCAGACAGACCGGCATAAAGCTCGCGATGTATGATAACTCCGACCCGAACGACCTCAGGGAGTCCGGTGTCTACACCATGAACTACACAGACGGCAGCTGGACCTACTCCCCTGCCCTCTGGGACAGAAAGGCTCTGCTCGTCGCTCCCGAGAAAAACCTCATCGGCGTACCGGTGTACGGCGAGGAGTGGGACGATGATTCCTATAAGTTCACGAGCTCCGTGAAGTTCTTCTCCTACGAGGACGGAGATTTCAGACTCGTCGGCGAGATAGTCGCGACAGGAAGTGAAGACTACTACTGGAGCGGGGAGTTCGACAGAGCACTCTATATCGGGAACTATGTCTATGCACTCAGCGAGCGGGAGTTCGTGTCGGCTGACATGGAGAGCTTTGAGACCTCGGACAGGATAGAATTTGAATACAGCGAAAACTACAGCGACTGGATGTATATGGAATAAAAGAAAGCTGATATAAAAGGAGGACGGCATGGGTGCCGTCCTCTTGCTTTTTGCCGGAGTGTGTGGTATAATTATAGGCAAATGATCTGTTGGGAGGATAAGTATGAACGGAAAGCTGATAGTTGTCGAGGGTCTCGACGGCAGCGGCAAGGCAACTCAGACCAAGCTGCTCTGCGAGACCATGAAAAAAGCCGGGAAGAACGTCATGGCGGTCTCCTTCCCGAACTATGACAGCCCTTCGTCGGCGCTCGTCAAGATGTACCTCGCGGGAGAATTCGGCACGGAGGCTGACTCCGTCAACCCCTATGCGGCTTCGTGCTTCTACGCTGTCGACCGCTTCGCCAGCTTCAAGACGGGCTGGCAGTCTCACCTTGAGGGCGGCGGGATGGTCATTGCCGACCGCTACACGACGTCCAATGCCATACACCAGTGCGCAAAGCTCCCGCCGGAGCAGTGGGACGATTTCCTGAAGTGGCTGTTCGACCTCGAATACGGTCACATCGGCATTCCCGCGCCCGATACCGTCATCTACCTGCGCGTGGACCCCGATGTCAGTCAGGAGCTCATGACCAAGCGCTATCAGGGTCACGAGGAGAAAAAGGATATCCACGAGCACGATGTGGACTTCCTGCGGCGCTCGCGGCTCGCGGCTGACCACTGCGCTGAAAAGCTCGGCTGGAGAGTCGTGGAGTGCGTCAGGGACGGCGAGATGAGGTCTATCATGGACATCGCGGCGGAGATAAGCAGTATTGTCGCGGAATGAGACAAAATAGCTCCCGGGGAGTTCCCTCCGGGAGCCTTTTTTCTGTTATGCGAGGCGCACGACCAGCGTTGCGCTGAAGCAGCCGTCACGGACGTCTGCGTAGACCTCGCCGTTCATGAGATTCATCAGCTTGCGGCAGATGAACAGTCCCAGACCGTTGCCGGGGACTCCGTCTGCGTTCGCGCCGCGGTGGAAGCTGCTGAATATCTGCGGGAGCTCCTTGGCTTCGAGCATACAGCCGGTGTTCGTCACGGTGATGAGCTGGCAGCCGTCCATGCGGTCAAAGCTCAGCCCGATACGTATCCCGTCGCCGTACTTCATCGCGTTCTCGATGAGGTTTTGCAGGCACTCAGCGAGACGGTCGGGGTCGCACTTGAGCAGACAGTCGCTGTAGGTGTCCACCGCGAACTCAGTCCCCGACATCGCGAGCTGGACTGCATAGCGCTCGGTTATGCGGGTGATGATACGGCTCAGGAACTCCTCGCCCTCAGTGACATCGAAGCTCATGAAGTCCTCGCTCGCTGCCTGTGTTATCTGCGTGATGAAATGCTCTATCTCGTCCGCGCGTGCGCTTATGCTGTCGGCGACCTCGCGGCGCTTATCTGGGTCGGTGTAGAGCCCCTTGGAGAGCGCCTTCGCATTCAGTTTTATCGCGGAGAGCGGGGTCTTGACGTCGTGGGAGAGCGAGAGCAGCAGCAGCTTCTTGTCGCGCTGCATGGAGACCTCCTTTTTGCGGCTGTCCTCTATGCTCTCGCGCAGGAGATTGACTCCCCATGTGAATCTCCCGAAAAAACGGCTTTTCTCCTCCGGTATCGGGACTGCGAGGTTGCCCTTTGCGAGCTCCTGCGGGACCTTGTTTATGCGTCCGAACGGTCTGATGATGTGCCGCCAGAAGTACCAGAGCAGCCATACGGTCAGCAGGAACAGCACTGCGAGGGCGATGTTCACGGGAAGCGCGTACCAGCCTTTGTCCCCGACGGAGTACTCCACGCGGTAGAGCTGCCCGCCGGCTTCGATGATGACGTAGGGCTCCTCGGACTTGTAGAGGTCGCTGCCGTACGCGCTGAACACGCCCGTGAGCTGCGGGTAGTCCGCGAGGTCGTAGGTGCCGGTCTCGTTTATCGAGTCAGCGAGGCGCTTTGCCTCCACGCGGTACTCTCCCGCCGCGCTTTTTGAGTGCATAGCGAGGCTGATGTTAAGTCCAGCGGCGAGCGCTGCGAAAAAGAGTACGACCGCTATGCATATCCTCCTGAATGCCCTCATACGAACTTATACCCCACTCCCCAGACGGTCAGCAGGCGCTTGGCGTTCTTGGGGTCGTCGCCGAGCTTCGCGCGGAGCCGGTTTATGTGTACATGGAGCGTTTGCAGCTCGGAGTCGGAGTCGCTCCCCCAGACCGTGCTGAACAGGTACTCCTTCTTCATTGCCTTGCCGCAGTTCTCGACGAGCAGCGCAAGGAGGTCGAATTCCTTTGCGGTCAGCTCGAGCGGTACTCCCTCAAGGTCTGCGGTGCGGTCGGCAAGATTGAGCGTTACTCCGTCCGCGGAGATAGTCTCCCTCTGGTAGCGGCGCTTGAATATCCCCCTGATCTTGGCGATGAGAAGGTCTATGTCGAAGGGCTTTTCTATGTAGTCGTCCGCGCCGAGGTCTAAGCCGTTAAGCTTGTCCTCCTTGTCGGTGCGGCAGCTCACGATAAGTATGGGGGTGTCGGTGTCCTCGCGGAGCTTCGAGCAGACCGCGAAGCCGCTCATGTCCGGCAGGTTTATATCGAGCACGACGAGCTTCGCGCCGTAGCGCTCATAAAGCTGCACCGCGCGCTCGCCGGTATCCACTGCGGAGACCGTGTAGCCCTCCGCACGCAGGAAGTCAGTCAGCAGCGCCGAGAGCTCGGGGTTGTCTTCAACGATGAGAATGTCTGTCATTTTTTCGCCTCCTGTTGTTATTCTAACATAAAGCCGGGGGTTTTGCAAGGGAAAAACGAAAAGCGGGACGCCGTGGTCGGCGTCCCCTACGGTGAGGTGCAGGAAGATCTGTGTAGAGGCGTGTAGGTATTGCGTGAATCGTTGGACGTCGAGGACGCCGTCCCCTGCAACCTGACACCTAAAACCTGACACCTGTTCCGTATGCGATGTACAAGTAAGGGCGTTGTTGAGAGTGAGTGCGCGAAGCAAGTAAGAACGTGTCCGTCCGCGGGGGCTCCGCGCACCAAAGGGACAACCTCAACAGGGGCGGGGACGTTGATATTATGCCGGCTGTCCCCGCCCCTGTGCGGTTTTCCCTTTGGAGATCCTTTTCCCCTTACTCCACCCCTGCCGTCGTTCTCTTCCTTCGCGAACACCTCCGGTGTCGCTGGCAGGGTGTTGCGTGAAACGCGGGAAAGCGGGTGGTTTGTGCGTGATTTGCG
>JAFRXR010000139.1 GCA_017443395.1 Ruminococcus sp. | reverse complement strand
CGACCCACGGCGGCGGCACCTCCCGCAAGCGTATGCACGCTGCGAAGGACTACTCCGGCGCTGAGATAATGCGTACCCTCCGCGACGAGGTCATAAACCGCGGTATCCCGGTTGTTGACTTCACTGCTGCTATCGAGATCATTCTCGACAAGAACGGCAGGGCGGCTGGCGCTGTCCTCATGAACATGGAGACCAAGGAGCTCCTCGTTGCGAGAGCTAAGACAGTCATCATAGCGACCGGCGGCGCAGGACGCCTCCACTATCAGGGCTTCCCGACCTCCAACCACTACGGTGCGACGGCTGACGGACTTGTCCTTGGCTACAGAGCAGGCGCGAAGCTGCTCTACGCTGACACTCTCCAGTATCACCCGACTGGCACAGCTTATCCCGAGCAGATATTCGGCGCTCTCGTTACCGAGAAGGTGCGCTCGCTCGGAGCAAAGCTCGTCAACATCGACGGCGACGTCTTCATGCACCCCCTCGAGACCCGCGACGTCACAGCGGCTTCCATTATCCGCGAGTGTACCGCCCGCGGCAAGGGCATACAGACCGAGCAGGGCATGGGCGTATGGCTCGACACACCGATGATCGAGTTCAAGAACGGCGAGGGCACTATCGAGAAGCGTATCCCCGCAATGCTGCGAATGTTCGGCAAGTACGGCATTGATATCCGCAAGGAGCCTATCCTCGTTTACCCGACTCTCCACTACCAGAACGGCGGTCTCGACATCGACACCTACGGCGTTACTGGCGTCGAGAACCTCTATGCTGCGGGTGAGGTCGCGGGCGGTATCCACGGACGCAACCGCCTCATGGGCAACTCCCTCCTCGACGTTATCGTATTCGGCAGAAATGCCGGTATCTACGCTGCCGCAAAGGCAAAGGACACCGAAGCTCCCACAGGTCTGAACCTCGACCACATTGGCAGGTTCGATTCTGAGCTTGCTTCCGCAGGGATAGAGACCTCAGTCGTCTCCCCGAAGCTGCTCCCGGATTACGCAAGGAAAACAAGATAAAAAAGCGCATGGGATATGCCGGGAGCTCCGGCGTATCCCATGAAATATGATAAAGAAAGACTGTGTAAAGATAATGGAATTATTCAATGGCATACTCACCATAAAAAGCGTGTCGTTCCTCATGCTTTCGGTGCTCTCTATCGCAGCGCTCGGCTATATACTGGGCAGGATAAAGATAAAGGGCATATCTCTCGGCACTGCGGGGGTATTCATCATCGCGCTCATTTACGGCTGTATCTTCCACGAGGAGCTGACCTCGCAGCTCGTCGTGAACCAGAAGGACGAGCTCAACAACGTCGTCTCGTCGATGACCTTCGTTGACTCCGCCCTCAAGATAGTTGACAACATCGGACTGATACTCTTCGTGACTGCGGTCGGCTTCATCGCGGGTCCCAATTTCTTCGGCAACTTCAGGAAGAACTTCAAGTCCTACGTCCTCCTCGCGATAATCATCATCGTCTCCGGCGGACTTGCCTGTGCGGGCTGCATACTGGTCGGACGCAACTTCACAGACCTCGAGAGCGGCGAATTCTCCGCCCTCATGACCGGACTCCTCTCCGGAGCCCTCACCAGCACTCCCGGCTTTTCGGCAGCAAAGGACGCAGCAGTGGAGTACGAGAAGGCTGTTTCGGTCGGCTACGGTATCGCATATATTTTCGGCGTGCTCGGCGTGGTGCTGTTCGTACAGATAATCCCCAAGCTCATGAAGGCTGACATGAAAAAGGAGCGCGAGCTCCTCGTAAACGCCGATACCAAGGGCGACAAGAAAGCTGCTCCCGACAAGCTGATTCATATGGACGAATTCGGCATCATGCCGTTCGCACTTGCGGCGGTCATCGGGATATTCCTCGGCTCATTCAAATTCGGAAACTTCTCGCTGTCCATAACAGGCGGCTGCCTGCTGGCTTCGCTCATATTCGGACATTTCGGCAGGGTAGGGAAGATCTCCATAATGCCGAAGGACTCGACCCTCAAGGTCTTCCGTGAGCTCGGACTGATGTTCTTCCTCATCGGCGCAGGAGTTTCCGGCGGCGCGAAGTTCGCAGACTATTTCCAGCCGGTGTACTTCCTCTACGGTATCATCATGACGCTCGTCCCGATGATAATCGGCTTCCTGTTCGCGAAGTACGTTCTGAAGCTGAGCCTCCTGAACAACCTCGGCTCTATCACGGGCGGAATGACCTCCACACCCGCGCTCGGCACGCTCATCAGCACAGCCGGCACAGAGGACGTCGCCTCCGCATATGCCGCAACCTACCCCGTTGCGCTCATCATGGTCGTGCTCACCTCGCAGGTCCTGCTGATGGTATTCAAGTAAAAATAAAGCTCCCCTCGGGGAGCTTTTCGCATTATTTGATACCGTAGGTCTCGCGGTACTCGAGCATCTTATCGAGGTACTCCTTACCGGGAACGATATCGTTCCTGATAGCGTCGATGATGTCCTCCATAGTGACGATAGGGTAGACCGTCACGCCGAAATCGCGCTTTACCTCCTGCACCGCAGAGAGCTCTCCGGTGCCCTTTTCCATGCGGTCAACGGTGATGACCATGCCCGTAACGTCAACGTCCGCCGCACCTTTCAGCTTCGGCATTGACTCACGCAGCGCCTTGCCCGAGGTCATGACGTCGTCGATGATAATGACCTTCTCGCCGTCGGTGAGCGTCTTTCCGACGAACATACCGCCCTCGCCGTGATCCTTGGCTTCCTTGCGGTCGAAGCAGTAGGAAACATCTATTCCGAACTTGTTGCTGAGTGCCACGACAGCCGAAACAGCGAGCGGGATACCTTTGTAAGCGGGACCGAACAGCGTCTCGACGGGTATATTGTTCTCGTGGATGCACTCGGCATAGTATTCGCCGAGCTTGGCGAGCTGAGCGCCGGTCTTGTAGTTGCCGCAGTTGATGAAGTAGGGTGCCTTTCTGCCGGATTTCAGCGTAAATTCACCGAAAGTCAGCACTCCGCAGTCCACCATGAATTTAATGAAGCTCTCTTTGTAAGTCATATTAATACCTCCGTATGTATTTATCATTTTATTAAAGGCTTGACAGCCTTATACAGCTTTTTAACTCTGTTGTTTCCGAATTGGCGTGTTATGTCGTTGCTGATGCTCTGCTTCCTTTTATCCAGCTTTCCGGCAGTATGCTTATTAATGATAGCCCTGAGCTTTTCCTTATCATCGCAGTTCAGGTTCAGAGGCTTTACTGCCTTGTCAAATTCGTCTGCGGTTTTTACAATGATCGCCTTTGGAGAGTGATCTGCCGCTTTCTTTTCTGGAGTTTCCTTTGGTGGAGCCTCAGGCAAAGCGGGAGCTGCGCTTGCAGTATCTCCTGCGATATTCAGGGATATTCTGATCTTGATGTTCTTTGATCTCCAGAAAGCGCGTACAAACTCATAGCCCTTGTCTCCGCTTATGATGTGGCAATCTGCGCCGGCTTCATTTCCGAGAATGAAGCCCAGATACGATGAAAGCTGAAAGTCGAGTGCATTTTTACCGCCGCTCTCGGCGTAATTCAGTTTTATCTCTGCGGAGGAGCTTTTAAGTGCCTCAAACATGGAAAGCGGGATAGAATTACAGTTGGCTGAGTAAAATATGATGACCCTGTCCGTTTCAGCCAGCTTTTCAATGCCTTTTAAGCCTGACTGGTGAACATTCTCGTAATCTATCAAGTAGTATCTGTACCTTTTGGGCTTGTCCGCAATAACAAGCTCAAACTGACCGCTGTCACACATAGAGATCCCCCCTTGTCATATGCTCTCAAAAACATACCCGCAGTACGGACATCTCGGATAGTCGATGTCGAACCTCTGCTCACACTCCGGACACTGCTTCATCGGCAGGACATCGACCGTATCATCGAGGTCAGCGTTGAAGGTGCCAAAGAAATTTACCGGCTTAGTGTAGCGGAAAACTCCCGCGAGCACGCCGCAGTCCGGACAGTAGAAGCCGAATGCAGACCGCTGGGGCGTCTCGCAGTACTTAATCCCGTCCTGATACCACGCCGCCATAGGGTAAGCGTAGTAGATACCCTTGTCAGTGCTGTGCTGTTCCATACGGAATTCGCCCTGTATCATGGGCTTGCCGCAGTTCATGCAGTCCATACGCAGCCTCCTTCGTATGCTCTTTAAGATAAGTATATCATAAAAGCGCAGCGTTATGATATAATTGCCCGATATGCAGGGAGCAGATCTTTGATCTGCGTATCTGCAAGGGCGTTTAAATAAAGATATAATGAATGCGTTTGCATTCATTATATCATACAAGGCTCAAAAAAGCAAGTTTCGGGGAAAAGATTTTCTGTATATCCTCACAAAAAAAACAAAACCCCCTTGCAAAAATCGCTGAATGAGGGTATAATATTATTTAGTACTGCAAAAGCGATATTACGGTCAGCCGTACCCCTTAAACGGCAGCTCCCCCGGGAGCGTGGAGAATATATGGCAAAAGGAAGAACTATCCAGAGGATATCCAATAAAAAGCGCGGCAGACCGAGGGTCAGGTTCAATTTCTGGTTCATGGTGATACTGTTCGCGATAGGATTTGCAGCGTGCTTCATACTCTATATGGTAGCAGCAAACATCAACGATAACTTTTTCAGCGAGGAATTCGCCTCCGTATCATCTGAGGCAGACAGCGGCAAGACTGCCCAGACGCCTTCCGGCAGTGGAACTGAAGCTCCTGCTGCGTCAGCGGAGAAGCCCAAGGCAGCCAACCCGATAGCCACGTCTGCGGCTGTGGACGCTTCATATCTTGATTCCTGTATGCTCGTCACCGACAAAACTCTGCTCGGCATGAAGACGGGATACGGCTTTAAGTACGCTGTAGGCAGCGAGAACCTCAACGCATTCAACTGCGCGACCGAGAGGGTCGAGACGAGCTCGGGCGTTGTCACGATAAGTGAGGCAGTCGGACTTCTCAAGCCTGCGAACGTCTACCTTATGCTCGGCAGCGACCTCGGAACGAACAGCTCCGACGAGATGATATCGTCGTATGTGAGCCTCATCTCGAATATCCGCACGGCTTTCCCGGACGTCAATATCTACGTTCTGGAGTACCCGCCGGTCATTACGGAGACCGAAACGCTGACGAACGAGATCGTCAACGACTATAACAGCAAGTTGCTCGCAATGGCAGACCGCATAGG
>JAFRXR010000138.1 GCA_017443395.1 Ruminococcus sp. | reverse complement strand
TACGGCGAATTTCACGCAGTAGAGCCTGAATGATCTGCCGGTGTTTTCCGGAGCATCTCCGGTCAGCCAGAATCTCAGCATACTCACTGACGTGCGCATGAGCTCCCTTACTGCGAGCACAGCTATCATTCCCAATGCAATAGCTTTAGGCAGTACGATAAGCAGAACAGGTACGGCAGCACCTGCTCCCGTTAGCGAGTACATGAATGCCGCAGCAGCCCCGATGCCTGCTCCGCGATACACGAGCAGAAGCACCCCGAGAGGCTGTCCGAACGTAAAAAGCCCGCTCAGAAAAGCCGCACACAGGAACACAGCCGATGATACGAGCGTACTCAGAAAGTACCTCCGCAGCTCTCCGCTTCCAGAAGGTGGGAGAAAGAACTGATACAGCCACGGTGAAGCCACCCTGCCGTCGGCAGCCTGTCTGACTGAGCCCACAATGACCCCGGCGACGAGCGCGGATATAAGCAGCAGGAACTGTATCCTGCGGGACTTGTCCGGTGTGAATGTGCTGATATTCTTCAATTTGCATCATCCTTTCTAAGAAAGGATATGCAGTTTCGATATTCAGTAGAACTTATTTGGAGAGCTCGTAAGCTCTGTTTGTGCAGCTCTCACAGCACTTCTTTACAACTCCGGTGAGGTCGCCCTCATAGAGACGGTCAAGACCTGCGAGCGTGGTACCTCCGGGAGAAGAAACCATTTTAATAAGCTCGTCGATACTGTACCCGGAATCAGTCATCATCTTAGCGGAACCGATAAGGCTCTGAGTGAAGAGCTCCATAGCTGAATCCTTGCTGATACCAACTGAATCCGCATAGTCGATAAATCCCTTCGCAAAGAGATAGATGAATGCGGGACTGCTCCCGTTGATCGCGATGATCTCCTTCATCTTGTCCTTGGAGATAACAGCAGCCTTTCCGCAGAGACGGAAGATATTGAGCACCAGCGAGAATTCCTCGTCGGTGACAGCCTCGTTGTGCGAGAGAGCAGAAGCGCCCTCGCCAAGCAGCAGGGGAGTGTTGGGCATAACAAGGATGACCTTAGCTCCTGTGATAGTCTTGCGTGCGATGAATTCATCAGTGATTCCGGCAGCTATAGAGATGAATACAGTTTCCTTCGTAGTGAATGGCGCAGCGGTTTCGAGGACTCCCTCGATCACCTGCGGCTTGACCGCGAGGAAAACGTACTTACAGCTCTCCATGATCTCCTTTTCGGAGGCACAGGCAGCAACTCCGAACTCGCTGAGAGCCCCAAGCTTTGCCGAATCGGGGTCGAAAGCGAACAGCGAGATATCCCCGGCGAGAGAGCTCCCTGCGATACCCTTCATAATAGCCGAACCCATGTTGCCGGCGCCAATAAAGCCTATATTTACCTTGCTCATAAACAGCAACTCCCTTTTTGTAGTATAGATACATTATACTACATTTTGTACAAAAATGCAAGTGAAAAATCTGTGAAACTCACCAACGGCGGGCTGAAAATTTGACACTTGCGGGAAAAAGTGGTATAATTCAGCAGTAAAAGCATAACAAACGATATTTCAGAGGTGAGAGTATGGACCTGAACGCATATAAGAGCTGCCGGTTATGTCCGAGGAAATGCGGCATTGACCGCACTTCAGCAAAGGGCCGCTGCGGAATGGGAGCAGCACCGGTCGTCGCGAAGGCTTCCCTCCATATGTGGGAGGAGCCCTGTATCTCGTACAAAAACGGCGCTGGAACGGTCTTTTTCTCGGGGTGCAGCCTGCACTGCTGCTTCTGTCAGAACAATGTTATAAGCAATGAGCTTTTCGGCAGAGAGCTCACTCCCGCCCGGCTCGCCGACGTCTTCATTTCGCTCCAGGACAGGGGAGCCGATAACATCGACCTCGTTACCCCCACCCACTTCGTCCCTGACATCATCTGCGCCCTCGACATGGTACGTCACAAGCTGAGCATTCCCGTCGTTTACAACACCAGCGGCTATGAGCTTCCCGAAACTATTGCAGCACTCGACGGCTATATCGACGTCTATATGCCAGACATCAAATACTTTTCCAGCGAAGCCGCCTCAAGATATTCTAACGCCCCGAACTACTTTGAATACGCCTCAGCGGCGGTAAAAGCCATGACCGAACAGGTCGGGGAGCTCAGATACAACGAAGACGGCGGTCTGGTAAGGGGAACGATCATTCGCCACCTCGTAATGCCTGGTCTGCGGCACGACTCCATGAAGATACTCGACTGGATAGCGGAGAACATCTTCCCGGAGCGCGCTCTTGTCAGCATCATGAACCAGTATACGCCATTTGGGCATATCCCAGCCGACATGAGCGAGATCAACCGCCGTGTCACAAAAATGGAGTACAACAGCGTAGTACGTCATGCGCAGGGGCTTGGTATCAAAGGCTTTACACAGGAAAACTCCTCCGCCGGCACGGAATACGTCCCTGATTTCGACCTTTCCGGAATATGAAAAAGTCCCCGTTTGGGGACTTTCCTTTTATACTGTGAACAGCAGCTTTGAATAAGAGGGGAGAGGCCAGCTATCTTCGCTGACATTGGTCTCTGTTTCGTCAACGATAGCGCGGAGTGTCTGCATCTGCGCGAACACCTCGTCACGGTAGAAGCGAGCCATCTCAAGACCTGCGTTCTTATCCTGAGCAGTGATGACCTTCTCCTCAAGGACCGCAGTTTCCCTGTAGATAGCCTCAGTGAGAGCGGAGAGCTTTGCAGCGAGCTCCGTCTCGATACCGGTCGAGATACCGAGCTCACGCTTGAGCGTACCGGTCTCGCAGACCTTCTTTGTGTAATCGAGGCAGGCGGGAACAATCTTCTTCTTTACCATGTCGATCATGGTGAGCGCCTCGATATTGATGACCTTGCTGTAGTTCTCGAGCAGTACCTCAGTACGCGCCCTCAGCTCAGCCTCAGTATAGACCTTGAACTTCTCGAACAGCGCCACGCTCTTGGGAGTGATGTACTCAGGGAGCGCATCGGGTGTGGAAACAAGGTTGGGGAGGTGTCGCACATTGACAGCCTCGTCGAGCCATTCATCGGAATAGCCGTTCCCGTTGTAGATAATGCTCTTGTGCTCGCTGATTATATTTGCAAGGAGCTTTTTGAGGTCTCCGGTAAAATCCTGAGAGTCCTCGAGCGCGTCTGCTATCTGGCAGAGCTCCTCAGCGACGATAGTATTGATGATAGTATTCGTGCAGGAGATGGAATCCGCCGAACCGAGCATACGGAACTCGAATTTGTTTCCTGTGAAAGCGAACGGAGAAGTTCTGTTACGGTCTGTGGTGTCCTTCGGGAAATCCGGAAGTACGTCAACGCCGATCTCGAAGGTCTTATCGTCCGTGGAGCGGTATTTCTCACCGACCTCGAGCGCATCAATAACTCCCTGGAGCTCAGAACCTATGAACATTGAAACAATAGCCGGAGGAGCCTCATTCGCACCGAGACGGTGGTCATTACCTGCGGAAGCAGCGGAAAGTCTTAGCAGGGGAGCGTACTCGTGAACGCCCTTGATGATAGCGCAGAGGAAAGTCAGGAACTGCAAGTTGTCCTGCGGACAGTCGCCCGGATCGAGAAGGTTCTGACCGTCATTTGAAGCCATAGACCAGTTGTTGTGCTTACCGGAGCCGTTCACGCCGGCAAATGGCTTCTCATGCAGCAGGCAGTACAGACCGTGCTTTGCAGCGACCTTCTTCATTATCTCCATTGTCAGCTGATTATGGTCAGCAGCAATGTTTGTATTTGTGAACACAGGAGCGAGCTCGTGCTGTGCAGGAGCGACCTCGTTGTGTTTGGTCTTGGCGTAAACGCCGAGCTTCCAGAGCTCCTCGTCGAGATCCTTCATGTAGTCGGAAACTCGCTTGTTGATGTTTCCGTAGTAGTGATCTTCAAGCTCCTGCCCCTTAGGCGGCTTGGCACCGAAGAGCGTACGTCCGGTTATGATGAGATCCTCACGAGCCTCAAAGAGCTTCTTATCAATAAGGAAGTATTCCTGCTCAGGACCCGCGGTCGTGATAACTCTCGTAGCAGTAGTGTTGCCGAAAAGACGGAGGATACGGAGCGCCTGCTGACTTAGAACGTCCATAGAACGCAGCAGGGGAGTTTTCTTATCGAGTGTGTCGCCGGTGTAAGAAGAAAACGCCGTGGGAATATAGAGTGAGCCGTCCTTGACGAAAGCATTGGATGTCGGATCCCACGCTGTATAGCCTCTTGCCTCGAATGTGGAGCGAAGTCCGCCTGACGGGAACGACGAAGCGTCAGCCTCACCCTTTATGAGCTCCTTGCCGGAGAATTCGAGAAGAATACCGCCTCTTTCAGCGGGATTGAGGAAAGCGTCGTGCTTTTCAGCAGTAACGCCAGTCATAGGTTGGAACCAGTGAGTATAATGTGTAGCGCCTTTTTCGATAGCCCATTCCTTCATGGCGTGTGCAACAGCACCAGCGATCTCGGGTGCAAGCGCGCAGCCAAGCTTTTTGGTCCTGCGTACTGCTCTGTATACGTCCTTGGGAAGTCTTTCACGCATTACCTTGTCGCTGAACACATTGCAGCCAAAGTACTCAGTGACGAGCTTTGCGGGATTCTGCTCTGACATAAAATGTCCTCCTTAATATAAAAATAGACATTCCGACTGTATTAAAATAAAAAACAATCAGAACGCCGTTGTTCCAATATTATTCAATTGACAACAATTATTTTACACCTTATTCGCGTGCTTGTCAAGTCATTCGCACGATTTTATAGGATTGAACAGTATAAAAGTGGGTGTTCGGGTGTATTTCTGTAAATAATTAGTAATCTACTCAAAAAGACAGCACAACGGTATAAAAAATGAGATTAAAAACATATGTAGTCAATTGTCTGAAACTACAGCGGAATACACAGACACCATATCCGCTTGATTTTTTACAGGAAAAGATGTATAATAGTTTCAAAAGGAAACAGCACCAAAAGTTGCGCCAAATGAAAGTTTGGTGCAACTTTTACAAACATTCCACGAGGACGGTATATATGAAGAACTATAACAATAGTGATAATCCAGAATTTCTCAATAACTATCTGATACATATAAAGCTTGTCCAGATGCGTTCTGAGCGGACTATACAGGAGTACTATCTGGACATCAGACTATTCCTGAAATTTGTACAGGAGTCCCGTATCAACTCTGGCAAAGACATCGAAGATGTCGACATCTCACGAATGACTGAATCCGACCTGAAAACTATCACTATAACTGACATCTATAATTTTATCTTTTATGCGTCTGACGAGCGCCATAATGCAGACAAAGCCCGCTACCGCAAAGTTTCATCTCTGAGGAGCTTTTTCAAGTATTTGACAAAGGTCACGCATATCCTTGAAGCTGACCCGATCAAGGACATCGACGTCGCTGTACCCAAAAAAGCCCTCCCCAAGTTTCTTTCGCTGAACGAAAGTATGCGTCTTCTTGAGGCATCAGACAGCACTGACTCCAAGCGTGATTACTGTATAATAACGCTGTTCCTGAACTGTGGAATGCGTCTGAGTGAACTCGTCGGCATAAACATTTCCGACATCGACTTCTATGAAAACCGGTTGAGAGTTCTCGGCAAGGGCAACAAGGAACGCATGGTCTACCTTAATTCAGCCTGTGTAGATGCACTGAACAATTATCTTGCCATAAGACGTGACGACCCCAAGGCCGCGAACGAGCCAGCGCTTTTTATCAGCAATCAAAAAAAACGTATCTCTAAGCGCCGCGTACAGCAGATTGTCGAAAACACTCTCCAAGCCGCCGGACTTGACGGCAAAGGTATCACAACTCATAAACTGCGACACACAGCTGCAACGCTGATGTACCAGTACGGCGACGCAGATGTTCTCACGCTGAAGGAGCTGCTCGGACACGCAAGCGTTTCTACGACCGAGATATACACTCACCTGAGTGATGACAATGTTCGTGCCGCGGTCGAGAGCAATCCCCTTGCAAAGATCAAATCGGAGAACAAGTAGTCCCCTGCCCTGTTTGAGAGTCTATCCTAAAATTTGTGTAAACCTCCAAAGTAGTGTATAATAGAAGGACACTACTTCGGAGGTTTTAATTATGGGAAGAAGACGAAGAAATGAAACAGAAGAACAGCGAGCAAGAAGAGAGCTGATAAGCGATTTTCTTTCGGCAGCTAATATCCAGAGCATGGATGATATTCAGGAACTGTTCAAGGAAGCACTTGCCGGATTTA
>JAFRXR010000137.1 GCA_017443395.1 Ruminococcus sp. | reverse complement strand
CCGGTGTCGCTGGCGGGAAATTGTGTGATCAGCGGACGCCCAAAGGGCGCCCCTACAGTGGGGGAGGGTGGTTTATGCGGGGATTGTGGGACGTCGAGGACGCCGTCCCCTACGGTGGGGAGGGTGGTTTGTGTAGAGTGTGTACAGCAAGTTGACAAATCGCGGCGTTTAAGTTATAATAGTATTGTCAATATCGCGGTCTGTTTAGGCGCAGCCGCTAAAATGGAGGAATAAAAAATGTCAATGTGCAAAAGATACCTTTCCCTTGCTTGTTCACTGACGCTCGCCGCCAGCTCTCTCGTCGGCTGCGGCAGCAAGGATTCGTCGTCCACCGCGGGCGACACTGTCCAGAACACCGGCACCTTCACAGTCTCTATGGCTGAGCTCCAGTCCCAGATGGGCGCCGGCTGGAACTACGGCAACACCCTCGAAGCCAACTCCGGCGGCACTCCAAGTGAGACCGCATGGGGCAACCCTGAAGCCTCCCAGGAAATGGTGGACGCGGTCAAGGCTGCCGGCTTCAACACTATCCGCGTGCCGGTCTCGTACCTCGACAAGATCGACGACTCAAACGGCTACAAGGTCGATGAGGCGTGGCTCAACAGAGTGCAGGAGGTCGTTGATTACTGCTACAAGGACGATATGTTCGTCATCATCAATGTCCACGGCGACGGCTATAACTCCATAAACGGGGGCTGGTTCCTCTGCAACGGCGACGATCAGGACTACATCAGGGAGAAGTACGCCGCCCTCTGGAAGCAGATCGCGGAGAAGTTCTCCGGCTACGATGAGCACCTCATCTTCGAGAGCATGAATGAGGAGTTCGACGGCGTGACCTACAGCGGTCAGCCTGATCCCGACTACTACGCAAATATCATGGACTATAACCAGATCTTTGTGGATACTGTCCGTGCGTCCGGCGGCAATAATTCCCACCGCTGGCTGCTCATGCCCGGCTGGAATACCGACATAGATCAGACCACCGACCCCGCTTACGGCTTCCACCTCCCAGACGACCCCAACAATACCGCCGGTGAGAACCGCATGATCGTTTCTGTTCACTGCTACGCGCCGTGGGATTATGCGGGTCAGGAGGACTACGGCACCTGGCTCTGGGGCAAGCGCGGTCAGGAGATAGTCGAGATAAACAAGGCTCCTAACATCAACCTCGCAAGGTGGGGAAATGAGGACTACATCGTCGGTCAGTTCCAGAAGCTCAAGGAGACCTTCGTCGATAAGGGCTACCCGGTCATCGTGGGCGAGTTCGGATGTATCGACAAGACCCCTGCGAACTCAGGTATCCCCAATCAGATCGCCGAGAACCGCGTGTACTACGACGGCTACATCGCGGGTACTGCTGCGAAAAACGGCTGTATCCCGGTATACTGGGACAACGGCTACAACGGCACCTACGGCTTCGGTCTCTTCGACAGGACGGACTGCTCGCAGACCCAGCCCGAGATAATCTCCACTATCGTCAAGGCGGTCGCGGACAAGGATCCCGACGCGGGTCATGAGGTCAGGGTGAAGAAGGAGGTCGTGAAGAACGACTCCGTTCACGCTTACATCGGTCTCCAGACTAAGGTCTACACGTTCAGGAACACCTACAACGACGCGCAGTACGGCGGTGCGACTGAGTGGTTCAATACTCTCGTGAAGTGGGAGGGCGACGACGCTACCGACGCGGGTGCGGTCTTCTCTGACGCCGATATCACCGCTGACGGCACCTATACGGTCAGCGTTTCGGGTTATGATTTCTCTGCCGACAGCGACGGGCTCAATATGCTCTTCGTCAGCACTGATTTCCAGTACGCTCCCGCTATGAAGATCTCCGATGTCGTTCTCAAGGTCGATGACACCGAGATACCGATCGACGATCCCCTCGTTATGGCGGACAGCTCCAATAACCTCTATATCGAGCTCGTGAACATCTACAACACCGACCTCGCGCCTCTCGACTTCGCAATGCCCACTGACAGCTTCAGTGTGACATTTACGATTTCGGGTACGTCGAGCGTGCTTGGTTAAATATGAAAGCCCATGGATACTTCCATGGGCTTTTTTGGTGTCAGGTGTTAGGTGTCAGGTTTTAGGGCGGGACGCCGTGCGATGATGTTTTTCCTTTGCATTAGACCGCCCGCGGGGGCGTCCCCGCCCAAAGGGATAATAATCCCTTTGGAATCCCTTTTTTGGGGGGCTCTATGCTCTTAATCCACCGATTTCAGCGATTCTGCCATGTTTATCCGCTCAAGTCTGAGCTGCATGAAAAGGTTCACCACAAAATTGAACACAAAGGTCAGAACTACGCTCAGCAGGAAGCTCACCGGCTGCACCGTAGTGTTGAAGTCTACCATATCCACGACGATCTGCGCCATGACAAAGCGGTGCAGCAGCATCCCGAGCACCAGCCCCAGTGCAGTTCCGAGCCCCGTGAGCACTATGTTCTCGCGCAGGACGTATGCTGAGGTCTCGCTGCGGAAAAAGCCCAGCACCTTTATCGTCGCTATCTCGCGGATACGCTCGGTGATGTTGATGTTCGTCAGGTTGTAGATGACGACGAACGCCAGTCCCGCTGCGCTCAGGATTATCAGCAGCACGACGTAGTCAAGGCTGCTCATCATGTTCGACAGGCGCTCCTTCAGGTCTTTATGCACCGTTATGGAGGTGACGTTCTCGTCGTTTTTCAGTTCGGCGGAGAGCTTGTGGACGTCGGCGCCGTCGGGGAGGTCGATGTATGCGCAGTTGTACTCCACCGGCTCGCGGAGCTGCGCTTCAAGGGTCTCCGGTGCGATGAAAATGTAGTTGTAGACGTGGTTCTCGAACACGCCTGTGACGGTGACGTGCAGCTCGCGCATGGAGTCGTCGCGGAGGGTTATCTCGTCGCCGACGTCTGCACCGTACCGCTCCGAGACGCTGTGGCTGACTATCGCCTCGCCCTCACTCGGGAAGGTCAGGAGGGTGCCGTCCATGTCCTTGAAGCGGAAGTATTTCCCTATCTGCTGCGTATCAAGCGGGGCGGCAAGCTCTATGGACTTCGTGTGGGTGCCGTAGACGAGGTCCCACGGGCTCAGGCGCAGGAGGGTGTAGTCCTCGGTGTTCTCGTCGAGTGCCGTTTTCAGCGTGTCGGGCATTTCCTCCGGGAGGGCGCTGTGCAGGGAGAGCTGCGCGTCGGCGGTCTGTATCTGCTCGTACTGCATCTCCGCAAAGCCCGCGATGGAGTCCTTTAGTCCGAAGCCGGTCACGAGGAGCGCAGTACAGCCGCTGATACCCGCTATCATCATGAAAAAGCGCTTCTTATAGCGGAAAATGTTCCGCACCGAGACCTTGTGAAGGAACTTCATGCGCTTCCATATGAAGCCGATACGCTCAAGCAGCACGCGCTTTCCTGCCTTGGGTGCCTTGGGGCGCATCAGGCTCGCGGCAGGCTCGTTCAGCTCGTACCGGCAGGAGATCCATGTCGTTCCGAGCGAGCAGGCGAGGGAGATGGATACTGCGGCTGCGGCAAGCGCCGGGTTTATAACGTAGTGTATCTTCAGCGGCAGATACATCAGCTCGTAGGTCACCCAGATGACCGTCGGGAACAGGATTATCCCCACCGCGTACCCGAGTACGCAGCCCAGTACTGCCGCGCTCCCTGAGTAGAACATGAAGCTGCCCATTATCGCGCGCTCTGAGTAGCCGAGCGCTTTCAGCACGCCTATCTGCGTGCGGCGTTCCTCGACCATGCGGCTCATCGTCGTCATGCAGACCAGCGCTGCCACCAGTATGAAGAATATCGGGAAGACCCGCGCGACCTGTTCCACTATCTCGGAGTCGCTCTCGAAGCAGGCATAGCCGATGTTCGTCCCTCTGCCGAGGACGTAGGTGTCGGGGCGGGGGTATTTCCTGCTGAGAAGTCCATTTCCTGCGGGAAGTGCGGTCTGCGTTCCGGAGATGAGCTCTTCGAATCGCTCGTCTGCACGCTCCTGCACGAGTGTCTCCCAGTCGGGGGTGTGGGCGCTCATGTAGTCCTCGTAGGCGTCGGAGTAGATCTCGCAGTCCTGATCGAAGCGTATGTAGATGTCAGTCAGGGCGTCCATATCGAAGGCTTCGCGGGGGACGTAGAGGAAGCCAGAGAGACTGCCGCTGCCTATCGACGAGGTGCCGCGCTCGAAGTTGATATACAGCGAGGAATCAGCGATGCCGACTACTGTGAATGCGTCGGAGCTGAGCGACTTTGCGCTGTCCTCGGGGCAGCTCTCGGAGATGTATATTCTGTCGCCGAGGCTGTATCTGTGGGTCATGGCGGAGTCGATCACGCATTCATCCGGGCTCTCGGGGAGGCGTCCCTCGCGGAGACGTATGCCGTTGATGTTCTCAGGGAGGGACATCGTTTTCAGGACGTGCTCGGAGTCCTTGCCGTCAGTGAAGATGATATCCGCGGTG
>JAFRXR010000136.1 GCA_017443395.1 Ruminococcus sp. | reverse complement strand
GAGGGCTTCTTGGGCTCCTCGAGGTATTCATGTGCGGGCATGGAGTCCTTGAGGGTGAAGTACTTCTCCTCGAATTCGCGCTTGACGTAGATCACCGGCGGCTTGAGGAACTCCCCTATCGTCTTCCAGACAACGGGGCGGATATCCTTGCGCTTCTTCATCTCCTCGACCCATTCAAGCAGCAGCTTTTCGTAGTCCGGGAGGCGGAAATACCAGTTCGTGACAGGCTTCATCGTCGGGGTCTCGCCTGTGAGCGTGCTCACAGGGTCGATGAGGTTCTCGGGCATATACTGGTGTCCGAGGTCGCATTCGTCGGCGTAGCCCTTTTCGGAGGTGCAGCCCTCAACCGGACATTTTCCGATGACCTGACGGCCGTTGAGGAAGACGCCTGCCTTTTCGTCGAAGAACTGCATGGTGGAGATACGCTTGAGCTGTCCTTTTTTGTAGAGGGAGCTGATGAACCAGTCGGTCACCTCGGCGTGTATCTCCTTGGAGCGTCCAAGACCCGAGGCTGCGAAGAGATCAGGCGAGATGCCGTAGTCCCTGAGGGTCTGCTCCTGCTTGTCGTGGTTGCGCTGGACGAATTCCTCGAGGGAGCCTTCAAACTCGCCGCGCTCGACCTTCTGACGCCAGCCCTCCGCGATGGGGGAGCCGTAGCAGTCTGTGCCGCCAACGAAGATGACATTCTCGCTGCCGATACGGTCACGCATGAAGCGGGCAAAGGTGTCCGCGAACACGAACATTCCGCCGACGTGACCGAAGTGCAGCTCCTTGTTGCCGTAGGGCATTCCTCCGGTGATGACGGCGCGCTTCGGGAATTCCGGGCGGGGTATCTCGAATCTCTTTCCGTCTGCTGATCTATTCTTATCTGACATTCTGAACAGTCCTTTCGTTTTACATAGATACTTTATTATAACACATCATCATCAATAATGCAAGCGCTCAGCAAAGAAAAATCTCCGCGCTGAATAAATCTGCTAACGCCGGGCAGAATATCATCGGAGGTGATGTTTATGACGTCAAAGGAATTATTGTACGTCGAGGACGCGCTCGGTCACGAGCAGTTCTTCCAGAGCCGCTGCCGCGAGGTCAGTCAGCAGCTCCAGGACAGCGATCTTAAAATGTGCGTGGAACAGATCTCGCAGAAGCACAGGCAGATCTTTTCGAGCCTGTACGGTCTGCTGAGCTGAAAGGAGGTGCACTATGAACGACAAGGAACTCATGGAGAATATGCTCCTGCTTGAAAAGGGCGTTTGCGACCTCTACCTGCACGGCACTATCGAGTCGAGCTCGCCGGAGGTGCAGCAGTCCTTCAAGACTGCCCTCAACGATTCTCTTGGTATGCAGGGCACTATCTACTCGCAGATGAAGTCGAAGGGCTGGTATTCCCCCGACTGCGCCGAGCAGAGCAAGGTCGAGCAGCTGAAACAGAAATTCAGTGCATGATGAGGAAAGGTCTGCCTTAACTGGCGGACCTTTTCCTGTTGACAATCTGTACAGATAGTGATATAATAAAAACGTGGATATTTCGGGGAAATCTCGTTATTCAGAGAGGATTATCCGTCAACGATTCTACAAATAGTATATTATCAGGAGGTTCGGATATGAAAAAGCGCTTTATCTCATTTATCACGTCGGCTCTCGTCGCCGCTCTGTGTATCAACTCGGCGGCGGTAAAGAATGCGGACTACGGCTCGCATGATGTTCTCACAGCTTCGGCTGAGGCGACCGGCATAAACGTACAGTACCGCACTCAGGAAGAGATCTCCGCCTATATCAGCTCGCACCCGTTCTCATGCAGCTTTGAGGATACATATGCGGTCCAGCCGTCCGTGACCTCCCCGTACAGTGCCGGAAAGCTCAGTGATACCTCTCTGACCAATGCGCTGAATTCGCTCAACGTTATGCGATATATCGCGGGTCTGGACGAGGTCACGCTCGACAGCGGCTATTGCGAGCTCACTCAGGCTTCGAGCCTTGTGAACTGCGTGAACGGCAGCCTTTCGCACTTTCCGACACAGCCCTCCGATATGAGCAGTGACATTTATGACCTCGGCTACTCAGGCTCGGGAAAGTCCAACATCGCGTACAATGCAGGCTCATTCGCGAGAAATACTGCGTGGTCGGTCGTTTATGCGTGGATGTACGACGAGGACGACTACAACATAGACAGGGTCGGTCACCGCAGGTGGTGCCTGAATCCGACTATGGGCAAGACCGGCTTCGGAGCGGTCAGCAAGAACAGCTCATATTACGGTTCTGCTCGCTATTCGGCGATGTATGCGTTCGACCGCTCGAATTCGTCCGCTGACGAATACGGCGTCTGCTGGCCGGCTCAGAACACTCCCGTCGAATTCTTCACTCAGGAGGATCCGTGGAGCATAAGCATGGGGACCTCAGTGGACGCTTCTAAGGTAAAGGTGACACTGAAACGTCAGAGCGACGGCAAGTCGTGGAGCTTCAGCAGCTCCTCCGCCGACGGGCAGTTCTACGTCAACAATGAGGGCTACGGTCAGTCCGGCTGTATCATCTTCCTGCCCAACGATATCGGGAAGATCAGTGCCGGGGACAGTTTTCAGGTGGATATAACCGGTCTATCACAGAATGTCAGCTACACGGTCGGCTTCTTCCAGTCGGGATTCGTGAATACCATTCCGGGTGATACGCCGTCTACAACTACTTCCACAACGGTAACAACGACTGCTGCGTCAAAGCAAACAACAACGACTACTACCGCTCTGGCTTCGAGTACACAATCTTCCGTAACGACCACTCAGGCGGAAAATGAGAACGATAACACCTTAGAACTGGAGATAGTCAGCATTCCGGCAGATAACGAGGACGGAACATTTGAGTTTGATGATATCTGCGTAAACCTCTGGTTCGTTTCGGAAAGCGGCTATAAACAGCAGATTATGGACGATCAGCCGCTTTCGGAGCTGCCTGACTCATATTACTATTCGGGTTCACGTTCGAGGACAAGCTCGCATCAGACAGTCAAGATAACTGTGTTATCGTGGGACATGGAGCTGGGTGAGATATCTTCAAACACAGCTGTATTCGACGCTCCATATCCGCTGGTCGAGACAACAACAACAACGACAACTACTACAAGTACTTCTACTACAACAACGACATCTTCGACTTCAACAACTACCACAACATCGACAACTACATCATCATCTGCTGTAACGTCTGCCGCATCAAGCTCGGCTTCTTCCACAGCCGTTTCATCGACGTCCACGGTCACAAGTACGAGCGGGCAGACTTCGTCATCGACTACTACTCAGCCGACAGCTCCCGCTCTGGGCGACGTCAACGCTGACGGGCTCATTGACGGCGCGGACGCTTCGCTGATACTGGTCTATAATGCTGAATCCGCTGACGGTATAAGCATTCTGCTCGACGCGGCTCAGCTCCTGCGGGCTGACGTAAACCGCGACGGTCTCACCGACGGCGCAGACGCCTCGATGATACTCGCGTTCAACGCCTATGCGACGGACCACATCATTGATTCGATCATTGAATTCTTAAAACTGAATCTGTAAAACAGAAACGGGAGCATTGGCTCCCGTTTTTACATTCCCTTGAAGATCACTATCGGTATCGGCGGACAGTTCTGGCGGTTCACGAATGGCATTTCCACTACCGTGAACTCGCGGGGGTCGATCGTCGGGAGATAGCTGAGTATCGCGTCGCGCTCCTCGAAGCCTGTCTCCCTCCCGTAGTAGATGATAAGCGTCATAAAGCCGTCCGGCTTCAGGAGACGCAGTCCCTTTTCTATCGCGGCTATGCTTGTTTCTGCTTTGGTCGAGATGTTGTGGTCGCCCTTCGGCAGCCAGCCGAAATTG
>JAFRXR010000135.1 GCA_017443395.1 Ruminococcus sp. | reverse complement strand
GTGAACGGCGCAGCATGATTATATTTTCTGCGATAACAGATTTAAGTCTGTCCATAATTTGCCTCGCTTATCAGATAGTTACTTTGATTATACCACATTTCCGACCGCAAATCAACCGCCGCAAAGAATTTTTCTGCGCTGTCTCAAGATATATACAGAGAGGAGAAACATTATGAGCGATTACAGATTGTACACCGATTCAGCCTGTGACATTCCCCGCGCACTGCTCGAAAAATGGGGAGTTGAGCTGGTCAGCATGACCTACACCTTTGAGGACTCAGAGCACGTCTACCGCGATGACGAGCTGAGCTCCGGCGATTTCTACGCGAAAATGCGTCAGGGCTGCGTTGCGAAGACCTCCGCTGTCAACACAGAGACCTACATCGAAACCTTCGAGCCGGTGCTGAAAAGCGGCGAAGATGTGCTGTATATAGCCTTTTCGTCTGGGCTGAGCTCGACGTACAGGAACGCTTGTCTCGCCGCTGAGGAACTCACGGAAAGGTACCCCGACAGGCGTGTCGAGGTCGTGGATTCGCTTTCGGCGTCCGCGGGAATGGGCGCAGTGGTCTACCTCGCGGCAGTCATGAAGCGGCACGGCGCTGATATCGGCGAGGTTGCCCGATATATCGAGGAAAACCGGCTCCGCGTGTGCCACTGGTTCACGGTCGGCGACCTCACCTACCTCCGGCGCGGCGGCAGGATAAGCTCCACGGCGGCGGTCGCGGGAAAGCTCCTCGGGATAAAGCCCGTGCTCTACACCGACAACGAGGGTCACCTCATCAACACCGCGAAGGCTCGCAGCCGGAAGGCTTCGATCCGGGCTTTGGCGGACAAATTCGGGGAGCACGTCAGTGCGGGAGGGTCAAAGGTGATACTCATCGCGCACGCCGACTGCAGGTCCGACGCTGACGAGCTCGCTGAGATCCTGAAGCGCGAGCACCGCGTCTCCCCGCACCATATCCTCGACATCGGTCCGCTCATCGGGGCGCACTCTGGTCCCGAAACGCTTGCGCTTTTCTTCATCTCCGACTCATTCAGCCGCAAAATATAGCCTTTTAAGCCACGACAGAGCTGACCTGCGGGTCATCTGCCGTGGCTTTTTCTTGTCCCGCCGGCAGGTCAATATACACAAAGCGCAAGCAAAATAATTGTGCATATATACAAAGTTCTCCCCGCGGTGTCAGAAACGGGCACGCTGCTGCAATTACTATACAGAAAACCACACAAGCGGACGTGATAAAATGAACGAAAAGGACTTCGACAGCACCGCCCGGCGGTACTATCAGTCGATATACAATTACTGCTGTGTCCGCGTGCGCGACGGCGACGCCGCATACGACTGCACGCAGGAGGTCTTCCTCGCGATGTACAGGCAGTTCGGCTCGCTCGACGAGAAATGGGTGCGGGCGTGGCTGTACCGCTGCGCAGAGAACATCACGCTGAACTACCTGCGGAATCAGCGGAGGTTCGTCCCAGACGGCGAGGAGCGGCTTCGCAGCGTGCAGACCGAGGACGCATACGACACGGAACGCCCCTTCGGGGAGCTGTTCAGCGAGGAGGAGCTCGCGCTGCTCAGTGAGCGCTACAGTGAGGGCTACTCCGTCGCGGAGGTCGCGGAAAAGCACGGAATTTCGGCAAATTCAATGTACAAGCGGTTCTCGCGCATGAAGGAAAAGCTGACACGATATTTAAAGAAAGGAGGCGGCGGCGATGCAGAATGACGTTTTTGAGAAGCTGCTCGCGGACGGCGATCTCGACGGGACGTCCGGGCTCGAAGCGGAGCTCGACGGGATCATCTCGCGGGACGACCCCGACCTCGACAGAGCTGAGGAGCTCGTCGGGGAGATATTGCGGGAGAGAGGTCAGAAGCCGCGTAAAATAGACGTTTCAAAGGCACTTGCGGAGATACGTCAGGACGGCTCGCAGGAGCAGTTCGGGGACGAGGTCAGCGGGCTGGGGGTAATCACCGGCAGGAGGCACAGACACCTCCGCATACTCGCGGCGCTGGCGTCGGCAGCGGCTGTTATCGGCTGTATCACAGCGCTGAAGCTGCTCGGCAGGTCGCCCGACAGGAGCGAGGCTCCGCCCGATATCGTCGCTATAGTGACCACCGTCACGCAGACCGTTCCCGCGCAGACTAAGTCGGCTCATGCTGAGATAAGCGTCCAGACGACCGCGGCTGATCTCCCCGAGGGAAATGTCTCCCCTGATGTGACGGAGACTGAGGTCATCGCAGAGACCCAGCCGGCAGAGCAGTCCGGTGGGGAAAGCGCTCCGGAGGAGACACCTGCGCAGACCTCCGCACCAGCTGAAAGTCCCGAAACACCGGAAACTGTGAGCACAACCTACACCGATGAGCTGCTTGATTTTGTGGATTCGCACGAGAATGTCTGGCTCTGGACCGGCACCCTGCACATTGATTTCGGCAGTGCGGATAACCCGGCGTATGACTCGGCGGCGGCTGACCCTTACGGTATCGCAGAGGCGTTCGCAGAGGGCGTCAACGGGCTGAGTTTCCGGATAAAGGCTCCGACGTGGCTCCCGGACGACATCACTGTGCTCAGGAAGGACGACAACGGCAAGGACACCGTCTACGTGGCAATGGTACCCGAGGGTACCACCGACGGCACTGATCTGGCAGAGAGCCGGGGCGTTAGTATAAGTGCGGAGGAATGGTATGATGAGAAAAATGTTACATTCTATCTGGACGTCCGTCCGCAATATCATATTATACATGACATAAGCGAGTGCACGGTGGACGGGCGCGTGGCTTACAGGTTCACCGAGACGAACGCTGACGGCTTCGAGCTCCCCGGTATCCCGCGGGAAAGGACGATCGTGGTCTACAGCGCGGGCTCTGTGGTCGTGACATACAGCTTCTTCAATCTGACCGATGAGGAGATAGATATGATACTCGAAAGTATAAGTCAGAACAACTGAAAAAAGGAGTTGATCTTATGAAAAAACGCTTTATAACTATCATCACTGCGGCGGCGCTCGCGGTGACCGCTATGCCGTCCACTGCTCACGCGGACGACCTTTACCCGGAGCTCGCAGAGAGGGCTTCGTCACTCGGCGCGGACGAGCATTTCCCCTACCTTCCCGGCGCCTACTGCGACAGCTCGGACTACAGCGATGCCATGCCCAGCCTGCTGACCACGCCCTACAGCTACGTCACGGAAGCCTTCGTGATGTCGGTGCTGGAGGCGCTCGTCCATAACGGTGACCTCTCCCCTGCCGATATACAGGCGGGAGCGGAGTCCCTCGCGGACATAACAAAGTTCGGGAGCGTGCTTGATACGACCGGCGAGCTGAGCAGTAAGTGGAACAGTCCTTTCCTCGAAATGCAGTTCGGTCAGGAATACTGCCGGAGCACCCGGGCGGAGCGCGTGCAGGAGCTCCTCGAATGCGCGGATGCCTCCATGAGCGCGGGCAAATACTTCATCGTCACGCTCATGGACGAGCGCTGCAAGACCAACCAGAGCTTAGTCGGGCTCGGCGTCGCGGAGGGGTCGTACACCTTCGACGGCGTGACCTACGACAAGTGTGTCCTGACGCTCGATCCCGCTTTCCCGCTGGCGAGCACGTCCGGCACCCCTGTGTACTCCGAGGGCTTCCACGAGCTGAGGTGCATTTATGTCAACTCGCAGACGGGCGAGTGGGACGTGCCGGGGCTGAGATCCACAGACAGCGAAAATTCGAGCATAATGCTCATTCTCGACGCCGATGAGATCGCGAAGTACAGCAGCGGCGGATACACCTCCGACGATTCTGTCAAGTACCTGAATTACTGCGCTGACAGCTCCGACGGTACTCTCACGATCGAGCACGGCAGCGAAAAGCTGACCGGCAGTCTCTCCGAACTCTTCGGCGAGGGCGGTCTGCTGCCGAACGCCTTCACTCAGTACCTCATCGAGGGGACAGCCTCCGTCTACACCGCGATAGACCGCGTGTCGTTCAGTGAACGGGCGAAGTCGGTCAAAGACCTGCGGCGCGGCGAGATGAGGTCGTGGGTACTGCTGAAATCGGCGGACGCGCGGGCGTTGTTCCGCGCAAAGGGCGAGCTGGACGGCTCTATGACGCTGAACGGCATGAAGCTCACCCGCTGTGAGCCGACCTTCACGATCACCGAGCCGGACATCATCGAGGAGAACGAGGAGTACACCCTCACCCTCGAGCAGCTCGGGGAGGCGGTGTACAAGTTCAGGCGGTTCGAGCTCTCCGGCTGGACGTCTGCGGAGCTCAGCTTTGAGGTGACCGCGGACGGCGTGAGCATATCCGACACGGGGACGCTGAAGGCTGCCCTCGACTACTGCGGCGGCGACGCTGCTGACGACGCGCACGGGTCGATACGTCTTTCCGCCGAAAAGCCCATAACACTGCGGTATAACGACACTGAACAGAAGTGGGAGGTGTACTTCTCGGGCGCGGAAGAGACACAGGTGCAGACCGGCGACGTCAACTGCGACGGGCTCACGGACGGCGTGGACGCCTCCCTCATTCTGCGCTACAACGCCGACAGCACCGCCGGCGGGGACGCTTATCTGACCACTCCACTCGCTGACCTCAACGGCGACGGCCTCATCGACTCCCTCGACGCTTCCCTCCTCCTCGCGGCAAATGCGCAGGAAAGCTGACATATCTCCCCGAATAACTGTATTTTTCATATCCTCCTGTACAGCAAAAGACCGCTGACCTCACGGGTCAGCGGTCTTGTTTTACTGTGAGAGCAGCTCCTTGTAGAGCTCAATGTAGGTATCCGCGGAAGCCGACCAGCTGTGGTCGCACTCCATCGCACGCTTCATGAGAGCTGTCCATGTGTCCTTGTCGTCGAAGTCGCGCTTCGCACGGCGGACAGCATCGAGCATATCGTTGGCGTTGATAGTCTTGAAGGTGAAGCCGTTGCCGTTCTCGCCGCCGTTGTCGCGGACGGAATCGCGCAGACCGCCTGTCTCGCGGACTATCGGTATCGTGCCGTAGCGCATGGAGATCATCTGGGCAAGTCCGCAGGGCTCGCTCTGCGACGGCATGAGGAACATATCCGCGCC
>JAFRXR010000134.1 GCA_017443395.1 Ruminococcus sp. | reverse complement strand
ATACGGTTTATCTTCTTGAGCTCCTCCATGAGGTTCTTCTTGTTGTGGAGACGTCCCGCGGTGTCGATGATGACAACGTCACAGCCGCGAGCCTTCGCCGCTTCGAGAGCGTCGTACACAACCGCACCGGGGTCGCTGCCCTCGGCGTGCTTTACGATGTCAACTCCCGCACGCTCGGTCCAGACCTGTAGCTGGTCGATAGCCGCCGCACGGAAGGTATCAGCTGCCGCAACGAGCACCTTCTTGCCCTCGCTCTTGAACTGGTGGCACATCTTGCCGATAGTGGTGGTCTTGCCTGCGCCGTTTACGCCGATGACCATTATCACGGCAGGCGATTTCGTGAGGTCGAGACCCGTATCGTCGCCCATTATCTCGGAGATGACCTCGTGTATGAGCTCCATTATCTCCTGCGGATCGGTGATGCCGCGCTCCTTGACCTTCCTGCGGACGCGCTCGCATATCTCCACCGACGTATCCACGCCGATATCGCTCATTATCATCTGCTCCTCGAGCTGCTCGAAGAGCTCCTCGTCTATCTTGGTAAAGGAGTTGAAGACCTTCTGAAGTCCGCCGAGGAAGCTGTCCTTCGTCTTCTTCAGTCCCTTTGCTATCTTAGAAAATATTCCCATATTATCCTCTTTTCATATATCGGTCAAAGCCTGCGTTACTGTACGTCTGCTACGTCCTCCTGGAAGTCCACCTGCTCCATTTTGAGGAGCTTCGAGATACCGTCCTCCTGCATCGTTACGCCGTAGAGGACGTTTGACTCCTCCATAGCGCTGCGGCGGTGAGTTACCAGCACGAACTGCGTGGTATCCGTGAACTTTTTCAGGTACTGCGCATACTTTCTTACGTTTACCTCATCGAGAGCCGCGTCTATCTCGTCGAGTATGCAGAACGGCGCGGGTCTGAGCTTGAGTATCGCGAAGTATATCGCGATAGCCACGAACGACTGCTCGCCGCCCGAGAGCGAGATAAGGTTCTTGATGACCTTTCCGGGAGGCGCAACGCTTATCTCAATGCCCGATTCGAGTACGTTTTCGGGGTCGGAGAGTATCAGCTCCGCCTTGCCGCCGCCGAACAGCTCCACGAATATCTCCTTGAAGTTGCTGTTTATCACGCGGAAGCTCTCGGAGAATATCCTGCACATCTCTTCGGTGAGGTCGGCGATTATCTTTTCGAGCTCATTCTTCGATTTCTGCACGTCCGAGAGCTGTCCCGACAGGAACTCGTACCTCTCGGAAACCTCCTTGTACTCCTCGATTGCGGCAACATTTACGCTTCCGAGGGCGCGTATCTTGTTCTTTACCGCGGTGAGCTCCGCCTGAGCGGCTGTGATGTCCTCGAGCTTTTCCGCAAGCTCAACAGCCTCGCTGCGGTTGAGCTGGTACACCTCACGCAGTTGCCCGATGATGTAGTCGGAGTCGCGGTTGGTAGCGTCGCGGCGCTCCTCCAGTCGCGTTACCTCGCCCGAGAGCCTTTCCTTTGCCTCGTTGAGCTGCTTCATACCGCTCTGTATCTCGTTGACGAGCTTGTTCTGCTCTGTGTGTACCGACTGATACCGCGCAATTTCGGCAAGGTAGGTGTCGGAGTTCGACTTCATATTGTCGAGCTCGCTCCGCAGCTTCTCGATGTCGCTACGCTTCATCCCGATGAGCTTGTTCTGGCGCTCTATCTCCTCCTCGAAGTGGCGGTTGCCCTGTCCGAGCTCGGAGAGCGCCTCCTCAACTCGTTTTATCTCGTCCTGCTGAGCCTGTATGTCCTTTTCAATCTCGATACCGTGTATCTTCATATCCGAGAGCTTCTGCGAGAGCTCGGCGCGTTCCATTCTCAGCTTTTCACGGCTGTCCTGACCCTGCGCGAGCTTCTCCTCGGCTTCCTTGATGAGCTTATCCGTCTCCGCGAGAGCCTGCTCCGAATCCGCGATTGTCTGCTTTGCAGCGGATATCCTCTGCTCTGATTCAGTGAGCAGCCTGCCCGAATCCTCGCTCTGCGCGGTGAGGTGCTCCTTCAGCGAATTGAGGCTCGAAAGCTCTGCTCTCAGACGTACCGCCTCAGCCTCGGCGTCGGCTATCTCCGACCTCGCGGCGTTTGTGTCGAATCTGAGCTTTTCCGACTCGGCACGCAGCTTCTCGGACTT
>JAFRXR010000133.1 GCA_017443395.1 Ruminococcus sp. | reverse complement strand
CTCAGGAGGATATGGCAGATCAGTCGGTATTTTCCGAGGAATTCATAGTAAATGAGGGCTCTGATACCTCTCAGAAGCCGGACGTCAGCGAAATGTCCGCGGACGACCTCATAGCCGCGATAAGCGGATCTTCAAGGGGGGATGCGGAATGAAGCTGAGCGGATTCAAGTACCTCGCCGATCAGGGCGTGGAGAATATATGGAAAAATAAGATGATGACCTTCGCGACATTCTGCGTTCTTCTCATCTCGCTGATACTCGTGGGAGCGTCGGTGCTGTTCTACGTCAACATGAATTCCATGATCGTGGGACTCGGCGCACAGAACGAGATCGCGGTGCTGCTCGACGTCGGCACGTCCGACGAGCAGATAGCGGACATCGAGAGGTCGATAAAGCGCCTCGACAATGTCGATACCGTGGAGTTCCGCTCCAAGGAGTACGCTCTCGCTTCGCAGAGATCAAAGTACCCCAACGCTGAGCAGATCTTCAATGAGTACATCGGCGACGACGCGAGCTTTATGCCGGACGGCTTCAGCGTGACTGTCACCAACAACGACAGGATCGATGATACCTCCGCAAAGATACTGGCTATCTCACACGTCCAGAGCGCAACGTCATCTCCTCAGCTCGCAGAGTTCCTGAGAGAGCTGAGAAAGGTCGTATCCATCATCGCGGGTGCTATCGTGCTTGCGCTGGCGGTGGTCTCGATGATCATGATATCGAATACGACCAAGGCGAGCGTTTTCGCGCGGCGCGAGGAAATACAGATAATGAAGTATGTCGGCGCGACCAACGCCTTCATACGAATGCCCTTCTTCGTTGAGGGCATGATAACCGGCTTCGTTGCCGGCGTCGGCGGATTCTTCATAACATGGGCGGTATACCGCTCCATTTACAACGTTATGAAGGGACAGACCTACCTCATGACCGTCCTCGGTATCGACAGCATCATACCGTTCGGGCAGATCAGGATCTATGTCCTCATCTCGTACATCGTTGCGGGAGCTCTCGTGGGAGCACTCGGAAGCGTTATCAGTACGAGAAAGCACATCGACGTCTGACCGCCGCCTTACGAAAGGAGTGCAGGCTGCATTTGCAGCTTTGTTATGAGCAGATTACATTTTATCAGAAAAATCACGTCATACATCGCCTGTCTGGCACTTTCAGCTGGCGCTGTTGCGTTCTACCCCGCACCGTCCTCTGAGACTCCGGTCGCAGCTAAGACTGTCTCCCAGATCGAGGAGGAGCGCGAGGCGAACAACGCCAAGATCGCTGAGCTCCAGACACAGATAGACTCGCTCGAGGGCTCAAAGGCTGATGAGCAGGCTTATCAGGCTACGCTCTATGAGCAGATAACCCTTATCCAGAGCAACATCGACCTCCTGAATACCGAGCTCGAGACTATCCAGCAGGAGATAGACGCCGCTGAGGCTAACATCGCTCAGCTCGATCAGGACATCATCGATCAGCAGGCTCAGATAGATGCGAACGTTGAACTTTTCAAGCAGCGTGTGTACGATATGTACGTCACCGGAAACGAGAACCTCTCGGCGGTGCTGCTCGGCTCGACCAGCTTCTACGACATGATGGCGAAGGTAGAGATGGTGAACCGTATCGCGGCTTACGATGAGACACTCATCAACGATATCCTCGCGGACATCGAGAGCATAGAAAAGTCCAAGTCCGACCTCCAGCAGGAGAAGGTGACCTACGATGCAAAGGTGATCGACCTCGAGGCGCGCAAATCCGACAAGGCTGCTACCCTTGCGACCTACAACGAGGCTATGCAGAACACGCAGGACGAGATCGACCGTCTCGCACGAGAGCAGGAAATGCTCCAGCAGGACGTTGATGCCCTTGAGGCTGACAACGCTGAGCTCGCGGCTGAGCAGGCTGAGATCGAGGCTGAGGCTCAGAGAGCTGCCGCTGCCGCTGAGGCTGCAAGACTCGCGGCTGAGGAGGCTGCACGTCAGCAGGCTGCGTCCCAGAACAACACAGGCTCAGCTACAGTGCCCTCGGACCCCGTGTATATCCCGTCTGTGACCAACGTTGACGGCTTTGCATGGCCGGCTCCGGGATTCTCATACATCTCGAGCTACTACGGCTACCGCTGGGGTACGCTCCACGGCGGAATAGACATCGGCGATGCCGGTATCCACGGCGGTGCCTGCACTGCTTCAAAGAGCGGTACAGTAACAAGGCTCAACACCAACTGCACGCATGACTGGCCCAAGACCTCGAGCTGCGGCTGCGGCGGAGGATACGGCAACTACGTCATGATCTCCCACGACGACGGTACGGCTACGCTCTACGGTCATCTTTCGAGCGTTGCGGTGTCCTATGGTTCGTATGTCTCGCAGGGACAGGTCATCGGTTATATCGGCTCCACAGGCTGGTCCACCGGCGATCATCTCCACTTCGAGATCTACGTCGGCGGCGTGAGAGTTGACCCTCTGGGCTATGTGAGCCCGTAAAGAAAAGATACAGGGCAGTTCCAGAACTGCCCGACTTTTGTTAGTACCAGGAAAGCGATGATACAAAATGAATAAAAAGATCACCCTCGGACTTGCTCTGAGCCTTATTGCCATAGCCTCTGCGGTGACGTTCATACTGACCTCCTTCTTCACGCTGCAGAGCTTCAACAAGAAGGTAGTGGACGTCAACGAGAAGGCGAAGAAGTACAGCTCGCTGCAGGTGCTCGATTCGTTCGTCAGGGAGAACTACTACGGCGATATCGACGAGACCGAGCTGAGCGACGGTATCCTCAAGGGGTATGTCGCGGGACTTGATGATAAGTACTCCAGATACCTCAGTGCAGAGGAGTATATCAGCGAAAAGACAGACAACGCCGGCGAGTTCGTAGGTCTCGGACTTACACTTGCAGCCGACGAGAGCGGATATGTCCGTATCGTCGATATCCAGCAGGATTCACCTGCTGCGGATTCGGGTCTGCGTCCGGGAGACATCATCACCCGCGTGGACGGCGTTGACGTCATGAATATAGGCTTTGCTTCAGCTCTTGAAGCCATGCAGGGCACTGAGGGCTCGAGCGTCACCCTCACCATCCGCAGGGACGGCGTCGACACTGAATACACCTTCACGCGCCGCTCGATAGAGGTCACGACCGTGACCGGCGAGATGCTCGCGAATTACGTAGGATACATCAGGATAGAGTCCTTCAAGCAGAACACCCCGCAGCAGTTCATGGAGGTGCTCGAGCGCCTGACCACGAACGGTGCGAAGGCGATGATCTTCGACCTCCGCGGAAACACCGGCGGTCTGCTCTCTGCTCTCGAGGAATGCCTCGACCCGCTCCTTCCGGAGGGAGTCATCGCGACCGCGGAGTACAAGGACGGTCACACGGAGACTATCGTCTACTCCGACCCCAACGAGCTGTCTATGCCTATGGTCATCATCGTGAATGAGAAGACCGCCAGCGCCGCAGAGCTGTTTGCGGCTTCGCTGAGAGACTTCGGCAAGGCTGAGCTCGTAGGCATGACGACCTACGGCAAGGGCGTTATGCAGGAGACAACTGAATTTGAGAACGGCGGCGCTGTGATACTGACCGTTGCTGAGTACAGCACGTCCGTCTCCGACTGCTACGACGGAGTGGGTCTCACTCCCGAATACCAGGTGGAGGACACCGGGGAGGGCGTTGACGATCAGCTCAACAAGGCGATCGAGGTCGTTACAAACCAGCTTAACCAGTAAGATACCGGGACAGCCCTGAGCTGTCCCGCTTTTCATAAGGAGGTACCCTATGGCAAAACAATTCTGGAAGGGGAGCGCTCTGCTCGCTCCGGTGCCGGCTGCGCTTGTTTCGTGCGGGACGATCGAGAAGCCCAATGTGCTCACGATAGGCTGGACGGGGATAGTCTGCACACGTCCGCCGATGACCTATATATCGGTGCGCCCGGAGCGCTACTCCCACGACATCATCAGGGATTCGGGGGAGTTCGTGATAAATCTGACTACCT
Organism: Ruminococcus sp.; assembly: GCA_017443395.1. GTDB lineage: Bacteria > Bacillota > Clostridia > Oscillospirales > Ruminococcaceae > Ruminococcus. The sequence goes on along the minus strand of JAFRXR010000133.1, from coordinate 7,178 downwards.
CCGCGATGTGCAGGGAGGTGGACTTCTGCGGCGTGCGAAGCGGACGTGATGTGGACAAGCTCGCGCACTGCGGCTTCCACGCGGAGGCGGCTCATGAGGTCTCGGCGCCGGTGATATCGGAGTGCCCGGTCAGCCTCGAATGCCGCGTGACTGAAAGTAAACTCCTCGGCTCGCACACGATGTTCCTCGCGGAGATAGTGGGGATAGACGTCGATGAGCGCTACATCGACAGCAAGGGAAAGCTCAACCTTCAGCAGTGCGGGCTTGCCGCATACGCGCACGGGGAGTATTTTGCCCTCGGGCGGAAGCTCGGGGATTTCGGGTTCTCGGTGCGGAAAAAGAAGAAAAAGGGCTCACGTTGAGAAGTCCTCGATGAAGCGCGCGAGCTCCTCATCGGACTGCATGACTATGCCGCGGCGGAGCATCTGGCGGTCGTAGTCGGAGAGAAGCGATACGTCGATGTCGAGGGTGCGGTAGGGTGCGGAGCTCTCTCCGATGAAGACACACACCCGCCCGTCGTACTCGCGGACTATCGTCGCCGGAGGGTCCGGCTCACTGCTGTAGACTGCGCTCAGCTTCGCTTCGACCCGCTCGTGACGGACGACCTGCCCGAGAGTGCATATCACGATAAAGCCGGACACCGTCAGTGCGGTAAAAAGTATAAAAAATATCTTCATGCTGCCTGTCCTGTTCATACAGCGCCTCCTTGCCGATTTGCTGTATTTATTGTTGCCCGCGGCACGGATATTATACAAATTGCCGTTTTTTAGGAAAGGGGCTTAACATCGCACTGAAAGTGTGTTATAATTAATGTGTATATTTATGCCCTTATGCTATCAGAAAGGAGCAGCTCCCGCGCTTTTGCGGAAGCGTTTGAGATATGGACGAAAACATTTTCAGCGGAGCTCAGCCAGTCCCAGAGGAGCCCGCAGCTCAGCAGCCTGAGCCTGCGCCGGAGGTGAACGAAGCACCTGACGTTCCGGAGCAGGGAGCGGACGTTCAGCCCGCTGCTGATGCCGCTGCCATGCCGTTCCCGGAGGCGGACGGTCAGCACAGCGAAGTGCAGCCCTTCCCCGGAAACGAGCCCCCGAAGAGATCCGCCGGCAAGAACGGCAAAAAGAAGAAAAAGAAGAAGCACAGTCTCGCGTTCAGGATATTCAAGAAGCTCGTGACCGTTATCGTCACGACGCTGCTGTCGCTGTTCCTTGTGTGCATAATCACCGGAACTATCGTTGCGACTGCCCTGACTGTCTACGTTCTTGACTTCATGGACGAGGCGTCCACGATAACGCTCTCGGAGCTCGAATCCGGCTCGGATACGATATTCTACGGCGTCGAGCACGATGAGAACGGCGAGGAGAAGACTGTTATCCTCCTCAGACAGAAGACTGACGTCCAGCGTATCCCCGTCTCTATCGACGAGATACCGCAGCACGTCCGCGACGCCTTCGTGTGCACCGAGGACGAGCGTTTCTACTCGCACGACGGCGTTGACTACAAGCGTACCTTCTCGGCGTTCGCGAATATGTTCCTGCATTTCTACGACACCGAGCAGGGCGGTTCGACTATCACTCAGCAGCTCATCAAGAACGTCACCGGCGACAAGGACCCGTCCCCGCAGCGTAAGATCCGTGAGATCTTCCGCGCTATGCAGCTCGAGAAGACCTACTCCAAGGACGAGATACTCGAGGAGTACCTCAACTTCATCGGCTTCGGAGGTCCTATCAACGGCATCCAGCTTGCGTCCAACCGTTACTTCGGAAAGACCGTCAGCGAGCTCACTATCCCCGAGGCGGCTGTCCTTGCGGCTATCCCCAAGAGCCCGCAGTACTACGGTCCCTTCGTTGAGACCGAGGACGAGGACGGAAATATCATCGTTGACGGACGCGCAAACAACGTCGAGCGTCAGCACTACGTCCTCTACAAGATGTACGACAACGGCGCCATAACCTTCGACGAGTATCAGGAGTACCTCAATACTCCAATAATCTACACCGATTCCCCGGAGTACCTTGCTCTGCACCCCGAGGACGCGGCAGAGGAGCTCGAGCAGTCGCTTTCCGCTTATTCGTGGGAGGTAGACGCGATGTACTTCGAGGCTGCCGACTTCTTCATGGAGCAGTTCAACATCGACTTCTATGAGGCTCTGCGCCGCATAAACAAGGGCGGCTACAAGATATATTCCACTATCGACCGCGATATGCAGAACTACGTCAGTGAGAGGTTCCTCGACCTGAACAACCTCGTTGATGCGGGGACTGTTACGAAGTGGGTCGATATCGACGGTGACGGCGAGGCGGAGGAATACCAGCCGCACGTCGCTTTCATAGCGCTCAACTACGACGGCTCTGTAAAGGCTGTTGTCGGCGAGGTCGGCGAGAAGAAGGACTCCCTCGTTACCAACTACGCCGTTGACGAGCCGAGAGCTATCGGTTCGACCGTTAAGCCTATCACGACCTACGGACTTGCGCTCGAGACCGACTATATCCACTGGGGCTCGACCTTCAAGGACGAACCGTGTATGGAGGTCGAGGGCAAACCGTGGCCTTCAAACTACTCAACTGATGGAAATCTCGCGTTCTCGCACGGCACCTACAAGGTCTACTACTTCCTCCAGCGCTCGTTCAATACCCTCCCTGCACAGCTCTGTCAGACGCTGACACCGCAGGCGGTTTACGACTTCGCGACGGAGAAAATGGGTATGCAGCTCGATTACCCGGACGACGTGAGTATGTCGCCGCTCTCGATCGGTAACCTTCATACAGGTATAACCCTTGAGAACCTCGTAAATGCTTACCTGCCCTACGGCAATCCGGATATGGGTATGTATAACGACGCTCACATCATCACAAAGATAGAGGACAGCAACCACAGAGTCATCTATCAGAACGACGGTAACCCGCGTGAGGCTGTCTCCGCAGAGACGGCATATGTCATGAACCGTCTGCTCAAGAACGTCGTTGAGGCTGGTACAGGTACCGATGCGAAGCTCCAGAACAAGGTCGTATGCGGCAAGACCGGTACCTCCGAGAACTGGTGGAACCTCACGTTCGTCGGCATGACACGCGATTTTGTCAGCGGTATCACTATCGGTTACAAGTACAACAACGAATACCTCCAGCTCCCGTATACTATCCACTCGGCGAGGATATGGTACAACGCTATCGGCGAGTACGCTGATACGCATTTCGAGAACACTCCTGCGGACTTCGAGAACGTGCCCTCTGTCATTTCGGCGGCGATGTGCGACAGCACGGGTATGATAGCCGGCTCGAACTGTCCGAGAGGCATCACCGGCTACTGGAAGTCCACTAATGCTCCTGTCTGCGACGGCAGCCACTACGTTGCTCCTGACCCGTCCGATACACCCGAGGGCGGCGGCGAAGAAGCCGGCGGCGGCGAAGAGCAGGGTGGCGGCGAGGAAGCCGGCGGCGGTGAAGAAGCCGGTGGCGGCGGTGAGGAAGCCGGCGGCGGTGAAGAAGCCGGTGGCGGCGGTGAGGAAGCCGGTGGCGGCGGCGGTGAAGAACCGTATGTACCGCCTGAGTACGGCGACGTCGGAGAATGGTAAGGTGAACCATGGATAACACAGTGAGGCTCTGCTGCCCGTGTCATTTCGGGCTGGAGAGCGTGCTAAAGTATGAGATAATCAAGATCGGCGGGACTGACCTTAAAGTCAGCGACGGCAGGATCAGCTTCACGGGCGACGGAAATATCGTCGCCCGTGCTAATATATGTCTGTCCACGGCGGAGCGCGTGCTGATAGAGCTCGGCGAGTTCCGCGCGGAGACCTTCGAGGAGCTTTTCCAAGGGGTAAAGTCGCTCCCGCTCGAGGAGTATATCGGAAGGGAGGACGCCTTTCCGGTCAAGGGATATTCGCTTAATTCCGCGCTGCACAGCGTCCCGGACTGCCAGTCGATCGTGAAAAAGGCAGCGGTCGAGCGGCTGAAGGAGAAGTACGGGATAAGCTGGTTCGAGGAGACCGGCGCTCCCGTGCAGATAAAGTTCAGCATACTCAAGGACGTGGCGTCTGTCTACCTCGACACGAGCGGGGTGGGTCTGCACAAGCGCGGCTACAGGCGCAATTCCAACGCTGCGCCTATCAAGGAGACCCTCGCGGCTGGTATCATCGACCTCGCCCGCGTGCGTCCGGACACGGTAGTCTGTGATCCGTTCTGCGGGAGCGGTACGCTGCTCATCGAGGCGGCATTCAAGGCTCTGCACATCGCGCCCGGTATTAACAGGCGGTTCGCTGCCGAAAAATGGGGCTGCATAGACGGTTCCGTGTGGCGCGAGGAGCGTGCCCGCGCGATAGACAGCGTTGACCGCAGTGCGAAGTTTCAGGGCATAGGCTCCGACATCGACGACGCGGCAGTCGCACTCACGCTCGACAACGCCCACAAGGCGGGGATAAAGTCCCGCATGAAGATAGAGCAGGCTGACATCACGAGCTTCAAACAGCCAGAAAATTCGGTCGTTATCTGCAATCCGCCCTACGGCGAGAGACTCCTCGAGCTGCGCGAGGCGGAGGAAATTTACCGTAAAATGGGGCGCGTCCTCGGCAAGGGCGGCGGCAGGCAGAGCTACATCATCTCGCCGCACGAGCAGTTCGAGTCGTTCTTCGGCGCGAACGCTCGCAAGCGACGCAAGCTCTACAACGGCATGATAAAGTGTCAGCTCTATATGTACTTTTGAATCATGAAATTGTCAACTAAGCGGACTATACTGCATATTTTGTTCCCGAACAGGTGCCCCGTCTGCGGCGAGGTCATCGGCGCACAGGACAGATTCTGCACAGACTGTCACGAGAAGCTCACTCCGTACTCCGGGGAGACGCTGATCGCCGGCTCTTCGAGGTTTATCGCGGCTTTTGAGTACGACGGAAATGTCTCTCCGGCAGTGATGCTGCTGAAGAACGGTGTCTGCGGGAATGCTGCCTACGCCCTCGGCGGAGAGCTTGCGGACATACTTGTAAAGTCCGGTATGTCTCAGAATATCGACGTTATCGTGCCTGTTCCGCTGCACAGGTCAGACCGCATGAAGCGCGGCTTCGACCAGACTGAGCTCATCGCACGTGAGGTCAGCCGGATAACGGGTATCCCGGTCAGCTGTGCGGCGGAGAAGATACGTCTTACGCTGCCCCAGAAGAGGCTCGGCAGGGAGGAGCGTATGCGCAATCTCGCGGGGGCGTTCAGCGTGCCCGAACCTGCGCTGATACGCGGAAAACGTGTACTTCTCCTTGACGATGTATGCACCACCGGAAGCACTCTCGCGGAGCTTGCGGAAGTACTCATCAATGCCGGAGTGGCGGAGGTCTTCTGTGCTGCCTGCTGCAAGACCCCGGACAATATTGACCAAAAAACCTGAACGATCTGTTCAGGTTTTTATATTTTCTTCAAATTATACACCATTTATGCAAATTAGTAGTTGTATTGATGTGATAAAAAAGTGTACAATATTATTAATAAATTTTGAACGCAACGAAAGGTGGTCATAATTATGAATCTGTTCAAAAGGATCACTGCGGGAGCGGTCCTCTCAGCGGTCGCTGTTTCGGCGGCTGGATCCGCACTTCCGCAGAATTCCTCTCAGCGGCTGCTCCTCTCAACTTCAGCTGCTTCCTCGATCAACAACCCTCTCATCTGGTCGGACGTCCCCGATAACGACGTTATCCGCGTCGGCGATACCTATTACATGGTCAGCACGACTATGTATTTCAGCCCCGGCGCTCCCATTATGAAGTCCAACGACCTCGTTACCTGGGAGACCTGCGGCTATGTTTATGACCGCCTTGCAGAGGGCGACGGCGAGAACCTCAAAAACGGCAAGCACGACTACAGCAAGGGTCAGTGGGCGGCGAGCCTCCGCTACAACGAGAAGACCGGCAAGTTCTACGTCTTCTTCGGAAGCTACAGCACCGGAAAGTCCTACATCTACTCCACCGATGACATTGAAGGCGGCGAGTGGGACAAGGTAGAGCTCAGCGGTATGTACCACGACGCTTCGATCCTCTTCGATGACGACGGCAGGAACTACCTCGTTTCCGGCTCCGGCGGAACGTGCAGCATCAAAGAGTTCAACTCTGATATGACCGGCTGGAAGTCCGGCGGGCTCGACAAGCAGCTCTTCAAGACTGATTTCGATAACCTCGCAGGCGAGGGCTGGCATATCCAGAAGATAAACGGCTATTACTACATTTTCGGTATCGCGTGGCCCTCCGGTCATGGACGCCTCGAGTTCGTATACCGCTCCAAGAGCCTCACCGGCAGCTGGGAGTGCAAGACTATCCTCGATTCCGGAGTAGGTACCTACGGCAGCGGCACCGCTCAGGGCGGTATCGTCGATACTCCTGACGGGCAGTGGTACGGTATGCTCTTCCAGGATCACGGTGCTGTGGGACGTATACCCTCGCTCGTTCCCGTGACATGGCAGGACGACTGGCCGATGATGGGCGTCAGCGGAAAAACTCCCGTTACCCTTAATATCGCTCCCTCCGGAGTTACTGACCTCGCAGGAGACGACAGCTTCGATTATTCGTCCGATGACCTTGCCCTCGAGTGGCAGTGGAACCACAATCCCGACAACAGTGCGTGGTCCGTCACTGAGCGCGACGGCTGGCTCAGACTCAAAAACAAGAACATCGCTACGAACCTCCTCGACGCGAGAAATACTCTCACCATGCGTACAGAGGGTCCGGCGTGCAGCAGCTATATCAAGCTCGACACCTCCAACATGAAGGCGGGCGACTATGCAGGTCTCTCGGCATTCCAGTTCAAGTACGGCTGTATCGGAGTTTACGTCACTGACAGCGGCGCAAAGAAGATCTATATGTCCACCAACGGCGGCGACGAGATCGCGAGCAGCTCCAATAAGATCGAGGCTGAGCAGAGCATGACCGGCGACGAGATCTATCTCAAGGTGGATTTCAAGTTCAATACCGTAGGTTCCGACATGAGCTCCTCCAATAACATCGACAAGGCTAACTTCTACTATTCATACGACGGCGACAGCTGGACAAAGCTCGGAACCGAGCTCAGTATGTCGTATGACCTCAAGCTCTTTACCGGCTACCGCAGTGGTATCTACAGCTATCCGACGAAGTCAACCGGCGGCTACGCTGACATCGACTTCTTCGAGTACGACCGCCAGACATGGAACGGCGCGAGCGGCACCAAGATACT
>JAFRXR010000132.1 GCA_017443395.1 Ruminococcus sp. | reverse complement strand
CCTCTGCGTTGCGAACGCAGCGCTCTCCCAACTGAGCTACAAGCCCATAATGAAGCTGAATGTGTCAGCAAGTAGATCATATGCTAATGAAAGTCATAGTATTCCGGCGGCAGCAAGCACAGCAGCACCCAACCCGTCGTACAAAAGCAGGGCTCGCGGAGTTGACTACCGTTCCACACAAAGCAGAACGCGATACCGCCCGCGGGGGCGTCCCCGCTGGTGCCGGTGACCGGGGTCGAACCGGTACGGTATCTCTACCATCGGATTTTGAGTCCGACACGTCTGCCAATTCCATCACACCGGCGTCTTCCAGCAGTAAATATTATACCACAGTCACCGGGTATTTGTCAATAGTTTTTTCAGGAAGATTTTTTTATCCCCCTTAAAAGACTATTTTTCACATAAAAGAGCAAGAGCCCTGCCTCCTACCCAACGGAGACAAGGCTGCTGATCTGCCCTCTTACAAGGAATGGATAGCTAAAGGAATTGTTCGGCCTGTGCTATCCGACAGGTTATAATTCAGGCAAGATAAAGCCGCTGCGTCCCGAATGTGCAGAAAGGTCCGCAGGCTGCACTCTTGTCTCCCCGAGTATATTTTAACCTATATCTGCTAAGAAAACAACTCATAATTTGTAGCATTAGTGTAAAATATGAATGAATTTTGAATAACAAACAGATACATATTCTGCACCTTTTATGCATTATAAGTATTGACGAGGCTGTCAAGGGGGTCTATAATAGTAGTCAGAATGATATAACGCTGCCGGCTGAGGGCATGACTGTGAGGAAAAGTATCCCCGCTGACCTCAGCTCAGGTGCGTCCGGGGAGCTTTCAGCAGCCCCAGCAGGGAATCACATGGAGGAAAAAGGGAATGCACAGGAAGGAAAGAAGGATATTCGGCGTCATCGCGGCAAGCGCAGCGGATATCGAACAGCGCGAGATACTGAGCGGCGCGATCGGTCAGGCTCAGAAAATGGACATCGACATCGCCGTCATATCGAACATCTACAACCCGACAGAGTCCACAGAGGTGCTCAGGACCGAGAACGAGATCTATGACCTTATCCTCTCGGACGAGTTCGACGGCTTCATTCTCATATCCGAAGCCATAATCAACCCCGACGCACAGCCGAAGGTCATCGAAGCCCTCGAGCACCGCGCGGGAGCTCCGGTACTCGTCGTCGGGACGCCCACCCCGGGTCTGATGATGCCGGATTTTCACTTCATCAACACCAGCGACGAGAATGACCTCGAGGACATCACCGACCACCTCATCGACGTCCACGGCTTCGAGGATATCCATATCCTCACCGGTCAGGTCTTCATCGAAGCCTCCCACAAGCGTGTCGCCGGCTACCGGCGCTCCCTCGAGAAGCACGGCATACAGTTCGACAAGCAGAAGGTATTTTTCGGCGATTTCTGGCTGAATTCCGGACGTGATCAGGCACGGAGGTACATCACCGGCGAGCTCCCGTACCCGCAGGCGCTCATCTGCTGCAACGATTACATGGCATACGGTCTCCTCGACGAATTCATGGAGAACGACATCGACATCAGCGAGAAAATGGCTGTGATAGGCTATGAATATATCCGCGAGCGCAGGAACCACAGTCCCCTGCTCACCACCTACCAGCGCAACCGCCGCGATATCGGTGCGGAAGCCGTCAGAATGCTCGACGAGCGCCTCATGACCGGACGCTTCGGCAGCTTCGACCCTCCCCGCGGCAGGCTCATTCACGGCGACACCTGCGGCTGCGGCGCAAGACGTGAGGACATCAAGCGCGAGCTTCTCGACGTCCGCACCAAGGCGACCTACGACTTCCTGAACCTGTTCAGCCAGCTCGAGCACAGGCTCACTGAATGCCGCAATATCGACGAATTCGTCGCACGCTGCTGGGAGTACCAGTTCATGATACGAAACGTCAGCAAGCTGCATATGTGCCTCTACGAGAACTGGTTCGACGACAGCGAGAACACCGGGAACCTCATCAGCTACAACCTCCTCACCTACGAGAAGCCGCTCATCTTCCCGGCGAACGAGATCTCCGTGACCTTCTCCGGCAGCGCCGCACCGTACTACTTCTGCCCGCTGTTTTTCGGGAACCGCTCGCTGGGATATGTAGTGCTGAGCTTCAACGAGCCCGACACCTTCGACCACATCTTCCGCAACTGGCTGAAATCCATTTCCAACGGGCTGGAATTTCTCCGCATGAAAAACGATATCCGCTACCTGACCCAGTGTCAGAGCATAGCCGAGCACCGCGACACGCTGACCGGTATGCTGAACGAAAAGGGTCTGCGCAGCACATATAAGTCGGACGGAGCGCCTGACCTCTTCTTCGTCGAGCTGCGGATATGCCTGTTCAGCGACAGCTTCATAGCGATCAACGAAAACGAGAAGATACTCTCCGTCCTCGACGCAGCCGAAGCGGTGCGGAAATTCTGCGGGAACAGCAATGTCTGCGGAAAGCTCAGCGACGACACCTTTGTGTGCTTTGTCCGCAGCAGCTCCGACGCCGAACTCCTCGCCGACCGTCTCACCTCGATAATGTACCGCCACTCCGTCTACATGGAGCGCTACGGCGTGGACTCCTTCGTGTGCGCGGCGGTGAAGTGTTCCGGCATGAGCTATCATCAGGCGAAACTAAAATGCGCCGAGCTCATCGACGCGCAGATACACGAGATCTCCTCCCGCCGTCCCGACCCGCACTACAAGGAGCTCCAGACTATCCGCGACTACATCTATGCCTCCCCTGCCGAGACCTTCGATTCGGACAGGATATACGCCCATTTCGACGGCAGCACGGGGTATTTTCGCTCGATATTCCGCAAGTGCTTCGGGATAACCATACACAGCGACTGCACCCGCGCGCGAATGGCAGCGGTGAAGTACTACCTTTCGGTGACGACCATGAGTATCGCGGAAATAGCTGCTGTTTGCGGATATTCGGATGCAAAGTACCTCATGCGCCAGTTCCAGCAGCAGACCGGCATGACCGCCGCTCAGTACCGCACTCTCGGAAAATAAACGCAAAAAGGCTGTGTGACCGCAGGGTCGCACAGCCTTTTTTATGTGGACTTTTTATCAGAGCACCGGATAATAAGCCAGTGCGCCAAGCTCCTTCGCCTTAGCCCGGGCATCAGCGAAGCTCATCTCAGCCGCGGAGATGAACGATACCCCGTCCTCGTGCTCGTAGGGCTCGGCTCCCTCGGGAGCGGCACCGGAAGGCACACGGAAGTACCAGCGGCAGGAGAGCTTGTCAATGGACTCAACAAACGAATCGTCGTCAGCCTTCTCCCATGTCTGCGAGAGGACAGTTCCGTCACTTTTAGCGGTCTCGATGACGTCGCCGAGAACAGCGCTCGCCGTGGGCAGCTTGCCTGCACCGCGGCCGTAGAACATGGTCTGGTCGATACCGTCGCCGTAAACGAGAACAGCGTTGAAGACGTCATTGACGCCGGACATTATGCTGTCGTAGGAGACGAGCGTAGGCATTACCGCAGGAAGTATCTTCCCGTTATCGAGCTTTCTCACGGAAGCCACCAGCTTGAGCGCGTAGCCGAGGACGTCACACGCCGCAACATCGCACAGCTCGACCTGTGAGATACCCTTTGTGAAGACGCTCTTCGGGTAAACGTGCCTGCCGAAAACGAGCGAGGAGATTATGCAAATCTTGCGGCAGGCGTCGTGACCCTCGATGTCGGCAGTGGGATCCTTCTCCGCGTAGCCGAGCTTCTGCGCGAGCGCAAGAGCCTCCGCGAAGGGCATATTGTCGTTGTACATCTTGGTGAGGATAAAGTTCGTCGTACCGTTGAGAATACCCGCGACCATAGAGATGTCGTTGGCAGCGAGGCAGCGGTGCAGCGGGCGGATTATCGGGATAGCTCCGCCGACGCTCGCCTCGAAGAAGAAGTTGCAGCCGTTCTCCTTAGCGAGTGAGAGGAGGATATCTCCCTTCTCCGCAACGAGCTCCTTATTGGACGTCGAAACGCTCTTGCCCTTTTTCAGGCACGCGCTCACGAACGTGAAAGCCGGCTCGACGCCGCCCATGCACTCCGCAACGGACGTTACCTCGTCGTCGTTGAGGATATCATTGAAGTCCTTGGTGAACTTGTCCTGATAGGGCGAGTCAGGGAAATCCCTGAGGTCGAGGATATATTTGATGTCCATTTCGGTGCCGGCGCGCTTCTCGATGCTCTTCCTGTTTTTGTAGAAAAGCTCGACAACGCCCGAGCCGACAACTCCGTGACCTAAAACTGCAAATTTGACTGACATAAAAACCTCCGCAAGATCACTCGGCGGACAGCAGCTTGACCTCAAGCACGCCGTCGAGCTTAGTTATAGAATTGAGCTTATCGAGCTCATCATCGGTCGTTTCAGAGAGCCGCAGCGAGATATTCACCGCTGCTGCGCCGTCCACGGGAATGCTCTGGTTGACCGTGAGAATATTGGCATTCAGACTGTGCAGGAACACCAGCGCGCTCGAAAGAACGCCCGGGCTGTCGCTCAGCAGGAGATACATATTGACTATGCGCCTGTTGAACAGCTCCTCATAGGAATAGACTGAATCCTTGTATTTGTAGTACGCGCTGCGCGAGACCCCTACCCTCTTGCACGCCGAAGCAAAGCTCTTTTCGCCCTTCTGCGCCATGAGCTTCTTGACCTCGAGCACCTTCGTGAAAACGTCCGGCAGTATCTGCGCGTCAACTACTATCAGCTGCGATCTCTTTTCCATCTGGACCACCTGTAACCTTAAAATCGTCCGTCACTGACGAACAACTGTATCTGACTTAATTACTATAACACTTTTTCCGACATTTGTCAAGGGCATATCAGGGATTTTTGCAATGTTAAATGATAAAATTTAACTCCCGGTATTGATTTGCGGTGGGATTTTTGGTATAATTAACCTATTACGGTACTGGGGCATAGCCAAGCGGTAAGGCAACGGACTTTGACTCCGTCATGCGTGGGTTCAAATCCCGCTGCCCCAACCAGCGCCGAGCGGGCGCGGGCGGACACGTTGACGCTCGCAAGCTCGCTCACTCTCATCTACGACCTTACTCGTACATCGCATACGGAAGACTTGTGTAGGGGCGCATTCCGTGCGCCAGTTATTTGTGTGGACAATTGGTTCGTGCAGTAACCAAGGGACGTCGAGGACGCCGTCCCCTACAAACGGTTCTATCACACTCGAAAAGGCGGCAGATACAATGAACAAATTCATGAAGCTCGCCATAGCCGAGGCGAGGACAGGCATACGCGCCGGACACGGCGGACCCTTCGGCTGCGTCATAGTCAAAGACGGCGAGGTCATCGGCAGAGGTCACAACGAGGTCGTAAAGCAGACCGACCCCACCTGCCACGGCGAGGTCATGGCGATTCGCGATGCCTGCCGCAATATCGGCAGATTCGACCTCTCCGGCTGCGAGCTCTACACCACCGCCGAGCCCTGCCCGATGTGCGCGGGAGCTATCCGCTGGGCGAACATCTCACGGGTGTATTACGGCTGCAGCATCTCCGACACGGACAGCATAGGCTTCCGCGACCTGCAATTCTACACCGAGGAAAGCGACATCTCCGAGGAGCTCGACCGCACTGAATGTCTCGACCTGTTCGCGGAGTACCGCGCGATAAAAGAAAAAACACAGTACTGAAAAAGCCCAGAATGATACTGGGCTTTTTTGTTATTTCTGCTCTGCCGCGAGCCTGTTCATGCTGCGGAACTCGAATATCGCCATGACCACCGCGACCACGCCCGACAGCGCGTCGCAGATCGGACCTGTGTAGAGTATCCCCTCAATGCCCTTGAAAAGCGGCAGAATAAGGAGCACGGGAATGAAGAATATGAACTGCCTCGTCAGCGACAGGAAAACGCCCTTGATAGGCTTGCCGATCGAGGTGAAGAACGTTGAGGTTATCGGCTGGAATGCGTTCAGCCATGTGAAGAACAGGAAAATGCGGAAGAACTTCACACCGAATTCGTAGTAGGTATCGCTTCCTCCGCCGAACATACTGAGTATCTCCCGCGGGAATATCTGGAATGCCGCGAATGCCAAGAGCGATATGCCCGCACCCATTATCAGCGCGAGACGGTACGCCTTCTTCACACGGCCGTACTGACGCGCACCGTAGTTGAAGCTCTCAATGGGCTGGGTGCCCTGCGCAAGCCCGATGACAATGGAGAATACGATCATGTTGACCTTCATAACGATACCCGCGCAGGCTATCGGGTCGGAGTCGCCGTAGACGGAGAGCCTGCCGTAGTGCTTGAGGGAGTTGTTGAGTACTATCTGCACCACCGCGATCGCGAGCTGATTGAAGCACGACGCCATACCTATAGTCGCGACGCGCTTTATCGCGCTCCCCGAGGGCTTGAAGTGCTCCCTTTTCAGCGGGACGGTCCTGAATCTGCGGACGTACAGCACGACTATCACCGCCGAGACGAGCTGACCGATGACCGTCGCGGCAGCAGCGCCCGTCATTCCCCAGCGGAAGCCGAGCACGAACAGTGCGTCCAGACCCGTATTGATGACCGCGCCCACGAGATTGCACGCCATAGTCATGCGGGGACTGCCGTCTGCGCGGATAATGTGTCCGCCGCCGGTCGCGAGTATCAGGAACGGGAATCCGAGCGCGGTCACGCGGACGTAATCCTCAGCGAGCGGGAGGACGTCCTCCGGCGAGCCGAATATCTTCAGCAGCGGCGTGAGGAAAACGAGTGTGACTACAGAGAGCACCACGCCCGTGCCGGCGAGCATAGTCAGCGAGTTTCCAGCGAAAAACGCAGCACGCTTTTTGTCGCCTCTGCCCATGCTGAGGTTGAAGCAGGACGCTCCGCCTATGCCGAAGAGCAGCGCGAGCGCCATGCAGGCGGTCGTGAACGGGAAGGCGATGTTGGTCGCGGCATTGCCGAGCGGACCCACTGCGTGCCCGATAAATAGCTGGTCTACGATGTTATACAGCGCGCTCACGAGCATACCGATGATGCTCGGGATCGCGAATTTCAGCATGAGTCCCGTGACGGGCGCACTGCCGAGGGGATTATTCTTCTCTTCCATTTTTATCCTTTCTGTTGCTTTTTTATTTCCTTTATGATATAATGACTTATAATCTGATTTCGGAGGTCGCTATGAAACGCACTGATTACATAACATGGGACGAATACTTCATGGGCATCGCGATGCTGTCCGCGCAGCGCAGCAAGGACAACAACACGCAGGTCGGAGCCTGTATCGTGAACAGGGAGAACAAGATCGTCTCCGTCGGGTATAACGGTATGCCCACAGGCTGTGACGACGACGATATGCCTTGGGAGCGCGACGGCGACTCCCCTCTCGATACCAAATACCCCTACGTCTGCCACGCGGAGCTGAACGCTATCCTCAACAGCAGCTTCGGGAGCCTCTCCGGCTGCACGTTGTATGTGACGCTCTTCCCGTGCAACGAGTGCGCGAAGGCGATAATCCAGTCCGGCATAAAGCGCGTAGTCTACTACAGCAACAAATACGCCGGGACAGACAGCGTAATGGCAGCGACGCTCCTCTTCGAGAAATGCGGGGTGGCAGCTGAGGCATACTCCCCGAGCGGCAAGGACATAACGCTCAAAATGTGAGATACCGCACAAAAACGGCAGACTGCCGGGAGTTCCCGGGTCTGCCGCTTTATTTTTTACTTGTTCATACCGTATTTTGCAAGGAGTGTCTGGATCTTCTCGTGGGGGTCGATGATCTTGCTGATAGAAACATCGTGGTTGATAGCTTCAATGAAGTACGCGATGTACTTGGAAACGTCCACCTCATGGAACCACGGTCTGCTGAGCAGCTCGGGAGTTCTGTATGTGAGGTTGGTGCCGAATACGCCGTCGATGTAGCCGTCAGCGTAAGCCTTGTCGAACTTGTCGAGACCGTTCGTGAAGATAGCGTAGGTAGCGTAGGTGAATATCCTTCCCGCCTTCTTCTCCTTGAGCGCGTAGGCGAGGTCGAGCATGGACTCACCGGAGGAGATGATATCGTCTGCAACGAAGATATCCTTGCCCTCAACGGGATTTCCGAGGTACTCGTGAGCCACGATAGGATTGCGTCCGTTGACGATAGTGGAGTAGTCGCGGCGCTTGTAGAACATACCCATCTCCACGCCGAGCACGGAGGCATAGTACATATTGCGGTTGAGAGCTCCCTCATCGGGGCTGACTACCATGAACTTGTCCTTTGTGAAGCTGACGTCCTTTATCTCGCGGAGCATCGTCTTGAGCACCTGATATGTAGGCATAACGTTGTCGAAGCCCATGAGCGGGACGGCGTTCTGCACTCTCGGGTCGTGCGCATCAAAGGTTACGATATTGGAAACACCCATAGCCTCGAGCTCCTGAAGCGCACAAGCGCAGTCGAGGGACTCGCGGTAGCTTCTTCTGTGCTGTCTGCCGCCGTAGAGTATCGGCATGATGACATTTATCCTGTGAGCCTTGCCGCTGGCAGCCTGGATTATCCTCTTGAGGTCCTGGAAGTGATCGTCGGGCGACATGGCGTTCTCCATGCCGAAGTAGTTGTACTTGATGTTG
>JAFRXR010000131.1 GCA_017443395.1 Ruminococcus sp. | reverse complement strand
CTGGTACATCTTCCGCTACAACCTCGAGTACTGGTCGGGCTGCGCAAGCACTATCGACAGCTCTGAGTGGGGCTATGAGCCTGTTCACGGTCATAAGTACTTCGGCATGGACGATTTCCTCTGGAATACTCCCATGACCTGCGACGAGATACCCGCCCTCCAGGACAGTGAGACAAGCGGCGACTTCATCGCCAAGTCTCCCAAGGGCTGGGCTGTTGTCTCCGGATACGGCTCCGCACGTTACAATACAGCAGCAGGTCTCTGTGCGTGTGTTTACGCAAAGACCACAGGCGATGACACATTCCTCCCCTGGGCCAAGGCTCAGATGGAGTACATACTCGGTAACAATCCCATGGGCTACGCTTATGAGGTCGGCTACGAGCACAGCTACGCTTCACAGCCGCACCACCGTGCTTCTCACTGCTCTGCAACTCAGAGCCAGGAGGATCCGATCGTTCAGGTACATACCCTCTGGGGCGCGCTCGTAGGCGGTCCTGACCTCAAGGATTACCACCACGACGAGACAAAGGATTACATCTACAACGAAGTCACCGACGACTACAACGCAGGCTTCTGCGGCGACCTTGCAGGTCTGTACTACTTCTACGGCGCTGAGGGCAAGGAGCTCGCTGACAAGAACTATATCCTCCCCGACTTCGATATGTCCGCCAACGCTGCCGGATACGATCAGATCGACGAGAACGGCGATCCGCTCCCGACAGGCTACTACATCGGCGGTGCAAAGGCTCAGGAGAAGGAGGACGGTATCCAGCTCAAGATAGTTCTTCACAACAGGACTGTTGACCCGCCGAGATTCAAGTGCGACGTCAAGGCAAGATACTACTTCAATATCCAGGAGCTCCTCGATCAGGGCTACGACGAGACCTACATCACCACCCGCATCGACTACGACCAGGAGGCTGGCTACACCAACAACGCTCACCATGCTGTCCTCACAGGTCCGTTCAAGTATGACGACAACGGCAACTACTACGTTGAGGTGACATGGGAGAACTGCTCGTTCTACGGCAGCCGTGTTTACCAGTTCGCGCTGACCACCAAGTTCGACAGTGAGCTCAATGTCTACCCCGAGTGGGATTCCTCCAACGACTACAGCTACGATGAACTCATCAGCTTCGAGGACGTGAACGCAGCTGAGGCTATCACCAACAAGATCACGCTTTACGCTGACGGCGAGCTCATCTGGGGCGTTGAGCCGGACGGCACTTCCGCTGACTCTCTCGCTCCTACAAAGACCCTCTACGGCGATGCAAACTGCGACAAGGATGTCAATATGGCTGACGCTGTATTCATCATGCAGAATCAGGCTGACCCCGACGGGTTCGTGATAACCGAGCAGGGCAAGATCAACGGTGACGTCTTCGGCGACGGAGACGGCATTACCAATCAGGACGCGCTCGCTATCCAGCAGTTCGAGGCTGGAATAGTCAAGGAGCTCCCCGTAAAAACCGCATAAAGCTCAGAGGGTGACTGAGGTCACCCTCTTTTTTGTCATACATCAAAAGGGACTGCAAGCGCAGTCCCTTTTTGATTCCCATTCTATATCATATATCATTTTATTCTATCGTGAGGTGCATGGGTATGCCGTTCTTCATGACGGGAGCGATCTCGCCCTGAATAAGCGGGAGCAGATACTCGGTCGCGGCAGGCATGATGTCGTTGCCGTCGTCGTTTATCCACTCAGCCGGGAAGAACTTCTCGGAGTTGGCTGTATTAAGGGCGTCCGTAGTCTCAACTGTACAGGTGTAGGGAGAGTTGGAATCGCGCCTGAACACCATTGTGCAGCCGGTCTTGCCGGAAAGTCCTGCTTCAACCGCTGCCTCGCCGATACGCTCAGACTCCTGAATGTCCGTGAGCGAAGCGATGTGCGAGCTGCACCGCTGCATGACGTTCAGCTCAATGGAGCGCACCTTGCAGCCGATCTCGTCGGAGATAAGGTTCTCAAGGAACTTACCAATGCCGGAGAGGTATGTATGACCGAAGGCGTCCTTCTTAGCGGACTGGTAGCTCTCAGCGGCAAAGCGTCCGTCGGGAGTCTTGATTCCCTCCGAGACCGCCACGATAACGGCTCTGTGGCGCTGCATCTGGCGCTTTACGTCAACGATGAAGCGGTCTGCGCTGAACGCTCGCTCAGGCAGGTAAATGAGGTGCGGAGCGCTCTCGCCGTTGGCTCTGATACAGCTCGAAGCCGCAGTCAGCCAGCCGGCGTGACGTCCCATACACTCTATAATAGTAACGGACGGTATGCTGTAGACGTTGCTGTCGCGGGTTATCTCCTGCACGGTCGCTGCGACGTACTTTGCAGCAGAGCCGAAGCCCGGACAGTGGTCGGTCACGCAGAGGTCGTTGTCGATGGTCTTCGGGATACCGATGACCTTGATGTCGGTGATGTTGTTGTCGCGGTAGTAAGCCGAGAGCTTAGCGACGGTGTCCATAGAGTCGTTTCCGCCGATGTAGAAGAACATTCCTATGCCGTTCTTGCGGAAGATGTCGGTGATGTGATCGTAGACCGCGCTCTCCTTGTGGTAATCCGGGAGCTTCATGCGGCACGAGCCGAGCACTGCGGACGGCGTGCGCAGGAGCAGCTCGTAGTTGTTCTCGTCGGTGAGCTTGCCCGAAAGATCGACGAGCTGATCGCCGATAACGCCCTCGATACCGTTGAGAGCGCCGTAGATACGGTCTATCTGGTCTGAACGCTTGCCCGCCCTGAAAACTCCGCCGAGCGAGGCGTTGATAGCGCAGGTCGGACCTCCTGACTGTGCAACTGCTATATTCATGTTCATTTCCGGTATCGGACTTTTATGCTGCCCGAACCGTTCCTCCCCTGTTTTCAGCATTATTCAGTGTACTTTATTATAACACATCTTCGGAAATATTGCAAGCGGTAATGCAAAAAAGATCACGCAGATACATTTTTCGCTCAGATGAGCCCGAAATGCCGCAGGGCGTTCGCAATGCCGTCCTCCTCTATGGGCGTGGTGATGTAGGAGACATAGGGGTAGATGTGCTCAGCGCCGCCCATTGCGATACTGTTAGGGACAGCCTGAAGCATAGGGAGATCGTTCATGCTGTCGCCTATCGCATAGGCGTTCTCCAGCGGAATTGCAAGTTTTTTCAGCACATAGCCTATCGCCGTCGCCTTGGAATAGCCGCGGGGAACGTTCTCGAAGAAGCGATTCCCGCGGTCGATGATGTCGTAATACTCTCCTATCTCACGGCGGATACGCGCCATATCTGTGTGCTCGTTCGCCCAGAAGACGAACTTGTCGTAGCCGAAGTCGGGATCATCGACCTGCCTGTCCATGGGAATGCCCGGCTTTACGAAGTGCTCGCGGAACCAGTCAAGCTCGGGGTCATATTCGGCGAGGTCGTCGAAGAAATAGCCCTCGCGGCGCTCGTAGACCGGCGTGCAGCGGCATTCGCGGAGTATACGGGCGATTTTCCGGCAGAGGGACTGCTCCTGCGTGTGGTAGAGCTCGACGCTGCCGGCGATCTCGATGTAGGTGCCGCAGCCGCACAGCATACCGTCGAAGCCGAGCGCGAGAACCTCCTTACTTATATTAAAGGCGGTGCGCCCAGTATTTATAAAGGTATAGTTCCCGCGGCGGCGCGTTTCGGCTATCGCCTCACGGGTACTGTCGGGAATGAGCATACGGTCGTCCTCGGTGATGAGGGTGCCGTCTATGTCAAAAAAGATGATCGAAGGCATACAAAAGCTCCTTGTGAATTATGGTGAACGTCAACAGTCTGTGTCGAACGTTGTAACATTCAATATTATATCGCTCTGTAACTTTTTTGTCAAGAAATTGCAAAGCCGTTATACTATCTGAACAGTATTTTTACGCACTTTTGGTCGAAAAATCATATGTCAAAAATATGTTCTCACATGAAATTATACTGAGCGTAATCAAATTTCAGAGCCGGTTGTTACAGATTTGTAATTTTTAGTCGTTTTATGTTTTGCGGTGTTAATTTCAGGTTTACATTGTGTTAACAGTTTGTACATATAATATGTGCCATTTTACCCTAACAGGAACAAATATAGTGCAGAATTTTGGTCGCAAAATGGAAAAATTCCCAAAGGTATTGCCTTTTTCAGCCAGCTGTGTTATCATAGACACAGTCCGAAAGGGACTGAAATTCATTACGTTCTACGAAAGGATGAGTAGATGAGAAACGCTAAGTTAATAGCGGTTATCTTAGGAATGTCCACCTCTTGTATGTTCAGCAGCCTGTGTGTTGCTTCCGCGACCGAAAACAATACCCTTGAGGTAAGCGCAGAGGTCGTTGAAACAAGCGAGCAGAGCCTGCTTGACACAGCACTTACTCCAATTGAGAACATTGCTGTTTCGCTCACGAATACAGCGTCCGCAGCCGTTACTGAAACTCCGGTCACAGCAGAGACAGATACAGAGACTGAAGAGACCGAGATCACCCCAGAGACAATTGATATTGAGAGCAACTCCGATGACTTCTACAACGTGTTCGATATCTTCAACGCGCACATGGAATACATCGGCACAACGACTACGGAAACAACTACCACGACGACTACAACTACTACAACTACAACGACTACCACCACTACTACGACCACTACTACAACTACGACCACCACTGCTCCGCAGACCACGACGACTGCCCTCCCTATCTCAGATGCAGACTACATTCTCCTCTGCAACGCGGTAGCTCACGAGGCTGGCTCCTCCTGGATCTCAGAGTACAACAAGGCTCTCGTAGTTGAGGTCATCATGAACAGAGTCAACAGCCCGGCGTATCCGAATACGATCTATGGAGTACTTACACAGCGCTATCAGTTCTCAGGCGCTTCCTCCTATGTTGACCTTGGGACATTCTCGAGCAAGGTTACTGACAGCGTAAAGAACGCAGTTCTTCTTTACTTCGCTGATCCCTCGCAGTTCAATCACGGCTATACCGGATTCTACGGTGACGGATATCAGAATTACTTCTCGTGACCGCAAAACTGAAAAGTATGGAACGCACCGCACTGAAAAGTGCGGTCTTTTCATTTTGTACGGACTTATTTGACGTATTTTTAATTTGATTTATGACACAAATTGTGGTATAATAGAGAAGTTGGGAGGGATCGGATTGGATATAGTCCTCTGCGCCGTATCTGCTGCGGCGCTCGATATATGCCTGCTGGTGCTTATCATCGCGGCGTACCGCGAAAAGCACTCTGAAAAAAAGAGCTGGAACAAGCTCATTCATCATATGGAGCTCGCGGGTCCGGATACGGTCTATGAGCTCGGCTGCGATGAGATACTTATAGGTCGTCATGCGTCTGCGGATATCCGCCTGCCTGACCTCTCGGTATCGCGCTACCACGCTATGCTCACCGTCAATGCGAGCGGCATCTGGACTATCACCGACATCGGCTCGAAGTCGGGACTGTTCGTGAACGGCAATCTCGTAAAGAAGGCTGTCCTCCGCGAGAACGACATCATCGGTCTCGGGAACAGGCGGCTCGTGTTCAGGAGGAGGGGTGGAAATGGTCAATAATCCCATAGCTTACCTCTTCTCGTGCATATTCGTGCTCGGCGCGCACATCGCCATGCTCGCGAACGTAATGCTCTCTGACGGCAGCGGAGGGAGCTTCGTGCTGCTCGCGGCAGGAGTCATAGGGCTCGACCTCGTTTGCTTCACCGTCATGCCATTCTTCAGGCAGCAGAGCTACACTATCGACTTCATGCTCATTCTCGTGCTGAATATGAGCGTTATAATGCAATCGTGCTTCGGCGGGGTGGGATTCGCCGTGAAGCACTGGATAACCTGTATCGTGGCGCTGGGCGCTTGCAGGGTGGGATACCTCCTCTGCCGCGATCACAAGTGGCTCGAGATGCAGAAGAAATACTACTACATCGGTATCGGCGTGCTCATGCTCATTACTGTGCTGTTCACCGGCAGCAGGAGTATGTGGATAAATCTCGGCGAGAACACTTCCATTCAGCCGTCGGAGTTCATCAAGCCGCTGTTCGTGCTCGCGTGTGCGACGTCTGTCACCGAGCAGCAGAAGCGGCACAGGATACTCGGGTTCAACGTCGTGTACGACAATCTCGCGCTGTTCGGGCTCACTGCGGCGATCTGCCTCATGCAGTGGTGGTGCCGCGACCTCGGCAGCCTGCCGACGTTCGTGGGCATTTATGCGGCGGGATTCCTGCTGCGGATATGCTACCCGAAGACTAAATTCTCGAAGAAATCACTCGTTGGTGCAGGTCTTGCACTCGCGCTGGCGGCAGTTCTTGCTGTGTTCTTTGCGCCGGAGTACGTCCGGGAGCGTATCTTCTCCGACATATGGAGCGATACCTCCGGGAACGGCTATCAGCAGTCCAAGGCGCTCATCGCTATCGCGGAGGGAGGCTGGTTCGGCAAGGGTCCCACAAACGGCTTCCTGCACGAGGTCTTCGCGCATGAGAACGACATCGTCTTCGCGACGATCTGCGAGGAGTGGGGTCTGCTGTTCGCGCTGATGACCGTGCTCGCGCTGATCATGATGGTGGCGGTGCCGCTCATAAGTCCGCCGAGATCGTACTTCCACGCGACGATGTCTGCGTGTGTCTGCGCGGCATTCACGGTGCAGATGGCGCTGAATATCTTCGGTTCGTGCAACATGATCCCCTTCACGGGCGTCACGATCCCCTTCATATCGTCCGGAGGAAGCTCCATGCTCGTCAGCGGACTGATGATAGGTATGCTCAGCGCGTGCCAGTCGCCTGTTTTCCGCGACCCTGAGCCGTTCAGGTTCAACGCTGAGGCTCCGAAAAGGAGGCGCAGAGCATGAAGAGCATAAGAAGATGCCAGTTCCTCATAAGCCTGTTCATCGTGCTGTTTATCGCGGGAATGGCAGCGCTCGTCATCAAGATACACCGCGAGGCGAAGTTCTACATGACCCACTCCGGCACCATGAGCCTCGGAAGGGTCTACGACAGGCACGGAGACGTCCTCTACACCGGCACGGACGACGACGGCTCCTCCTACCCCGATAACTACTTCATCGACGTCGGCAGCCTTATCGGCGACGACAGCGGTCAGATGGAGAACACGCTCGTCGCGCGGAACACCGACAAGCTCAACAATTACAGCTTCACCGCGGGGCTTGTCCGTGAGGGCGGCAAGGCGGCTATCTACACCACCCTCGACCACGAGGCGAACCGCAAGGTCTACGACGCCTTCGGCTCTCAGAAGGGCTGCGCGGTCGCGTATAACTACAAGACCGGTGAGCTGCTGGTCTGCACGAGCCTCCCCAACATCGACGTCACCAAGGGCTACGACGATATCGCGAATTTTGAGTCGGGCACGCTCATCTCCAAGGTCATGTACGGGACCGTCCCCGGATCCACACAGAAGGTCTCTACGGTCATCACGGCGCTCGAAATTATGGGCGCGGACAGACTTTTCGCCAAGCGCTACACCTGCGAGGGTCACTATACCAACAAGACGGGCGGTGTAATCGACTGCCACAACATCTACGGGCACGGCGAGCAGGATATCCAGCAGGCACTCGAGAACAGCTGCAACCCGTTCTTCGCGCAGCTCGTCGCGGACAGCGATATGCCCCTGAACAAGATCAAAAAGATCTACGGGAAGCTCGGCTACGCCATAAACGGCGAGGAAATGGAGTACTTTGACATCGACGGGATACAGTGCGAGAGAGCCTCCACGACTCTCGAGGATACGGACGATTTCCGTACACAGTGGGGCTGTATCGGGCAGGGAGATACCCTCGTGAGCCCTATGCAGCTCATGATGTGGCAGAGCGCTGTAGCTAACGGCACCGGCAGGATGACCATGCCTCACCTCATCGCAAAGGTCACCGACGTCTACGGCGACGTCTGCGAGCGCGGACACACTGAGTTCAGCGAGCAGCTCTTCACCGACGACAACGCTGCCTGCGTGCGTCAGATGATGCTCACCAACGGCGCAAACCACTACTCGGAGCTGATACCCGGCTATTCTCTGGGCGTCAAGAGCGGTACGGCTCAGGTCGATGAGGGCGCGAAGGAGAACTCCCTCCTCGTGGGCTTCGTGGACGATGAGGACTTCCCGATCGCATTCTGCATACTCATCGAGGACAAGGACAGCGGCTCAGTCAAGACCGACCAGATAGCGAAAACGCTCCTCGACGCTCTGAGTGAATGATTTCGTCAGAATTAACAAATCTTTTATTTATTGTTGTGCAGTATCTACAAATTTAACAAAATCTCTTGTAAATCATAGTGCGGTATGGTATAATATAACCATAAAGTTTATGCTTTGACTTTGTCAGAGCCTAAAGGAGGACTACTATGAAAACAACTATCACAGCCAAGAAAATGCAGGTACCACAGAATTTCACAGAGTACGCAGAAAACAGGATCAATACAAGACTCGGAAAGTTCTTCGGCGATGACGCCGACGCTAAAATAGTTCTCGCAGAGATAAAGAGCGATATTCTCCTCGAGCTGACAGTTAAATACAATAGCATTATTTTCCGCGCTGAGCGCTCTGCTGCCGATAAGGCCGTCGCTCTCGATGACGCTATCGACAAGATAATCCGCCAGATCCGCAAGAACAAGACCAAGATCGAGAAAAAGCTCAAGGATACCGCTTTCAAGGAGGCGTTTGCTGAGCCCGTCGAGGAGATCGCGTCCTACGACGTCATCAGGCACAAGAAGTTCAAGATGAGACCTATGGACGTCGATGAGGCTATCCTCCAGATGAATATGCTCGGGCACAATTTCTTTATGTTCACCAATGCTGCGACCGGCGAGACAAATGTGGTCTACAAGCGCTCCGAGGGCAATTACGCAGTCCTCGAGCCGGACAACGACTGATAAAAATATACGGGCAGGGGTCTTCCCTGCCCTGTTTTGTGAAGGAGTATAAATATGGACAATAACAAGAAAGCTGTCCGCGAGCTGCGGATAAAGAGAGTCGGCGAGGCGCTCAAAAGGAACAACATGGAGTTCTACTACGCGGACTCAGCCTCGGACGTAAAGGGCATAGTGGAGTCGCTGATGAAGGACGGGGATACCGTCACACACGGCGGGTCGGTGTCTATGGCGGAGTGCGGCATACGCGAGCTCCTGAGCTCGGGGAAGTACAACTACCTCGACCGCTCAAAAGCGACCACTCCCGAGGAGATAAAGGCGACCTACCGCGCCGCTTTCTCGGCGGACGTCTTCATCACCAGCGCCAATGCCATAACCGAGGACGGCGTGCTGTACAACGTTGACGGCAACAGCAACCGCATTGCCGCTATCGCTTTCGGACCGGATTCGGTCATCGTCATCGCGGGATATAATAAGATCGTCCGCGACCTGCATGAGGCTGAGGTGCGCGTTAAGACCGAGGCTGCGCCGCCTAACTGCGTGCGGCTCGACTGCGCGACCTACTGCAAGGAGACGGGCAGGTGCGTTTCGCTGACAAAGTCCGGCAGTCAGATGTACGACGGCTGCTCCGGTGACGGGCGTATCTGCTGCAACTACCTCATCTCCGCACAGCAGCGCCACAAGGGACGCATAAAGGTCATCATCGTCGGCGAGGAACTGGGTTACTAAGGGGGCGTTCGCCATTTCACAGACATTCGTTCAGCTCATCTGCTATTTCTACATATATGCTTTCTTCGGGTGGTGTCTGGAGGTAGTGTATCAGGCTGTCGAACACGGAAAATTCGTCAACCGCGGTTTCCTGAACGGTCCGTACTGCCCGATATACGGCGTTGGAGTGATTCTCGTCACGGGTGCGCTATCCCCTATCAGCGGCAATATCGCGGTGCTTTACTCTGGCTCGGTTGTACTGACAAGCTCCCTCGAGCTCGTAACGGGGTTCGTACTGGAGAAAATATTCAGGCAGCACTGGTGGGACTACTCCCGTGAGCGTTTCAACCTCCGCGGCTACATCTGCCTCAAATTCTCGCTTCTGTGGGGAGTAGCGTGTCTTATCACGGTGAGGCTGATACACCCGCTCATCGTCAGGTTCGTCGCTGGGATACCGGAGACACTCACATTCGTGCTGCTGATCGTTATCGGCGTCGGATTCGTGAGCGACCTGACTATCACCGTCCTCGCTATCGTCCACATCAAGAACCGTCTGAGACTGCTCGACGACATCTCCGCTCAGATGAGGAGAATCTCAGACCGCACCGGCGAGAAGCTGTTCAGCGGCGTTGAGAATATCATGGAGAAGCGTGATGAGCTCAATGAGAAAAACAGGCAGTACCGGCAGAAATACGATGAGCTGCGGGAAAAATACCGCGCGCAGCTTGAGAAGCGATCCGCTGAGAGCAGACGTATCGAACGCGCGTTCCCGAGCCTGCACATCGACACGGGCAAGAGCTTCCGCGAAATGCTCGAAAAGCTGCTGCACAGAAAGTAAACGAAAAAGGAGTACCCGAAGGTACTCCTTATCTTTATCTCTTCACGAAGTATTCCTCATACCACACGAGGAAGGTGTAGATCGTCCAGACCTTGCGCCAGTTGTCAGAGTTGCCGCCGACGTAGTCGCGGTAGATCGCGTTTATCTCGTCGAGGTCGAAGAACTGCGCTGCCATGTAGCTCGTGAACTTCGCGCGGACATCAGCATTGTAGCGCTCGTCGGCGAGCCATATGCGCACCGGCACGATGAAGCCCAGCTTCTTG
>JAFRXR010000130.1 GCA_017443395.1 Ruminococcus sp. | reverse complement strand
GGTTGAGCTCAGCCTGCATCTGCTGCTTGACTACCTTCTGGATATCCTGGTTCTTCTGCTTGGGGACTGTCATTTCCTTGAAGATCGTGAGGTTCGAGGAAATGGATACGATAGCCTCCTTGTCGGGCATCTTGTGTCTCTTGAGTATGCCGTTGATGAGAGTCGCTACGTTGGGCACGTCCTTAACGTGTCCGTTTACAATAAGGTCTTCTTCGATGTTAAGGGTAGCAGCGGAGCTGATCTTGATCTTTCCGTTGCTCTCAACGCCCTTAACAACTCGTATATTTCTATCGGTAATATCAAATGAAAGCATTTATCTTTCCACCTTTCGTTATTATTCGTCTTCGATACTTTCCATAGAACCGTAGAGTGCGGGATAAACGCCTCCGACGAAAAGTCCTATGACAACGCCCATGAGAATGAGCATGAGAGGCTCGATCATTCCTACGAGTCGCTGAACAGCTGAGTCAGATTCTTCCTCGTAGTAATCCGAAGTCTTTTCAAGGATAGAGTCGAGCGCACCGGACTCCTCACCAACGAAGATTACCGAGCAGAACATCGGCTCGAATAACTCTGTTCTTGTGATAGCCGCGGAGAGCGTCTCACCCTGCTTTACCTCGTCAACGACGTCCTCGAACTTCTGGTCAACATAGGAGTTACTGAGGATCGACGAAGCCTTTTCAAGACAATCGACCATGGGGATACCGCTCGAATAAAGCGAGGAAAGTGTACGCGCGAAGCGCGCTGTGTAGATCTTTGTTACGAGGGGACCGAAGCCCGGACCCTTACATATCAATCGGTCGACCTTCAAACGGAAGCTTGGCACCTTCATGAGGTACTGGAAGCCAAAGTAGAGAAGTGCTACGATACCGATAAGGAGGAACCAGCGCTTTCTCAGGAAGTCGGATATAGCCGCGAGGATCTTGGTCAGTGCAGGCATCTTTGATGGATCCTCGTACATCGCGATGAACGTAGGCATGATGAAGATGAAGAGGAACATCATTACTACTACAAGGAGCACCGCGAGGATGATCGGGTAGATCATCGCGCCCTTGATGGTGTTCTTGAGCTTGCCTTCCTTAGCGTAGTGGTCGGACATACGGGTCATGATCACGTCGAGTGAGCCCGAGGACTCTCCGGCATTTACCATCGAGATAAGGAAATTCGGGAACGATCCGGAATGCATCTCCAGCGTGGACGAGAAGGATTCACCCTTCTGTACGTTCTCGTAGATGTCCTGCCAGATCGCACGCGCCTTTTCATCCTCCTGCTCTTTTACGAGAATGTCGATCGATTTTACAAGCGTAAGTCCCGAGCTTAGCATCGCGCTGAGCTGTCTGCAGCAGAACGCGAGTTCCTTGGTCTTGAACTTGTAAATTGATTTTGTGTTGGTTGAATCGCTTTCCTTATAATCCTTTATATACAAGCCCCTCTCCTTAGCTTTGGTGAGGAATTCCTGTTCGCTCTCGGCATTCATAATACCCTTGCTCTGTTTGCCTTTAGCGTCCTGGGCTACATAGGAAAAACTCTTCATGAAACCACCTCCATAGTTGATTAGTTTTCACACGCCTTAATACTAATCATTATAACATTTTCAATGATATTTTTCAATCGCTTTTTTGCCTTAAATAATACCCCGTTTTTTATTAATATTCACCAACTTTTTTACTGTCTGTAATATTCATCAGCGCATAGTAAGGCTATTTCTACAAAAAAGCATTTTTCAAGGCAGTGCAAAGCACAGCATTTTATCTCCAATGCTGTACATTGTTAAACTTACACAAATATTATACCACGCATTGAATACAATTGCAACACAAATCGGGATTTTTTCCGTATTTTTGATAAAATTGTAAACTGTGGCAATAATCTTAACTTGAATTTGGGCATTTTGCACTCTGATATTTTTTTCACAGGAGCTGTCCCCGATCCGCCGCCTATACATTTTAAATATATTTATATCATATAGGCAGATCTGCTGCTCCGGACTTGAAAAATCCGGAGCGTTCTGCTATAATGTATTTGTAGCGAACCTCAAAAGCTTTTGTCGTTTGCTGTATAAGATCCATGGAGGGATTCATATGAGCAATAAGACCTATTCTATAGTCGCAGTCGGAGTGCTGCTCCTGACTGTGATAGTTCTCGTTATATCCGGCATGAAGGCTGACCGCTCCGCCGATGAAGCCTCGAAGAGCTCGCTGGAGGTCGTTCCGGCTGCGTCCGACTCCGCTGAGACCGAGGTCACCGAGAAAAAAGCCTCCAAGACCACGGCACCCGCGGAGACTGAGGCCGCTAAGACTACCAAAAAGTCCACCAAAAAAACAAAAACCACCGCTGCTGAGACCACCTCCGCCGTGACGACGACCACTGCGGCTGAGGACAACTACGTCGAGTACAAATTCCGCAGCAAGAAGCTGCTCAACGAGCACTTCGAGAAGCACGGCGGTGAGTTCGACTACGCTACTGCCGCTGAGTATGAAAAGGGCGCGAGCGACGTCATCAACGACCCCGACGCGCTGTACAAGGTCGAAGCAGAGGACGGCGACGGCATTTACTACATCGAGGAGACCAACGAATTCGTCGTGCTATCCACGGACGGCTATATCCGCACCTATTTCAAGCCGTCGCGCGGCATCGACTACTTCAACAGTCAGTGAGGGAGCCATGAATCAGAGACTCCCCTATCTCCGCGAAAAGACCTCAAAGCTCACCTCGTCGCCCGGCGTCTACATCATGAAGAACGCCAAAAGCGAGATAATCTACATCGGCAAGGCTAAGAACCTCCACAACCGCGTGAGCAGCTATTTCCGCGAGAACCCCGACCATACGCCGAAGGTCGCGGCTATGGTCTCGAACGTGAACGACTATGACTACATCGTCGTGGACAGCGAGTATGAGGCGCTGCTGCTCGAATGCAGCCTCATCAAGCAGCACAAGCCCAAGTACAATATCCTCCTCAAGGACGACAAGGGCTACCACTACATCCGCATTTCCGATGAGGATTTTCCGCGTATCACTGCCGAAAAGAACACCAAGGCTCCCGGGCGGTACCTCGGTCCGTACACGAGCGGCTTCATCACCAAGGAAGCTGTGAACGAAGCCAACCGCGTGTTCATGCTCCCGACCTGCCATAAGCGCTTCCCACAGGACTTCGGCAAGGGACGCCCCTGCCTGAACTACCACAACAAGCTCTGTATGGGCGTGTGCCGCGGGAGGATCTCCCGGGAGGACTACTGCAAAACAGTCGCGCAGGCTGTCGAGTTCATAAAGAAGGGCAGCGCAGAGTCCGTCGAGCGCATGGAGCAGGAGATGAACGAAGCCGCGGAGAGGCTCGATTTCGAGCGGGCAGCACTGCTCCGCGACCGCATAAACGCCATAAAAAAGGCTTCTGAGAAGCAGAAGATGATAAACAACGCCATCGATTCGGCAGACGTCATCGGTATCGCCGAGCACTACGACGGGCTGTACGTCTCGGTTCTGATGTACCGCGGCGGGCGGCTCTACGACAAGGCCGTGTTCGAGTTCGGCAAGCCCGACGGTGAGGACGTGCTTTCGGTATTCATGGAGCAGTTCTACCATGGACGCACGGACATCCCCAAGGAGGTCATCATCGACCATATCCCCGAGGACGGCAGCCTGATACAGGCTATGCTCGAGGCGCAGGCTGGACGGAAGGTCCGCCTGTGGCAGCCTCAGAAGGGCAACCCGCTCGATCTGCTGCTGCTCGCACGGAGCAACAGCGCGGAGTACGCTGCGCTCAGGAACGACCGCACCGGCAAGGAGGTCATCGCGCTCGAAGAGCTGGGGAAAAGTCTCGGACTGGCGAAGCCTCCCCGGTATATCGAGGCATACGACATCTCCAATCTCTCGTCGGAGTCGATGGTCGCGGGAATGGTCGTCTTCGAGGACGGCAGGCCCCTCAAAAAGGCGTACAAGCGCTTCACCGTCAAGGAGCAGGAGCTCCAGAACGACTACGGCAGTATGCGCGAGGTCGTCAGGAGGCGGCTCATGCATATCATCGGGCAGGACGGCGATGAGTACTTCACCCGCACGCCTGACCTTATCCTCCTCGACGGCGGAAAGGGTCACGTCAACGCTGTAGCGCCGCTGATACGTGAGCTCGGGCTGGATATCCCGGTATTCGGCATGGTCAAGGACGACAAGCACCGCACCCGCGCCATAGCCACCGGAGGCCGCGAGATACAGATAAACAGCGTCCGCGCGGTGTTCGACCTCGTGACGCGTATACAGGACGAGGTACACCGCTATTCGGTGAGCTTCATGCACTCACGGCACAAGAAAAAGACCTACAGCTCCGAGCTGCTGTCCGTCAAGGGCATCGGCGAGAAAAAGGCAGCGAAGA
The DNA here is from genome assembly GCA_017443395.1 of Ruminococcus sp. GTDB lineage: Bacteria > Bacillota > Clostridia > Oscillospirales > Ruminococcaceae > Ruminococcus. The sequence goes on along the minus strand of JAFRXR010000130.1, from coordinate 5,730 downwards.
TTCTGCTGAAGTTCAAGACCAAGGAGAAGCTGCTCGCAGCAACTCCGGAGGAGCTCGCGCAGACTGCGGGAGTCAGTATCGGGACTGCGAAGGAGCTCTGGGACGTCATTCAGGGAATGTAGAAAGTTCCTGTATCTGACAAAATCCACAAAAATAAAATCACGTATTTGTGCGGATTCACCTATCTTTGCGGAAAAATATAGACAAGCCCGCACAAATGTTGTATAATGAAGCGTAAGTATCTGCACGACAGGAGTTTTTCAGATGAGAGTTATTACCGGAACCGCACGCGGGAGAAAGCTCACCGCACCGGAGGGTCTGGACGTCAGACCCACAGCCGATAAGGTCAAGGAGGGCATTTTCTCTGCCGTCCAGTTCGAGCTTGAGGACGCTTATGTCCTCGATCTCTTTGCAGGCAGCGGTCAGCTCGGTATAGAAGCGCTCAGCCGCGGAGCTAAACGTGCGGTGTTCGTGGACAGCTCGCAGAAGTCGATCCGCTGCGTCAACGAGAACCTTCGCAGCTGCGGCTTCGAGCGTCAGGCAGAGGTGGTATCTCGCGACAGCTACGACTACATCAGCCTCACGAACAAGAGCTTCGACCTCATCATTCTCGATCCGCCGTACAGACACGGGCATATCGCTAAGATACTCCCTCTCGCGGCTGCAAAGCTCAGCGAGGGCGGGCTCATAATATGCGAATACGAGGACGCAGCAGAGGTCCCGGAAACTCCAGAGGGACTCACACTGCGCAGGACCTATCACTACGGAAAGATCAGCGCGGCTATCTTCTGCCGCGAGGCTCAGGAGGAGGCAGACGAGGAATGAGAAGGATAGCGGTCTGCCCGGGCAGCTTCGATCCCGTAACGCTCGGACATCTCGATATAATCACCCGCGCTTCAAAGCTGTTCGACAAGGTCATCGTGCTCATCTCGCGCAACGCCGGCAAGGCTCAGCCGAGCTTCACCGCCACGGAACGTATGCTGATGATAGAGTCCGTGACCCGCGACCTCGATAACGTCGTCATCGACATCCTCGACGGACTGCTCGCGGATTATGTGCGGAACGTCGGTGCAATAGCGATAGTCAAGGGTCTGCGTGCGGTCAGCGACTTTGAGTACGAGTTCCAGATGGCGCTCGCCAACAAGAAGCTCTACGCGAACGCGGAAACGGTCTTCCTGACCACTGCGGCGGAGAATATGTATCTCAGCTCGAGCGTGGTCAAGCAGATAGCATATTTCGGCGGCGATATCAGCCACTTTGTTCCCGAAGCAATACTTGATGATATACAACAAAGACTTGTCAAAGAGAGGTAATTAGCTATGAATATTGATGAAATCCTTGAAGAGATGGACGAGCTGCTCGACAAGGCAGGCTCTATGCCGTTCGTATCGCACAAAAAGGTCATCGACGGTGAGCGCATGAGAGAGCTCATCAACGACGTCCGCCTGAATATGCCTCACGAGCTGAAGGAAGCCAAGAAGATCGAGTTCGACTGCCAGAGGATACTCAACGAGGCAAAGCTCAACGCTGAGGGCATAATCCGCAAGGCTGAGGAGCGCGCTGCGCAGATCGTTTCCCGCGAGGCTATCGTGCTCGAGGCTAAGAAAAAGGCTGTGGATATGCTGACAAAGGCTCAGACCGCTGCCAAGAACCTCCAGCAGAACGCGGCTGTTTCCGTTGCGAAGATGCTCAGCGACACTGAGCTCCACTACGCACGCAATCTCCAGAGCATAAAGTCTGTCAAGAACAAGATCACGGGAAGTGCGGGCACTCCGGCTGCGCTCGGGACCAACGGCAATAAGGGCAACAACTAAAAAATGAGGACGGCTTGTGCCGTCCTTTTTTGGTGCAGAAATTTCTGTAGGGGAGAATTCCGTGTGACCGCCAGCGCGGGCTCCGCGCCCCTTTGGGATCCCATTATTTGTTTATGAAAGACCTCCCCACAGTCTCGCAGACTGCGGCGAAATAGCCCGCACCTTCAAGCTCTGCCGCACATTTTTCTGCGGCGGCACGGTCTGTGAACAGCCCGAATACAGCACTTCCGCTGCCGGTCATGACCGAGCTCAGCGCACCCGCTGCGAGCATTTTTGCCTTTATGTCATCGACCTCAGCAAGCTGCACAGCCTGCTCGAAAAGGTTCCCGAAGTACCTGTATGCCTCGTCAGGAGCGTTCTCTATCGCGTCCGCGAGCTCCGCTGTCTGCGGGTGAACGGGTGATGTCAGCGCGTCGATGCTGCGGTAAGCCTGAGCGGTGGAGACACCCTCCGCGCCCTTCGCGATAACGAGTGTCCGACCGGAGTAGTCCCCTATCCTGCGCACTTCCTCGCCAATGCCTCCGACGTATGCCGTACCGCCGGTGAAGAAGAATGGAACGTCCGCGCCGAGCTTTTTCCCGAGCCTTGCAAGCTCCTCGGGAGAAGCACCCGCGCCGGTGAGCTCGTTGAGGCAGTACAGCACAGCCGCAGCGTCGGTGCTGCCGCCGCCCATTCCCGCCTGCGAGGGAATACCCTTGACTATCCGGATATGGCAGCCGCTGCCGCCGTAGGTGTCGAAGAAGAGTCTTGCCGCCTTGTAGGCGATATTTCGCTCGTCGCAGGGTATGGGGTCGCTGTCCGCGAACTGTGCGGGCAGCTCGCATTCGATAGTGATGCCGTCCGCAGGCATGACGTCGATATCGTCATACAGCCCTACGGTCTGGAACACGCTCTCGATCGAGTGGTAGCCGTCAGGGAGCTGCCCAGTGACGTCGAGCGCAAGATTTATCTTAGCCGCAGTTTTTATCCTCATTTTCCTCTCCTCTGAGCTTGTTCAGGAAGCACTCGATACGGCGCATAGCCTCCATGAGATGCTTCAGCGAATACGCATACGAGATTCGGATATGCCCCTCGCCGGACTCGCCGAACGCGCTTCCGGGTACGGTCGCGACCTTCTCCTCGTAGAGCAGACGCTCGCAGAATTCCTCGCTGGTCAGACCCGTGCTCTTGATACAGGGGAAGACGTAGAACGCGCCCTCCGGGTCGAAGCAGGTAAGACCGAGGCGGTTGAACTCGCTGACAAGGTAGCGGCGGCGGATATTGTATTCGTCCACCATTTTCGCGACCTCTGCGTCGCAGGAGGTCAGCGCCTCTATCGCGGCGTTCTGGCTTATGTACGGGCTGCACATTATGCCGTACTGGTGTATCTTTGCGATCTGTGAGATGACAGGCTCCGGCGCGCAGACGTATCCCAGTCTCCAGCCGGTCATGGCATAAGCCTTTGAGAAGCCGTTGACGTAGATAGTGCGCTCGCGCATACCCTCGAGCTCTATCATCGAGAAATGCGCCCTGCCGTAGGTCAGCTCGGAATATATCTCGTCAGAGAGTATCATTATGTTGGTATCACGCAGGAGCTCTGCTATGGGCTCGAGGTCTTCGCGGGTCATTATCGCGCCGGTCGGATTGTTCGGGAACGGCAGTATAAGGAGCTTTGTGCGGTCTGTTATCTTGTCCTTCAGGTCGTCCGCAGTCAGCTTGAAGTTGTTCTCTATCCTCGTCGGAACAGGGACTGCCACTCCTCCCACGAGCTCCACGAGGGGAGCGTAGCACACGAAGCAGGGCTCGACCACGAGCACCTCGTCACCGGGGTCGATGAGTCCGCGCACTGCGAGGTCTATAGCCTCAGAGCCGCCGACTGTCACTATCATCTCGCTGTCGGAGTCGTACTTAACGCCGTGCTTCTTCTCGATACGCTGGGAAATAGCCTTTCTCAGCGGAGCTACGCCCTTATTCGGACCGTATATGATGTGCTTTCTCTCGAGCACCTGTATAGCCGCCTTGCGTATCACCCACGGGGTCGAGAAGTCGGGCTCGCCGACGCCGAGGCTGATGACGCCCTCCATAGTCCCCGCGATGTCGAAGAACTTGCGGATACCGGATGGCTTCATTTTCTTTATTTTCCCCGAAAGGACCTTATCGTAATCTATCATGCTCAGCAGAGACCCCTTTCATCGGGCTCCTCGCGGTCGATGAAGATACCCTTTTCCTTGTATTTCTTGAGAATGAAGTGGGTCGCGGTAGAGAGCACGCCGTCGATAGTGGAAAGTCTCTCCGATACGAAGAATGCAACGTCCTTGAGGTCGCTGCCCTTCACCTCTACCGCAAGGTCGTATGCACCGGACATGAGTGACACGCTCTCGACCTCGTCGTACATCATGATAGTCTTGGCGATGTCATCGAAGCCGCAGTCGCGCTGCGGAGTGACCTTGAGCTCGATAGTTGCGTAAACTGTGGATTTGTCGTAGAGCTCGTCGTCCACGATAACGCTGTAGCCGCGGATAACGCCCTCGTCCTCGAGCTTCTTTATCTCAGCGGCAGCCTCCCCGGCGCTTATGCCGAGCATCTCGCCGAGCGCAGTATTGGTGATACGCGCGTTCTGCTGGAGTATTTTTACGATGTCGTTCATAGTATCGTTCCTTTCAAAGGTTTTAGGTATCAGGTATCTGGGGTCAGATGCAGAGTGAGTGAATGGATACGCCCTCTACATTATTTTGATGAATCCCGGTTTTCTTTTCCGGAACACTGCATAGTATCTGAAGCCGGCTTCGTATGCTATCTCAGCACCCTCGCGGACGCCGCTGCCGATGTCCTCCGGAGTGTGGGAGTCTGAGCCCACCGATATCATCTCTCCCCCGAGGTCACGGAAGAGCTTTGCGTATTTCAGCCCGGGGAAAGCCCCGCCGAAGTGCTGGCGGATACCGGAGGTGTTTATCTCAATGCCCTTGCCGTTCTGCGCGAGCAGCCGGAAGCTCTCGGCGATGATGTCGTCGAAGCGGGAGATGTCGGGGTCGATCCCGTAGCCGCATTTCATGTAGCGCAGGAGGTAGGTAAGATGTCCCAGAACATCGAATTTTCCCCACTGGCACAGCTTGTAGATCTCCTCGAAGTAGCGCCGGCAGAGGTCGTATATCTCAGCCTCGGTGTACTGCGAGTAGTCAAGGAAGCAGAAGTCCTCGGTCTTGGGAAGCTGGTGCATGGAGCCGATGACGAAGTCGAGGCGCGGGTCCGAGACAGCCATATCGGCGATGTCCGGGGCGTGAGTCGCCTGACCGAGCTCCACTCCGCAGATGAGGTCTATCCTCCGGGAGTACTTCCTTTTCAGCTCAGTAACGGCTGAGAGAGAGCTCTCGAAGTCCCTGCCGAAGTCGAAGTAGGGGTAGACGGTCTCGCCGGGGTAGTGCTCCTGAGAGTACCAGCGGTTGCATTCGCAGTGGTCGGTGACGGCATACGCCGCGAGCCCGAGCCCTATCGCTCGCTCGATACACTCCTCGATATCAGCCTCGGAATCGACCGAGAACTGGGTGTGGGTGTGGCAGTCGATGAGTTCCACATCAGCGCCTCCTTTCATATATCTGTTATTATAGCATAGTTGCCGGGAAAATGCAATGGTGGGGAGAATAATATTCGCGTAAAAATGGTTATTCGTGCGATCTCAGCGGTCGCAGGCGAAAATGTTCGTGAAGGCGGCAAGGGAACGCCCTCAGCTATGCATATAGCATTTTCTGCAAATCAAAGATTTGCGAAACTGCTTATCTTACAGGGCGACCCTTCGGGTCCAACCCCTTTGTCAGCTCCGCTGACATCTCCCCGCACTGCGGGGAGTCACCTCTCGAAAAACGATTCACTGGATCGTTTTTCGATTCACCCTTTGCGGAGCGCCCTTCGGTTTATTTCGCTTCGCCTTAAAAACTAAAGC
>JAFRXR010000129.1 GCA_017443395.1 Ruminococcus sp. | reverse complement strand
GAGGAACTCGCGGGAGAGGTCAACGATCGTATTGCCGTTCCAGACCATCTTGAGCCTCGGCTCCTCGACAACGTCTGCAACGAGGGTAGCCTCGAGGTTCTCCTTGTGAGCCTCCGCGAGGAATGCGTCGAGGTCCTCGGGAGCGATGACAACAGCCATTCTCTCCTGCGACTCGGAAATAGCTATCTCAGTGCCGTCAAGACCGTCGTACTTCTTGGGCACGGCGTTGAGGTTGATGACGAGACCGTCAGTCAGCTCACCGATAGCAACGGATACGCCGCCCGCACCGAAGTCGTTGCAGCGCTTTATCATCTTTGTGACCTCGGGGTTGCGGAACAGTCTCTGGAGCTTTCTCTCCTCGGGCGGGTTGCCCTTCTGTACCTCTGCACCGCAGGTCTCGAGGGATTCGAGCGTGTGGGACTTGGACGAGCCTGTAGCGCCGCCGCAGCCGTCGCGTCCGGTCTTTCCTCCGAGGAGGATAACGATGTCGCCGGGGACGGGTCTCTCGCGTCTGATATTCTCAGCCGGAGCAGCGCCGAGCACCGCGCCTATCTCCATTCTCTTCGCGACGTAGCCGGGGTGGTATACCTCCGCGACATGACCCGTCGCAAGACCTATCTGGTTGCCGTAGGAGCTGTAGCCGTTCGCAGCGCCGACGGTTATCTTTCTCTGCGGGAGCTTGCCGGTTATAGTGTCCTCAACGGGAACGAGCGGGTTAGCCGCGCCGGTGACGCGCATCGCCTGATAAACGTAGGAGCGTCCCGAAAGCGGATCGCGGATAGCGCCGCCGAGACAGGTCGCCGCGCCGCCAAAGGGCTCGATCTCGGTGGGGTGGTTGTGGGTCTCGTTCTTGAACATGAGGATCCAGTCCTCGAGCTCGCCGTCGATGTCGACCTTTATCTTTACGGAGCACGCATTTATCTCCTCGCTCTCGTCGAGGTCGGGGAGAAGTCCGTCCGCCTTGAGCTTCTTGGCAGCGAGGGTGCCGATGTCCATGAGGGTTATCGGGCGGTCAGACCTGCCGAGCTCCTCGCGCACATTGAGGTACATATCGTAGGTGTCCTTGATGTAGGGCGTGCTGATATTGACGTCCTTTACGTTCGTGAGGAAGGTCGTGTGGCGGCAGTGGTCGGACCAGTATGTATCTATCATGCGTATCTCGGTGATAGTGGGGTCACGCTTCTCGGTGTCGCGGAAATAATCCTGACAGAACTTGATGTCGTCGTAGTCCATAGCGAGACCGAACTTGTCCACAAAGGCGTGCAGACCTGCGGAATTGAGCTGGATAAAGCCCTCGAGGGTCTCGACTGTGGTGGGTATCTCATAGTTGGTATCGAGGGTCTTGGGCTTTTCGAGGGAAGCCTCGCGGCTCTCTACGGGGTTGATTATGTAAGCCTTGAGCTTGGCGAACTCGTCGTCGGTGATATTTCCGGAGACGATGTACACACGCGCATTTCTCACGCGGCAGCGCTCGCCCTGACGGAGTATCTGGATACACTGCTCACAGCTGTCCGCTCTCTGGTCGAACTGACCGGGCAGGTACTCCACGGCGAATATCCTCTCGCCGGCAGCGGGAGCGGGGAGCTCGTCGTAAACGACATCAACGGCAGGCTCGGAGAAGACCGTGCTTACCGCGGCATTGAAGTCCTCCTCGCTGAGCTTGTCCGCATCGTAGCGGTTGAGTATCCTGATATTGCTGACGCTCAGGCGCAGAGCGGTCTTGACATCGCTCAGCACAGACTGCGCCTCAACGGCGAATTCAGGCTTTTTCTCGACATATATCCTGTAAACTGACATAGAAAAAACTCCTTTCAGATATTGTTCAAAATCGTCCCGAGGCAATAGTCGGAACGGCTCTCTTCTATTGTAGCACAAAAAATGCGATTACGCAAACTTTTTTGAGGATTTTTTCGTAAAGTTTTTATTAAGGTGCCGTCCGGCGCGTGACCTTGATGATATCCCGCAGTGCTCTCCCTCTCGAACAGCACCGGGACGGTCCTCCCGACGAGCGAGCGCAGGTACTTTTCCCCGGACTCCGCCGCCGCACGGGACATCAGCTCCGCACGCTCCGTCTTGACGCTTTCGGGGATCTGTCCGGACATACGGTCAGCGGCAGTCCCCTTTCTCCGTGAGTACCGGAAGACGTGCACCCTGCTGAAGCCGGCGTTTTTCACGAACTCCAGCGACTCCGCGAAGTCCGCGTCGGTCTCCTGCGGGAAGCCGACCATTATATCGGTCGTGAAGGCGCATTCGGGGAAATACCGGCGTATCCGCGACATCAGCTCCGCGTACTCCTCCACGGTGTAGTGACGGTTCATCGCGCGGAGCGTCCGCGTGCAGCCGCTTTGCAGCGACAGGTGGAACTGCGGACACATCTCCGGCAGCGCCGCGAGTCTTTGCAGCAGCTCGCCGGACATCATTTCCGGCTCGAGCGAGCCCAGCCGCACGCGCTCGATGCCGTCCGTCCGGGCGCAGACCTCTGCCGCGTCCGCGAGCGTCAGACCCAGCTCCCGACCGTAAAACGCGAGGTTGATACCGGCAAGGACGATCTCCTTCCTGCCGCTTTCGGCTATCCTGCGGGCTTCGTCTGCGATGACGGCTATCGGCTTCGAGCGGGAGCGTCCCCGCGCGAAGGGTATCATGCAGTAGGAGCAGAACTGGTCGCAGCCGTCCTGTATCTTGAGGAAGGCGCGGGTGTTGTCCTCGAACGTTCCGAGCGTCAGGCACTCGAAGCCGTCGCCGCGCACATATTCAGGCACCGCGACCATCCTGCTGCGGCTTTTCAGGCACTCCTCCACCAATGCGGGGAGCTTCGACCTGTCCTTGGTGCCGGTGATGATGTCCGCCTCGGAGAGCGACGCAGCCTCATCGGGGTTAGCCTGCGGGTAGCACCCGGTGAGCGCAATGACTGCCTCCGGCAGTGCGGCGCGGGTCTTGCGGAGAGCAGCCAGCACACGGCTATCCCCGGAGGACGTGACCGTGCAGGAATTTATCACGACGGCGTCCGCGCCGCCGCGCTCACCGGCAATGCCGAAGCCAGCCTCACGGAAAGCGGACTTCATGCACTCAGTCTCATAGAGATTCACCTTGCAGCCGAAGCTGATAAAGAATACATTATACATATTTCACCTTATTATCACAGTATACCCAACGGTTCGTCATGTTGAATCTGCACAAAAATCACAATAGATTTTTATGCATGATAAATAGTTATTCGTTGTGAATAAAAAGAATAATGATATGACGATTACAATTAAGTAAATCGACGAAAATACAGCAAAGCGCTTGACATCGGGGATTAGACGTGATATCATATACTTGCGGTCAGGGAAAAGGACTGCAAAAAGAAATAAACAGCAACACACGCCACAACGACATCTGAACAGGAGGTAATCGTATGACAAAGACAAAGGTATTTCTTCAGGCTATCAATGACGTAAAGGAATTCGTCACTATCGTTATGCACTACGATTTCGATATTGACCTCGTTTCCGGAAGATATGCTGTAGACGCAAAGTCGATCATGGGTATTTTCAGCCTCGACCTCTCCAAGCCTATCGAGCTCAATGCTCACACAGATGACGCAGAGGATTTCTTAAAGAAGATCGACAAGTTCATCGTCAAGTAAGACATGACCAAGACGCACCCACAAAGAAGGAAAAGGAATTTAGGCTGCCGAAACAGTTCGGCAGCCGATTTTTTTGTTCAGGGCGTGCTGACACGAAGGATATAACGCATCCTTAGTGTCGATGTGCCTTAATCCCAGTCCTTTTTGCTGAACTTATGCATGAACTTCCTGAACGGGTTCTTCACGAGCAGACCCGAGAAGTAGTTGTATAGGGCGTCCTGATTGCAGCCGGCGTCGGGAAGGCGCTCGTACAGCCTCTCGAGCTCGTCGAGCCTGATACCGTAGTCTCCGTCGAGGACGATGTCCTTGTCGGTGAAGACCACTGCCCCCGTAACGGGAACTCTGTCGAAGCCGCCCTTTTTGAGGTGGTGAGTGACATTGTCGAGGTGGGTCTTGTTCTGGAGCTGGGGATTGTAGAGCTTATGCACCTTCATGCCGATGGTGTGGGTGAGCTTCTTGCCGCTGCCGGAGACATTTCCGGAGATGCCCTTGGTCTCGACCACGAGCACACCGAAGCGTCCGAACACGAGGTGGTCGATCTCGCAGGTCTTGTTGTAGAGCGGCAGGAAGGCGTTATTGATGATACGCACCTTGTCCTTTTTGCCGAGCTTGGCAAGAGCCTTTGCGACCTTTCTCTCGGCAGCTCTGCCCTTGCGGTTCCCGGCGCTGAAATGTGAGCACAGCAGGGCGATGATGATGAGCAGCACGACGGCTGCGGCGGCGATGAGGATTATTTTTTTAGTTTCCATAATTTACTCCAAAAAAAATGAATAAGATTGAGTCCGGAGCGCAATAATAGCTTCAGACGCTCAAAGCGTTACGAATAATCCCGAATAAAGAGGTGTTCTCAATATGTGGGACAAGATCGCACTTATCCTTCTGATAATCGGAGGGATAAACTGGGGACTGGTGGGTATATTCGAGTTTGACATGGTCGCGTGGCTGTTTGGCGGCGCGGCGAGCCTGCTTGCCAGAACGGTCTACATTCTTGTAGCGATATCGGCGGTATGGTGCACGACACTGCTGTTCAGGCAGAGTGACGAACTCGCGATCAGTACCGAACACTGACCCCTCAACGCTCCTGTGAAGATGCCGTAGGAGCGTTACATAGCAGGGACGGTCTAATGCAAAGGGAAAACCTCATTGGGCGACAGCTCGTCCGAACAGCTCCGTAAACTACGCAGTCGTCCGAGCCGTCCCCGCGCGGTTTTCCCTCTGCACTCTCTTTCCCCTCTCCCCGATTTCTGCGCGGAAGCATAAGATCTGTTACCTTTTCCGCAAGGCATGAAAGCGCAGCAGGTAACATAAGATTTGTCAGCGACACCGGAGGTGTTCGCGAAGGAATTCGACCCACGGCGGGGAGGTGGCGAGGGGAAAAGGTTTTCCAAAGGGAAAACCGCACGGCAGAGGGGCAGCCGGCATAGTATCACAGCCCCGCCGCCGGGAGGTTGTCCCTTTGGGCGGCAGCGTGACGCTGCACCCGGGCACGTTGACGCTCGTAAACTCGCTCACTCTTAACAACGCCCCTACTCGTACATCGCATACGGGGCAGGTGTCAGGTCTCAGATCTTAGGTTTCAGGTGTAGGGGACGGCGTCCACGACGTTCCACGGATCACGAGATACCCCAACCGGCGGGCGCCGGAACGGCGTCCCTGCAAACGTCCCGCCGCATAAGACCATATCAAAACAAAAAGGGAGACTCGCGTCTCCCTTTATCTTTTATTAGTCGCTTACATAAGGGAGAAGCGCAATGTGTCTTGCTCTCTTGATAGCAACTGTGAGCTCGCGCTGATGGAAAGCGCAAGTACCTGTCACACGTCTGGGAAGGATCTTTGCTCTCTCAGTCATGCACTTTCTGAGCTTTGCAAGGTCCTTGTAGTCGATCCTCTCGATCCTGTCAGCGCAGAACATACAAACCTTCTTGCGCGGCTTCTTCGAGGGACGGGAATTTCTTTCCTTTTCCATGACATTTCCTCCTTCTCGATATAAAGTAGTAGTTAGAACGGAACGTCTCCGTCGCTGAGAATTTCCTCAAAATCGCTCATATTGCCGTAAGACATACTATCATTGTTGGCTGCGGGCTGCTGAGGAGCTGCCTGCTGCGCCGGAGCGGACTGATAGTTATTGTTCTGGTAGCCGTTATTCTGATAACCGCCGCCGTTGTTTCCGCCGCTTTCGCCCTTGGAGCCAACGAACTCGACATTGTCCACCTGAACGTCAGTAGTATAATGAGTAACGTCGGGGTGATTCCTGTCCTGATAGTTGTTGTTCCTGAGAGAGCCCTCAACGAGGATCATCTTGCCCTTGCTGAAATAGCGCGAAACGAATTCAGCAGACTGTCTCCATGCGATGCAGGTGATGAAATCAGCCTGTCTCTCGCCGGTGTTCTTGTCGGTGAAGCGCCTGTCCACAGCAACTGTGAACCTGCACGACGAAACTCCGCTCTGAGTCTGTCTGAGCTCAGGGTCTGCGGTAAGTCTGCCAACTAAAATAACCTTGTTCATCTGACCGTCTCCTTAGTTAATGAAGTAGAATTATTCAACAACAGTTACGCGCGAACGACGAATGCCGTCAGTAATGTTGAGACGTCTGGAAAGCTCAGCCGGATACTCGGGAGCAGATGTGAAAGTATAGATCACATAGTAGCCCTCTGTCTCGTCCTCGATCGGATAAGCGAGCTTGCGCTTGCCCCACTCCTCGTTGACTTCAACAGCTTCGGCGTGTCTTTCGATCCTCTCCTTGAACTTCTCAATGAGAGCCTTCATGGGTTCCTCGCCGTTCTTGAGGCTGAAAACTACCATTACTTCATACTTAGCGGATACCTTTGCCATTAATGTACACCTCCTTCTGGATCATGCCCGGCAACCTTCTGCGGGCAAGGATAAAAGCACCGTTTCACACGATACTCGAACATTATAACACATTATTCCGGGCTTGTCAAGAACTTTTTTAGAAAATGAAAAAGCCGTCCTGACAGGGACGGCTTTACTTCATCAATAATTCTCTTTTCTTACCTCGAAGTAGCTCTGCGGATGAGCACATACGGGACACATCTGCGGCGGGTTCGTACCCACTACGATATGACCGCAGTTGCGGCACTCCCATACCTGAACGCTGCTCTTCTCGAAGACCTGCTTGGTCTCGATGTTCCTGAGCAGAGCGCGGTAACGCTCCTCGTGAGCCTTCTCGATAGCGCCTACCATGCGGAACTTCGCCGCGAGAGCCTTGAAGCCCTCCTCCTCGGCGGTCTTGGCAAAGGACTCGTACATATCTGTCCACTCGAAGTTCTCTCCGTCGGCAGCTGCTGCGAGATTGTCGGTGGTAGCACCGATGCCCTCGAGCTCCTTGAACCACATCTTAGCGTGCTCCTTCTCGTTGTCAGCGGTCTTGAGGAAGATCTCGGCGATCTGCTCGTAGCCCTCCTTCTTCGCTACAGAAGCGAAATATGTATACTTGTTGCGAGCCTGGGATTCGCCAGCGAATGCGTCCTTGAGGTTCTGCTCGGTCTTTGTTCCTGCGTATTTGTTAGCCATTGTGATTTTCCTCCTT
>JAFRXR010000128.1 GCA_017443395.1 Ruminococcus sp. | reverse complement strand
CCCGGGAGTTATGACCGGAACAGGAACACAGTCGGATCCATATATCATACAAAACATAAACGACCTGTACAGCATGGCGACCGTCGGGGGATCCGATAAGTATTTCAAGCTCGGCGCCGACATCAGCTACGACGCAACACAGTATGCGAACGATTTTGTCCCGATCACACTGAACTGCGCGGAGTTTGACGGCAACGATCACACTATAGCAAATGCATCGGCGTACTCTGCGAGCGGGAACGTCTCGTTTTTCAAGGTGGTGTGCAGCACTACTGTAAAATACCTGAATGTTGAAAATCTTATTCTCAACTCCGATGTGCCGAGCATTTTTGCGACAGAGTCTTCGAGTACGTTTACTATCTCGCTATCATCATGCTCACGATAGTACTGGGGCTCGCTGTCTCAGACTTCGTGACCGGAATCATCAAAGGCTATGTCACCGGCACGCTCAACAGCACCAAGATGCGCAAGGGCGGACTTAATAAGATCTGCGAGCTGCTTGTCATGGCGACCGCCTGCGGTCTCGAGATCGGCATACGTCAGCTCGGGCATTACTACAGCGCCCCTGAGCTCGCCGGAGTGACCGGAGCTGTCACAGCGATAGCGGTATTCATCTATATCGCGATCATGGAGATCATATCAATTCTGGAAAACTACGCAGAGATTAACCCACAGGCGGCAGGCTGGATAAAGGCTATCCTGCGGCGCCTGAAAAATTTCAAGGAGGGAAAAAATGAATAGTCCATATATGGGAAAATTCCGCGTGACACAGGCGTTTACACTGACAAAGCACGACGGGCTCGACCTCGTCGGCGTCGACAGCAAGGAGATCCACGCGACGGTCAGCGGCACTGTCCACTACGCCGGCTGGGAGAACCCGAACGACCACAGTCAGGGCTTCGGGCAGTATGTCTGCATCAAGTCCGGCAACAGGTACTATTACTACGGACACATGAGCGAGTTGAGGGTCGCGACCGGGCAGACCGTGAAGTGTACCGACGTCATCGGTATCGAGGGCAGCACAGGCAAGTCCACCGGGTCGCACTGCCACTACGAGATACGCACAGAGTTCCGCAAGAACTCACCGGTCAATGTCGTGGACGTCTGCGGCGTGTCCGGTATCCCGAATGTCGTGGGCGGGGTTTACGACGACGGCTACCGTCCCGGGACGTCCGCTCCCGCCAAGGCGACCAAGCAGGTGACGCTCACGATCGACGATCATACATACTCGGGTCTGCTCACAGAGCAGTAACACGAAAATCCCCCTCTGAGGTTCAGTCCTCGGAGGGGGTGTTTGTTTTTGGATAAAAAGCACTAAATTTCGACATAATATCAGATTGTGTACTTCGACAAAATATGCTAAAATCTTCCTGTCATCATTGATTGGGAGGAAAACTATGCTCACACGGCTTGAAAACGAACTTGAAATGATCATATCAGAAACTGTGCTCACCCTTGGGATATCACCGAATACACGCGGATACCAGTGTATCAAGCTCTCGATTAGCGCGTGTCTGAAAACGCCAGAGCTCGCAGATAATTTCAGTGCACGGCTGTATCCATACATTGCCGGGCAAATGGGAATGACGGTCGGCGCGGTCGAGCGCGCGATACGACACGCGATAAGCTCCGGGTGGTATCGTCATGACGAGGAGCTCTCTGCGGAGATCTTCCGAAAGCTGCTGCAAAGTCGTATAGACATACCGATGAATACACTGTTCATCACAGCTGTAACCGAATGGATACGGCTGCATTATCCGGAATTGGTCGATTGATCGTCGTCAGAGTCCCATTTCAGCCACTCTGCGACCGCTGATATGTAGAGCGCGTTGGACGGAATGTCGTTGTCGCTCTGGAGGGTATTGCCGAACATCTCCTTAGCGAGCTCAATATCTCGACGATGCCAGCCGGTCTGTATCGAGCTGCGGACGGACCGCTCGACACCGATTGCGGTCGCCTGAAACTTTTCCGCGATCTTCGGGTAAAGGATCTTCGACAGGTTCGTCACGGACCGCGGGTCGCTCATGATGAACTTCAGTCCCACACACAGATAGTGGAAGCCCTTGCTTTTCGGCGAATTACCGAGTTTCATTAGAGTTTGTGCGGTTTTCTTCTCTTTGCTGCGCATATATTGCACGTCCTTTCAGAGGTGCTTTATATCTTTTAGGTGCTTAGACCGCCAAGCTGCGATATTATAAACTTTGCCATTTTGGCATTGGGGGTCTTGATGTTTACGGGGTATTGAAGTTTTTTCTCATACTGCCACATAAGCTCAGCTCCTTTCCCACGGCCACGGATCTGCGACCCATGCCCACTGCTGCCCGTCTGCGGACTGCTCCGGCACTATCGGACCGAACCGTGCGGTGTACTCACTGACCGCTTCGCTGCGCAGGTCGCTGTACTGCCTGAACATCGCGAGCGCACGACGGCAGTTCGGGTGCGTATCGAGATAGAGGTTCAGCTCCTTGAGGGCAAAATCGTACTTTTTTATCTTGCGCATCAGCATTTCTTTTTCATTCATCGCAGCAGCCTCCCTCAAAAGGATAGTCAAGCTGCGGGAACAACGTCCCGCGGGAAAAAGCATCGTCCTCCGGGTAGACCTCGCCCCACTGCTGGAACGGCACATACGCCATACCAAGGGGTGTCTGTGCGGGGAAGCGCGGTGTCGCGCCGGGCATTCTATCTTCAGGCACAGCCATGCGGACGTCCATTGTCTCCCGCAGCCGTGCACCGGACATATCGTCAAACATATTCAGATTCATATTTCCTCCTTTCGCGTACACAGCACTGCCGTGTACGTTTTATATTATGAATCTGCTGCGGAATTGGTTCAGTGGACACGGTCTCCGCCGATTTGGAGCATTTCCGCTGTTTGTACTTGCTTTATCCGGGGTTGTGTGCTATAATGGTAAGGTAAATATAACTAAATGGAGCATTTGCAATGGAAACACTGAAGGACATAAAAATAGGTCAGACCGTGAGGGTCGAGAGCGTGAACGGCGAGGGCGCCCTTCGCCAGCATTTCCTCGATATGGGTCTTATCCCCGGCACGCGCGTGACCGTAGTGAAATACGCCCCTATGGGCGACCCTATCGAGCTGCGCCTGCACGGCTATGAGCTCACTCTCCGCCTCGCTGACGCCGAGAAGATAGATGTCTCCCGCATAGCCGAGCAGCCCGCTGCGGAGCCTCATAAGCCGCACAAGAAAAAGACCGCCCACCCCGGTCTCGGTGAGGGAGGAAAATTCCACCCCAAGGGCAGCGGTACTCCGCTTCCGGACGGCACGACCATACGCTTCGCACTCGTCGGCAACCAGAACAGCGGCAAGACCACTCTGTTCAACCGTCTCACGGGCTCGAAGCAGCACGTCGGGAATTTCCCCGGAGTCACTGTTGACCGCAAGGACGGCGCGATAAAGGGACGTCCGGACACCGTCATTACCGACCTGCCGGGCATATATTCCATGTCGCCATACAGCAGCGAGGAGATAGTCTCACGCAATTTCGTCCTCGCCGAGAAGCCGCACGCGATCATCAACATCGTGGACGTCACCAACATCGAGCGCAACCTCTACCTCACCATGCAGCTCCTCGAAATGGACATACCCATGGTCGTGGCGATAAATATGATGGACGAGCTCACCTCCAACGGCGGCGGTATCGACGTCAACGCGATGGAGCAGCTCCTCGGTGTGCCTGTTGTGCCGATATCCGCGGCGAAGAACGAGGGTATAGAGGAGCTCGTCGAGCACGCGGTACACGTCGCATACTACCAGGAAAAGCCCGTTGCGCAGGACTTCTGCGGGAAGTCCGAGAACGGCGGTGCGGTACACCGCTGTATGCACGGTATAGAGCACCTCATCGAGGATCACGCTGAGCTCGCAGGACTTCCCCTGCGCTTCACGGCGAGCAAGGTCGTGGAGGACGACCCGCTCATCATGAAGCAGCTCGGGCTTGACGAGAACGAACAGGAGACCGTCGGGCATATCATCAAGCAGCTCGAAAAGGAGCGCGGACTTGACCGCAGCGCTGCCGTCGCGGACATGAGATTCAGCTACATAAAGCGCCTGTGCCGCGAGTGCGTGACTAAGCCCGCCGAGACCCGCGAGCATATCCGCAGCCGCCGCATTGATATGTTCCTCACCGGAAAATACACAGCCATTCCGGCGTTTATACTGAGAATGGCGCTCGTCTTCATGCTGACCTTCAACGTCATCGGAGCGTGGCTCCAGGGGCTCCTCGAGACCGGTATCGACGCGCTCACTGAGGTCGCGGACAAGGCTCTCACCGGGGCGCACGTCAACCCGGTCATACACAGTCTCGTTATTGACGGCATTTTCGCCGGCGTGGGCAGCGTACTGAGCTTCCTGCCGGTCATAGTGACGCTGTTTTTCTTCTTGTCGCTGCTCGAGGACAGCGGCTACGTCGCGAGAGTGGCGTTCTTCATGGACAAAGCCCTGCGCAAGATAGGACTTTCGGGACGCAGCATAGTCCCGCTGCTGATCGGCTTCGGCTGCTCGGTGCCGGCTGTCATGGCGACCCGCACCCTCTCGAGTGAGCGCGACCGCAAGATGACCATTCTCCTCACGCCGTTCATGAGCTGCACCGCGAAGCTCCCTATCTACGCATTTTTCGTGAATGCGTTCTTCCCGGGGCGCGGCGGTCTCATCATGGTGGGACTGTACCTCCTCGGTATCCTCATGGGGATAATCGCGGCGGTGTTCTACAAGGGGACGATCTTCCGCGGCGAGCCTGTGCCGTTCGTCATGGAGCTCCCGAACTACCGTATGCCGGGTCTGCGGAACGTCGCGCAGCTGCTGTGGGAGAAGGCGAAGGACTTCCTTCAGAGGGCGTTTTCGGTCATACTCATCGCGACTGTTGCTGTGTGGTTCTTGCAGAGCTTCGATCTTCGCCTCGACCTCGTCGAGGACGCGGGGGAGAGTATCCTCGCGAAGGCTGCGGGACTGTTCGCGCCGGTTATGGCTCCGATTGGGCTCGGTGACTGGCAGATACTTGTCTCCCTTATGAGCGGATTCATGGCGAAGGAGAGCGTTGTTTCGACCCTCGAGATACTTTACAGCGGGAATGTCACCGCGCAGATGAGCTCGCTGTCGGCGGCTTCGCTGCTGGTATTCTCACTGCTGTACACGCCCTGCGTAGCGGCTGTGGCGTCGGTCAAGCGTGAGCTCGGCAAAAAATGGGCACTGATCGTCGTGGTATGGCAGTGCGTGCTCGCGTGGCTCGTGACACTGGTCGTCCGCGCAGTGCTGATACTCGCGGGGGTGATGTGAGTGAACGCGGCAGATATTGTGCTGGTGATCGTTATCGGAGCGGCGCTCGCAGCCGCAGTGACCTATCTGGTGCGCCGGAAAAAGTCCGGCACGGGCTGCTGCGGGGATTGCTCGAGGTGCAGCCCGAATGAATGCAGAAATAAAAAGAGTAGATCGTGAGATCTGCTCTTTTTTCGTTTATATCGCTGACATGACTTCGCCGATCTTTCCGCAGATCAGCAGGTCAGCGCTGGAGTCCATCTGCGTGGGAGACATATTTATTATCACGAGATCATTGCCGCGGAAGTAGCGTATCAGTCCTGCGGCGGGGTAGACGTTCAGTGAGGTGCCGCCTATGATGAGCGTATCTGCGGCGTGTATCGCGTTAATCGCGCCGGAGACTGTGTCGTCGTCAAGGGATTCCTCGTACAGCACGACGTCCGGCTTTATCAGTCCGCCGCACTCGCAGCGCGGTACGCCTTCGGACTCAAGTATGTACTCCGCTGTGTGGAACTTCCGGCACTTCATGCAGTAGTTGCGCAGCACGCTCCCGTGGAGCTCGTAGACGCGCTTGCTGCCTGCCGCTTGATGAAGTCCGTCGATGTTCTGCGTCACGACAGCGGTCAGTTTGCCCTCCTTTTCGAGCTCGGCGAGCTTTATGTGGGCGGCGTTCGGCTTGGCGTCAAGGCACAGCATTTTCGCGCGGTAGAACCGGTAGAATTCCTCCGTGTGCGCCATGAAGAACGTGCTGCTGAGTATCTGCTCGGGCGGGTAGTCCCACTGCTGGCTGTACAGACCGTCTACGCTGCGGAAGTCCGGTATGCCGCTCTCCGTGGACACTCCTGCGCCGCCGAAGAACACGATGCTCCTCGAGCTTTTAACAATGTCGCGCAGCCTTTCGATATCATTCATCAGCCTGCCACCACCTTGACGTAGAATTTGCGCGTGCGGGGACCGTCGAACTCGCAGAAGTAGAGTCCCTGCCATGTGCCGAGGAGAGGGCGTCCTGCGTGGACGATGAGGGTCTCGCTCGGCCCTATGGTCGAGGATTTGATGTGTGCGTCGGAGTTGCCCTCAGCGTGTCGGAAGCTGTCGAGGTCCGGGAAGGAGCGGTCGAGACCGAGCACGAGGTCGGTCTTGACGTCGGGGTCGGCGTTCTCGGTAATGGTTATCGCGGCGGTGGTGTGGGTGCAGAAAACGATGCACGTCCCCTCGTTCACGCCGCTCTCGGATATAGCCTCACAGACCTCCGGGGTGATGTCTACGAGCCCCTCTGCGGGGGTGCTGAGTGTGAAGTCAAATAACATGGTCAACTCTCCTTTTTCTTATGTTTTTCCGCGAAATACCGGCAGAATCCGCTGAGGGTACACTCCCCGCACTTAGGTGAGCGCGCCCGGCAGATATCCCGCCCGAACTGCACGGTCTGGTGGCAGAAATGATTTGATATATCCGGCGGCAGCAGCCTGCGGAGGTCCTTTTCGACCTTTGCGGGCTCTTTGTTTTTTGTCATGCCGAGCCTGCCGGTTATGCGTATGCAGTGGGTGTCGGTGACGACGGCGGGCTTGCCGAAGACGTCGCCGAGCATGAGGTTGGCGGTCTTGCGCCCGATACCGGGCAAGGTGAGGAGCTCCTCCATTGTGCCGGGGACCTCGCCGCCGAAGTCGTCAAGGAGCTTCTGCGCCATTTCCTTCAGGCTCTTCGCCTTGGTGTGGTAGAAGCCGCAGGGCTTGATGTCCTGTTCGAGCTCCGCGAGGTCAGCCTGCGCGAAGGCTTCGAGGGTGGGGTACTTGACGAAGAGCGTCTTCGTCACGATATTCACGCGGGCGTCAGTACACTGTGCGGCAAGGCGCGCTGCGAACATCAGCTCGTAGGGCTTGGCGTAGTCGAGCGTGCAGCCGATGTCGGGATAGAGCTTCTCCAGCTCCTCGATCGCGAGGGCGGCTATTTCCTGCTTCGTCATTGTATTTTCCTCTGCTTCTTCAGTATCTCGTCGTAGACTTTGTACATCTTCTGCACGGTGTTCTCGAGGAAGTAGTAGTGCTTTATGTAGAATGCCTCGAGGACGGTTATCATCGTGACGAGTATGAGTATCATAAGGTTGTCGGTGAACAGCATGACCGCGAGGAAGATGACAAGTATCACCGCGAACATGAAGGTCACGAGGAAATGCACGATACGCTCGTGCTGCATGAAGGCGATCTTGTCCTTGTGCTCGGCGAGTATGACGTCCAGCTCGGAGCGGCTGGCGCATTTTTCGAGCCGTTCCGCGACGGTTTTCATGTATGCTTTCAGGTATTCGGTCATAGACTGCCCTCCTGTTCAGAATAAACAATTTTCCTATTAAATCATACCACTTTTTAGTGCGATTGTCAATAGATATTCTGCATTTCTCTCTTTGACAAATTTCGCCGCGCGGACGTGCTATCATTGACAAAAAGGAGGGACGGAAATATGAAAGTGGACATAAAATGTGAGAACGGGCGCGCTGTCGCGAGGCTGTCCGGCGAGATCGACCATCACACCTCCAAGGAGCTGCGCGCACAGCTCGACCGCTACATCATCACCACCCAGCCAAGCGAGCTGACCATTGATCTGCGGAACATCACCTTCATGGACAGCTCAGGCATCGGGCTGATAATGGGGCGGAGCAAGCTGCTGCGCGAGTGCGGCGGGCGGCTCGAGGTACACAGTCCGCAGCCGTATATCCGGCGCGTGCTCAGGCTCGCCGGTATGGAGCGGATAGTCAGAATAACTTGAACGGAGGCTTAAAATGGAGGTTCTCAATGAGATAAGATTTACAATGCCGGCGCTTTCGGTCAACGAGAGCGCGGCGAGAGCGGTGGTTTCGTCGTTCCTGATACAGGCTGACCCCACCGTGGAGGAGCTGTCGGACATACGCACGGCGGTGTCGGAGGCGGTAACGAACGCAGTCGTTCACGGGTACCGGAGGTCACGCGGGAATATCGAGCTGACCGTCAAGCTGCTCCCCGGGAGGGAGGTCTACATACGCATAAAGGACCGCGGGTGCGGTATCGAGGACGTGGATAAGGCTATGCAGCCGCTTTTCACGACTGCCCCCGAGGAGGAGCGCTCGGGGCTTGGTTTTTCGGTCATGGAGTCGTTCATGGACAGGCTCAGCGTTAAGAGCGCGGTCGGGAAGGGGACGACGGTCGTCATGCGCAGGAGGCTCGGCGGCGATGAGGGCTGAGTCCGCGCGTCCGAGCGCTGAGGAAAACCTCGGGCTGGTCCACCTCTGCGCGAACAAGCTGCGCGGGCGCGGTATCGAGTACGACGAGCTGTATTCCGCGGGGTGCGTGGGTCTGCTCAAAGCCGTGAGGGCGTTCGACCCGGGCAGGGGAGTGCAGTTCTCGACCTACGCTGTGCCGGTGATACTCGGCGAGATAAAGCGTCTTTTCAGGGACGGCGGGTCGATCCGCGTTAGCCGCAGTCTGAAGGAGCTGTCCATGCGTTTGCAGCGAATCTGCGAGGATTTCCGGTCGCGGGAATTCCGTGAGCCGACTGTCAGTGAGCTGGCGGAGCTTTCAGGCGAGAGCGAGGCGGACGTCGCGGAGGCGCTGTGTGTGTCGCAGCCGCTGCTATCGCTGACCGCCGCCGACGATGACGAGGGGCAGATAGATATCCCGTCCGAGGCGCCCGACGAGGCGATCGTCGATCTGCTGGCGCTGCGGCAGATAATGTCCGCCCTCGATCCGCACGACCGTGCGCTGCTCGAGCTGCGGTATTTCCGCTGTCTGACGCAGTCCAAGACCGCGCAGGCGCTCGGCATGACGCAGGTGCAGGTCTCCCGGCGCGAAAAAAAGCTCCTCGCGCAGATGCGTGAGGAGCTGCTGGGGTAGCGTGTTCAGAATGCAAGGCAGCCGATTATCTGGTTCGACATCAGGAAGCCGCGCGGCGTGAGGGAGAGCCTTTCGCCGTCAAACCGGCAGTATCCGGCGCTTTCGAGTGCCGGCAGCTTTTTTTCTATCGCGGGACGCTCGTCGGGGAAGTCAGAGAGGGCGATACCCTCAGTCAGACGCAGACCGAGCATTATGCGCTCCTGAGAGCTGCACGGGGAGTCGTCAGTGACCTCGGTCGGCTGGACAGGTGAGTCGATAAATGCCTGTAGATCGCGCGGTACGGCGAAACGTACACCTCCGCAGCACGAGTGTGCCGCGGGTCCTATGCCGAGGTAATCCTGACATTTCCAGTAGCGGGTGTTGTGGCGGCTCTCGAAGCCGGGACGGGCGAAGTTGGAGATCTCGTACTGCGCGAAGCCGTGCGCTTCGAGGGCTTCCACCGCCGTGAGGTAGAGCTCCGCGGTGAGGTCATCGTCGGGGAGCTGTGACGCGATGCCGTCCCGCGCGAAGGGCGTGTCGTCCTCGACCTTCAGAATGTAGGCAGAGATGTGCTGTATCGGGAGCGCTGTGAGACGGTCGATGCTCCGCAGGATATCGGCGTTTGTCTGACCGGGCAGGGCGAGCATGAGGTCGCAGGAGATATTTCCGAAGCCCGCGGCGTGTGCCTCGCGGACTGTCCGCTCAGCGCGGGCGGAGTCGTGCGTCCTGCCGAGAAAGCGGAGCTCGTCGTCGCGCATGGACTGAACCCCTATGGAGAGCCTGTTTATGCCGGTTTCACGCAGCTTTTCGAGCCTTTCGCGGGTGAGTGCGGAGGGGTTGGCTTCGAGGGTGAGCTCGGCGTCTGGGGAGAGGACGAAGTCAGTCCGCACCTCGGTGATGATATTTCCGAGCTGGTCAGGAGCCAGCAGGGAGGGCGTTCCGCCGCCGAGATAGAGGGTGTCGGCGTGTCGGGTGCGGTCGGAATAGTGGCGAAGATTCCGCAAAACTGCCGAAATATAGCCGTCTGCGGCTTGCCGCGAGTACGCAGTAGAATAGAAATCGCAATACGCGCACCTGCGTCCGCAGAACGGCACATGAATGTATATCCCGAGGCTGTTCATCGGCGGTTGAGGTCGATCTTGATCGCCTTGTCGAGCGGGAAGCAGAACGCATTCACGAGGCGCGGCACGAGCAGGATCGACAGGAAAAGCCCGATGTTTATGAGAAAGCCGTAGTGGTGTATGAACGGGAAGCGCTCGTTGTACTTGACGTCGCCGAGGAGGTAGATGACGATGAGCGCTGCGATCGCGAGGGTGCTGTAGACGGCGTTGAAAATGGTCGCTGCCTTGCCGTTCACGACGCGCCTGCCGCACTCCTGACACGGCTTGCCGTAGGAGTTGAGCTGCCCCGCGAACGCCTTGGTCCACGGGTTGAATGTCCTTTTCCCGCAGTGC
The DNA here is from genome assembly GCA_017443395.1 of Ruminococcus sp. Taxonomy (GTDB): domain Bacteria; phylum Bacillota; class Clostridia; order Oscillospirales; family Ruminococcaceae; genus Ruminococcus. The sequence goes on along the minus strand of JAFRXR010000128.1, from coordinate 2,040 downwards.
GGGCAGTTGTAAATACTCATAGCAATATCCTTTCAAATTTTGCTGGGAAGAGCGGGGGCGTCGGTCTCCGCAGGGGAGAGCTCGGCAACCTCCGGGACGAGCTTCAGCTCGTTTTTCAGCAGGGGAGTGCGAGGGAGCGGAGTCAGCAGGGACTTGCGCTTCGCCTTCCTGCGGCTGCGCCTAAGACTGAATAATTTTCTGATGTAGGTGAGCACGAAGGCTGCTCCGAGGAGGAGAAGTGCGTATTTCAAGCCGTCTGACTCGGTATCACCGCTTATCCAGTAGATGAATAAAATGAGCAGCACTGTGAATATATACCACCCGGGAGTGACGTCGTACAGCGCCCATTTCAGACGCATGAACGGTCTGCCGGGCTTGGTGCCGCGGAGCGGGAGCAGTGATGCTATCAGTGACACAAGTGCCAGAACTGCGAGCAGTCCGAAAAATCCGAGAGCAATATAGTTCAACATTTCTGTTCCTCCCTTACGAATCAAGCTTCAGAACGCTCATGAACGCCTCCTGCGGCACCTCGACGGTACCGAGCTGGCGCATACGCTTCTTGCCCTCCTTCTGCTTTTCGAGGAGCTTCTTTTTACGGGTGATGTCGCCGCCGTAGCACTTCGCGAGGACGTCCTTGCGCATTGCCTTGACGGTCTCACGGGCGATTATCTTGCCGCCGATCGCTGCCTGTATCGGCACCTCGAAGAGCTGGCGGGGGATGTTGTCCTTGAGCTTTTCGGCTATTTTACGGGCTCTGGCGTATGCCTTGTCCGCGTGGATTATGAACGACAGCGCGTCCACGATCTCGCCGTTGAGGAGAATGTCAAGCTTCACCAGCTTCGACGGCGTGTAGCCGAGCATTTCGTAGTCGAACGACGCATAGCCCTTCGTGCGCGATTTCAGCACGTCGAAGAAGTCGTAGACTATCTCGTTCAGCGGGAGCTCGTAGTGCAGGTTCACGCGGGTGTCGTCGAGGTACTGCATATCCTTGAAAATGCCGCGCCTGTCCTGACAGAGCTCCATTATATTTCCCACGAATTCCGACGGGGTGAGAATGTCCGCCTTGACCATCGGCTCCTCCGCTACGGAGATGAGCGCGGGGTCGGGGTAGTTCGTGGGGTTGTCGATGTACTGCACGTCGCCGTTGGTCATCGTGACCTTGTAGATTACGGACGGCGCGGTGGTGATGAGATCGAGGTTGTACTCGCGCTCGAGGCGCTCCTGGATTATCTCCATGTGGAGCAGTCCGAGGAAGCCGCAGCGGAAGCCGAAGCCCAGCGCTATCGACGTTTCCGGCTCGAATGAAAGGGAGGCATCGTTCAGGCGGAGCTTTTCGAGGGCATCGCGCAGATCGCCGTATTTCGCGCCGTCTGCGGGGTAGATACCTGAAAAGACCATGGGGTTGACCTTGCGGTAGCCGGGGAGAGGCTCGTCGCAGGGGTCGTCGTTATTGGTGACGGTGTCGCCCACGCGGGTGTCGCCGATAGACTTGATAGATGCCGCTATATAGCCAACTTCGCCCGCTTCGAGGGAGCCGTTGTTGACGAGGTTGGTCGCGTCCATGAAGCCTGCCTCAACGACTGTGAATACCGCTCCGGTCGCCATGAGGCGGATATTGTCGCCGACCTTCACGCTGCCCTCCTTCACGCGAACGTAGATGATAACGCCCTTGTAGGAGTCGTAGTAGCTGTCGAAAATAAGCGCTTTAAGGGGCTTTTCGGGGTCGCCCTTGGGTGCGGGGATATCGGTCACGATACGCTCGAGGACTGCCTCGATGTTCGTGCCCATTTTCGCGGAGATACGCGGCGCGTCCATTGCCGGTATGCCGATGACGTTCTCGACCTCCGCGCAGACACGCTCAGGGTCGGCGGAGGGGAGGTCTATCTTGTTAACGACCGGGACTACCTCTAGGTCGTGCTCGATGGCGAGGTAGGTGTTCGCGAGGGTCTGAGCCTCGATACCCTGCGAGGCGTCCACCACGAGGATAGCTCCCTCGCAAGCCGCGAGCGAGCGCGACACCTCGTAGTTGAAGTCAACGTG
>JAFRXR010000127.1 GCA_017443395.1 Ruminococcus sp. | reverse complement strand
CTGCCACAGGTACGGCGCAAGGCTGTTCCTTGCGGTGAATACCCTCATCGCGGACAGCGAGGCTGAGGAGCTCTGCGGGTACATAAAATTCTGCGCCGGGATAGGCGTTGACGGGTATATCGTCCAGGACTGGGGCTGCGCGGAGCTTATCCGCAGATGTGTCCCCGACGCTGTCCTGCACGCCTCCACGCAGATGTCAGTCCACACCGCCGCCGGTGCGGAGCTGCTGAGAGAGCTCGGCTGGGCGAGAGTAGTTCCCGCGCGTGAGCTCAGCAGGGACGTGCTCGCGCGGATATGCAGTCTCGGTATCGAGACTGAGGTCTTTGTGCACGGGGCGCTGTGTATGTCGGTGTCCGGACAGTGCTATATGTCGGCAGTTATCGGGTCGCGCTCGGCAAACCGCGGCCGCTGCGGACAGGCTTGCAGGCTGCCGTTCTCGGCGGTCGGAGATAAGAACGCCGCGGCGCTGTCGCTGAAGGATCTGTCCCTCATACCGAGGGTGGACGAGCTGCGCAGTATCGGCGTGGATTCGCTGAAAATAGAGGGGCGCATGAAGCGTCCTGAGTACGTCGCTTCCGCCGTGAACGAGCTGAAATGCGCTCTCGGCGGAGGTCAGCCGGATATGCAGACCCTGCGCGGGATATTCTCGCGATCCGGGTTCACGGACGGCTATTTTACGGGAAAAATGCGGGATATGTTCGGTGTTCGAGAGAAGGAAGACGTCACTGCCGCGCAGTCCCTGATACCTAAGATACATGAGCTTTACCGCTTCGAGCGGAAGGCCGCGCGGGCGGACTTCCATGCCGTGATACGCGAGGGAGAGCCGGTCGTGCTGACTGCTGTTTCCGGCGATGCTTCGGCGTCTGTGACGGGGAATGTCCCCGAGATGGCGCTGAATCGTCCCACCGACATCGCGCAGCTCGAAAGGCAGCTCACCAAGCTCGGCGATACTATCTTTACCGCCGGGAACATCACTGCGGACATCGGCGAGGGTCTGATGGTCCCCGCAGGCGAGCTGAACAGGCTCCGCCGCGAGGTCACGGAGAGGCTCACGGAGCTCCTGATTGCCGCAAATACGCCGCATTTCACTGTCACTGACTACAGCCCGACGCTCCCGCTGTGCAGCCGTCAGGTGCCGGACGTCCTCCCGGTGAGGGCGCTCTGCCGCACACTTGAACAGGCGCGCGCCGCCGCTGAGCTGTCGGAATACATAATTGTCCCCGCAGACCTCGATATACAGGTGCTTACGGGTGTCTGCCGCGCGGACAGGATCATCGTCTCGCCGCCGAGGTTCATCACCGACGAGGACAGGCTCGCAGCCCGGCTCACTGAGCTCAAAAACGCCGGTATCTCGCGGCTTTTCTGCCACACGCCCGACTGCATAGCCCTCGGGCGGAGGCTCGGCATGAGGCTGCACGGCAGCTTCACTCTCAATGCTTTCAACTCGTACAGCGCGGAGTTCCTGCGCTCGCTCGGGCTCGAGGACTGCGTCTTCTCGTTCGAGGCGACCAGCGCTCAGATGAGCAGCGTCCGCACCAGTCTACCCCTCGGTGCGGCGGTATACGGGCGTTTGCCGCTCATGCTCACACGGAACTGTCCGATAAGGAATGAGGTCGGCTGCGCACGGTGCACCGGTCACCTCATAGACCGCACGGGGCGTGTGCTGCCTGTCGCGTGCTCGAAGGAGTACGTCGAGGTGCTCAACTCTGACCTGCTGTTCGTTCCGGACGCCCGGAGGGAGTTCCCCGGGGCGGCGTTCGGGCTCGTGCTGCTGCATGACGAGGACGCAGAGCAGACAAGGGCTGCGCTCACCGGTGTGAAGCCGCAGGGCGCTATCACACGCGGACTTTACCGCCGCGGTGTTCTGGAGGTTTAAATGAAGCTGACTTTCAAAAAGCTCGACGAACGGGCTGTTATCCCCTCGCGGGCGACCGCCGGCAGCGCCGGTATGGACGTCTGCGCCTGCCTTGACGGGAGCGTCACGCTCGCGCCGGGCGAGATAAGGCTCATTCCAACGGGACTTACCGCTATGACGGACTGCGGCGACGTCGCGATGCTGATATATCCGCGCTCGGGGCTTTCGTCGAAATTTGGCGTGACTCTCGCGAACTGCGTGGGCGTCATCGACTCCGACTACCGGGGCGAGTGGTGCGTACCGCTCATAAATCTCGGGAAAGAGCCGTTCACCGTGGAGCACGGTATGCGTATCGCGCAGCTAATCCCTACCCGTATAATTATACCCGACATCGAGGTCGCTGACTCCCTCACCGAGACAGAAAGAGGCAGCGGCGGGTTCGGTTCGTCAGGTGTACAATAAAAAATATAAGAATAAAAGGATCAGGAGGAGACTAAAATGAAAAAGACACTTTACATGATCATGCTCATCGTTGTGGCGTGCGTCCTCGGTGAGCTCATCGGAAAGGCGAGCTACGGCTCGCTCGGCTGGCTCGGATACACCACCGGCTTCGATTTCCAGCCCGGCACCTTCATCAACACCTCGGTGCTGACGCTCACCTTCGGTATATCGCTCTATATCAATATCGCGCAGATACTTCTTATCCTCGTCGCGGTATATGTTTACTACAAGACCGCTCCCAAGCTCATCACTGGCAAATAATACCAGTTTTTGCGCGGCGGCACGGCTTTTCGTGTCCGTATGGCTGAAAAATCCCGCTGCGGAAGAAATTCCCGCGCAAAATGCTTGTCTATACGCCGCTCCGGTGATATAATAGTAGAGCTGGCGTTATAATGTATCAGAGAAAAATTTAAGGAGCAAAAGATCTAATGTTTACTAAGGATATCGGTATCGACCTCGGCACTGCGAATACTCTCGTGTATATGCGCGGAAAGGGCATCATCATCAGGGAGCCCTCCGTGGTCGCGGTCAATACGAGAACAGACAAATGCCGCTACGTCGGCAAGGAGGCAAAGGACGTCATCGGAAGGACGCCCGGCTCGATAGTCGCGGTGCGCCCGCTCAAGGACGGCGTTATCGCCGATTTCGACATCGCTACGACCATGCTTCAGGAGTTTATCCGCAAGGCGCTGCGCGGCACGTTCTTCACCAAGGCGAACGTCATCATCTGTATCCCCTCCGGCGTTACTGCCGTTGAGAGGAGAGCTGTGCGCGAGTCCTGCAAGAAGGCAGGTGCGAACAACGTCCTCATCATCGAGGAGCCTATGGCTGCCGCTATCGGCGCCGGTCTCCCCACAAACGCTCCCGCCGGAAGCATGATAGTGGACATCGGCGGCGGTACCAGCGAGGTCGCTGTCATATCGCTCGGCGGTATCGTTGCGGCAAGGTCCGTGAGATGTGCCGGGGACGAGTTCGATGTCTCGATAATCAACTACATCAAGAAAAAATATAACCTCCTCATCGGTGAGCGCACTGCCGAGAACATCAAGCTCGAGATCGGCTCCGCTTTCCCGAGCGAGAAGGAGGACTCCATGGAGATAAAGGGCAGGAACCTCCTCAACGGTCTGCCCGAGAATATCGTCGTAAATTCCGCGGAGATACGCGATGCGCTCGTCGAGCCGCTCGCAAGAGTCATCGACGCTATCAAGAGCACCCTCGAGGAAACTCCCCCCGAGCTCTCCGCGGATATCATCGACCACGGCATTACACTCGCGGGAGGCGGTGCGCTGCTGCGCGGCCTCGATAAGCTCATAAACCGCGAGACCGGTATGCCCGTCTATATCGCCGAATACCCCCTCGACTGCGTTGCGGAGGGTACGGGCAGGATACTCGAGAATATCAACGACTATCAGGACGCCCTCACCGAAAACGTCAAGTACTATTAAGGAGGAGCCTGAATGCGTGACTTCTTGAAAAGCACCCGCTTCAAGGTGCTGCTCGGCTTCCTCGCCTTTCTCGTCGGCATTATGATATATGCCGTCACTAAGGGCGGATATTCGGTGTCGGGTGCCTCCTTCATACACTCACTCACCAAGCCGTTCAGGACTGCCTCGAACGGCATCAGCATGAGGGTGGAGCTCGCGCTCGACAAGCTCACCAATGCAAATGACTACTACAAGGAAAATCAGGAGCTCAAGGCTCAGATAGGTGAGCTCAACAAGCAGCTCGCCGACTACGATTCGATGAAGACGGAGCTTCAGGAGCTCCGCAAATTCGTCGTCATCAAGGAACAGCACGAGGACTTCATCCTCTCGCAGCCGTGCGGCGTCATCGGCTATGTCACCAACGACCCGTTCAAGTCCTTCCTCATCGACAAGGGCGAGGACGACGGCATCACGCCGAACTGCCCCGTCGTTACTCCCGAGGGGCTCGTCGGTATCACTGTGAACGTTTCCGCGAATGTCTCCACTGTCCGCACGCTCCTCTCCCCTGACCTCTCGATCGCTGCGGTCTGCTCGGCGTCTCCCGCCGATACCGGTATCATCGAGGGGGATATCCTCTCCTCCGAGGACGGGAACACCCGCCTCATTCACGTCAGCACCGAGAACAAGCTGCGCGTGGGCGACCTCATGGTCACCGGCGGCACGAGCGGTCTATTCCCCAAGGACTACCCAATCGGCACGGTCAAAAGCATAGGGCTCGACACGAGCGGTCTCTCTGTGGCTGCCGATATCAAGCCCTGCGTGGACGTCACCCGTCTCACCTCGGTCATCGTCATCACCGACTTCACCGGAAAGAAGGAGGACGGCGCCGATGAGAATTAAGACCCCGCGTGAAAAGCGCCTGCTCTACTTCAAGACTACGCTGCGCTGGGTGCTGTATTACGCCGTTATCTTCATTTGCTTCCTCATCATGGTCTCGGGCACATGGCTCAAGCCCATTCTGCTCGTTCCGGCTGCGATAGCCGTCGCGGTCAACAATAATATGTACGCCTCGGCAGTCACGGGGGCGATGTGCGGCTTCCTCATCGACATAAGCTGCGACAAGCTCTTCGGCTACAACGCTGTGCTGCTGGCGTTCTTCTGCATTCTCACTACGCTGCTCTTTGAGCTCTATCTCCGTCCGCGCTTCGCGAACTATATGCTCATCACGGCGGTCGCTTCCTACATACAGTGCAGGCTCGACTACAAGTTCTACTACCAGATATGGAACTACGCGAACGTCGAGCGTATCTTCGTGAAGTACACCCTGCGGGTATGGGTCTACACTGTAGCTGCCTCGCTGCTCGTTTACCTTGCGGTCTGGCTGATAAATAAGCTCCTTATGCCCAAGGAGCACCTCACTATCGAGGAAGCTATCAGGATCATTGAGAAGTGACGTAACAACGCAATTATTGCGTTTTTTAAGGAGACGCCCTCTCTTGCAGGGCGTCTCCTCTTCAAAAGCTGGGCTCTGCCCTGCACCCGAAAGGGGCTGTCTGCCCCTTGACCCCGCACTTTATAAGGAGTGAGTAAGATAAAAACTCTTTCTGAAACTATTAAATCTGTCATCGCCGTCGCTCTCGTCGTGCTGCTGGCTCTGTTCAGCAGTCTGCGCCTCATGCGGATACAGGTCGTCGGCGACGATACCATTACCCTCCCCCAGAAGGACGACCCCGACGCGCTCGTCTTCACCAAGCAGGTCCATGCGACCCGCGGTGAGATAGTCGATTTCGGCGGGCATACCCTCGTCACCAACGACGCGCACTGCGACCTCGTCCTGCAAAAGGCTTTCTTCCCCGAGGACTTGCAGGAGGGCAACGAGGCTCTCCTCGGTATCTACAACGCCCTCGAGGAGCACGGCTACCACTTCGAGGAGAGTATCCCCATTTCCAAGACCGCACCCTATGTCTTTACTCAGGACGGCAACGATGATCTCATCGCGGAGCTGGGTCTGAATGTCTATGCGACCGCTGAGAACTGTATCGACAAGCTCATCTCGGACTACGAGATAGCCGATTCATATACTCAGGACGAAAAACGTATCATCGCCGGTATGCGCTACGAGATGATCGCGCGCGATTTCACCTACGGCAACGACATGGTGCTCGCTGAGGACGTCGATGACCAGACTATCATCGACCTGAAGGAGCTCGGCAACTTCTATAAGGGCATTGAGGTCACTGAGGTCGCTGAGCGGCGTATCGAGCGCGGTGATATCCTCCCGCACGAGATCGGTACGGTCGGTCCTATCTGGGCTGAGGAGTACGACAGCCTACGCAACCGCGGCTACGCCCTCAATGACAAGATCGGCAGAGGCGGTATCGAATCTGCTATGGAGACTGAGCTGCGCGGTCAGAACGGCGAGGAGCAGATAACCGTCAAGGACGGCGCGATAACCGATGTCCGCACCATTTCCGCGACGACACCGGGACAGACCGTCAAGCTCACCGTTGACGGCACCTACCAACTCAAGCTGCAGTCTATCCTCGAAAACTTCCTGAAGAATTTCCAGTCGATAAATACCAACTCCAAGCTCAAGGACGTCAACAAGGGCGCGATAGTCGTCCTCGACGCAAAGACCGGAGCTGTCAAGGGTATGGCGACCGCTCCCACCTACAACCTCAAGGACTATATCGAGGACTACGACTATGTCCTCTCCGAGGAGAAGTCTCCCCTCGTCAACCGCTGCACATACGGCCTCTACCGTCCGGGCTCGACCTTCAAGACGGTCACTGCCACTGCGGGTCTTGCAGAGGGGATAGTCAGCGGCGTAACGACCTTCCGCTGCGACCAGAAATATGAGTTCTACGGCGGAGACTACTCCTGTACCGGCAGACACGGCGACATCTCAATGCGCCGCGCGATAGAGGTCTCCTGCAACTCCTACTTCTACGAGCTCTCGCGTCAGCTCGGTATCGACAGGATAACCGAGTACGCTAAGCTCTACGGTCTGGGCTCCTCAACCGGCATCGAGACCGGCGACGCTGAGGGCTACCTCTGTAACCCCGAGACCTTCGCCGAGCACGGTCAGCCCTGGTACATCGGTTACGTTATCCAGGCGGGTATCGGTAACCAGGACTGCGGCATGACTCCCCTGCAAATGGCTGTGGTCGCCAATACCATCGCTAACCGCGGCGTCCGCTACAAGCCCTATCTCGTGGACAGCCTCTATGAATACGGCACGAATGAGCTCACCTTCGTCACTCAGCCCACTGTCGCCGAAACTATCGACCTCAACGAGGGTCTGTATGACTATATCATCAACGGTATGATCGACGCCTCACACAACGTCCCCGCGCTGTATTCCCTCTCCAATCTCGGATTCGACGTCGCGATAAAGACCGGTACTCCGCAGGTCGGCGCTGAGCTCTGGGAGCAGAACAGCTTCTTCATCGGATTCGCTCCCGCTGATGACCCCGAGATCGCCTTCGCTGGCGTGATCGAGGGCGGTGAGTACTCAAAGTATATGATACGCGATATCATCCTCGCGTACCAGGAGTGCTACGGCATGAACGGCGTCGAGCCCACCGCGACCCTCCCCGATGAGGTGCGCCCCGAAAGGACTACCGCCGTCACGACTTCCACCGAGACTACCACTACCACAGAATCCGCTACTACCACCGCCGAGCCCGAGACATACTACGTCCAGACGGAATACCCCTACGAGGAGCCTACTACCGAGGCACCCACCACACCCTATATCCCGCCCGAAACTCAGGCTCCGACTACCGCGCTCCCGCCCGTCGTCACCTCCGAACCCGAACAGCAGCCCACTGCCTCCGGTGACCCGCCTGAGCCTGTTACCTGGTGACCGCAGAGAGGTATCTCCGATGGATCAGAAATGAGGGCTCTGCCCTCAAACTCCCGCTAAAGGGAATAGATTCCCTTTAGAATCCCATTATGAAAAAATCCCATACCGTATCCCCATGGACTTTTAAAGGGATACGGTATGGGATTTTTTGACAGTGGGTTTCCAAAGGGTACCTGTACCCTTTGGCAGGGGCTTGGGGACAGCGTCCCCATTTTTAATGCGTCGCAGACTCCGCTCTCCGGGTCACGAGATACAGGCACAGGAGGGATAACAGCATTCCTGTGCAGGAGCCGGAGGTATCAATGAGCACGTCCGTGAATCGGCACGCGCGTCCGGGGACGAAGTACTGGTGGAGCTCATCGGTGCAGGCGTAGAGGAAGCAGAATGCGACTGTCCCGGCGGTGCCGAGGGTGAGGAGTTTACGCTTCCCGACGGTACAGGAGACGCATAAGCCGAGTGCGGCAAATTCCGTGAAGTGCGCGAGCTTCCGGACGATATGCGTGGTTTTGTCGATTATTTCGGTCTGCTCCTGCTCGGGAAGGGTATCGAAGTCACTGACGAAGGTATGTACGACTGCCGTGACGATACGCCCGCTCTTGTCGGAGGAGTCGTCGGCATTGTCCATTGAGAAGCAGAATATGAGCACCATGCACGCTGCGGTGAGGAGGAGGAATATCGTCCTCACCGGCGTGAAAATGCGTTTTTTTGCGGTGTCTGACATCACATCAGCTCACAGATGAGGTTGGAGAACTCAACGGGGTCCTCTATGCTCATGCCCTCGATGAGGAGCGCCTGTGAGTAGAGCAGACGCGCGTACTTGCCGAGCTTATCCTTGTCGCCGGACGCGCTTATCGCCTGCAGCTTGCCGAATATCTCGTGCTCGGGGTTGAGCTCGAGCACCTTCTGGGCGTGTACCTTCTGGTCGGTTGGCATAGCGTTGAGCACCTTTTCCATTTCAAGGGAGATCTCGCCCTCGCTGGTGAGGCAGACGGGGTGGGATTTGAGTCTCTGCGAGAGGACTACCTTGCTGACCTTGCCGGACAGCGCCTCGCCGAGCTCCTTGAGCATATCCGCGCTCTCCTCCTCCTTTGCCTTGAGCTCCTCCTTTTTCTCGGGGGTCTCGAGTCCGAGGTCGTCGGCGGACACTGACTTGAACTCCTTGTCCTTGTACTTCATGAGCGCTTTAAGGGCGAATTCGTCGATGTTGTCGGTGAGGTAGAGTATCTCGAAGCCGTTGTCCTTGACGAGCTCGGTCTGCGGGAGCTGCTCGATACGCGCAACGCTCTCGCCTGTCGCGTAATAGATGAACTTCTGCTCCTCGCGCATACCGGTGACGTACTCATCAAGGGTGACGAGCTTCTTCTCCTTGGAGGAGGTGAACAGCAGGAGGTCCTGAAGCTTCTCCTTGTTCATGCCGAAATCGGCGTAGATGCCGTATTTGAGCTGGAGACCGAACGCTCCCCAGAATTCCTCGTACTTCTCGCGCTCGTTCTTGAGCATTTTCTTCAGCTCGTTGCTGATAGTCTTTTCGATGCTCTTGGCGATGACCTTGAGCTGGCGGTCGTGCTGGAGCATCTCACGGGAGATGTTCAGCGAGAGATCCACGGAGTCAACAAGTCCCTTGACAAAGCTGAAATAGTCGGGCAGGAGGTCTGCGCACTTGTCCATGATGAGGACGCCGTTGGAATATAGCTGCAAGCCCTTTTCGTACTCCTTGGAGTAGTAGTCGAAGGGTGCCTTCGACGGGATATAGAGCAGCGCGTTGTAGTTTGCATTGCCCTCGTTCTTGACGTGGGCGTATTTCAGCGGCTCGTTGTAGTCGTAGAACTTCTCGACGTAGAAGTGCTTGTAGTCCTCCTCCTTGAGCTCGGACTTGTTCTTCTTCCAGAGCGGCACCATGCTGTTGAGGGTCTCGACCTCGATGTAGTCCTCGTACTCGGGAGCCTTCTTCTCTGCCTTTTCCTCCTCGGTCTGCTCCTTGGGACGGCTGTGTGTGACCTCCATTTTAACGGGGAAGCGGATATAGTCGGAGTATTTCTTGACGAGGCCCTTCAGGCGGTACTGGTCGAGGAAGTCGCTGTACTTCTCCTCCTCGCCGTCGTCGAGCAGCTCAAGTATCACCTCTGTGCCCGCGGACTGCTTCTCTGCCTCGGTGATGGTGTAGCCGTCAACGCCCTCGGATTCCCACTGGTATGCCTTGTCAGAGCCGTATGCCTTAGATATGACTGTGACCTTCTTTGCCACCATGAATGCCGAATAGAAGCCGACGCCGAACTGTCCGATTATCTGGCTGTCCTCGTCGAGCTTGTTCTCGCTCTTGAATTTCAGCGAGCCGCTGTTCGCGATAGTTCCGAGGTTGTTTTCGAGCTCCTCTGCCGTCATACCGATGCCGTTATCGGTTATCTTCAGGGTGCGGGAGTCCTTGTCGGCGCTTATCCAGATAGCAAAGTCGTCCTTGCTCAGACCTACCTTGTCGTCGGTCAGGGACTTGAAATAGAGCTTGTCGATAGCGTCGCTCGCGTTAGATATAAGCTCACGCAGGAAGATCTCCTTGTGAGTATAGATCGAATGGATCATCATTTCGAGGAGCCGCTTGGACTCCGCCTTGAACTGCTTAGTTTCCAAAATCAAACATCTCCATAGCTGTATTAGCACTCTCGGTTCCTGAGTGCTAATACAATTATATAACCTTTCACAGCGGCAGTCAAGCGCGGGAGGAATTGTTTACAATTTGTTCATATTTAGCGGGGCAATTCGCGGAAAATTTTTGAAAAAGAGCTTGTAAATTCCCCATAATAATGGTATAATGACTATAAGCGAATTCTTTTGAAAGGTCAAGATAGAAATGAAGAAGTTTTTCGGGAACGTATGGACGAAGCGTGTCGTTTCGGTCGTTAGCGTGCTCTACACTGCCGCAGTGTGCTTCCTGTGCTATTATTCGATATTCTACGATATACATATCCGCTCACGCGCTTCGCTGTGCCTCCTGCTCTGCGGAGTCTCTGTGCTCGCGCTGCTCATCATGCTCTATACGCGCAGGCAGCTGCTCACGCGCATTTCAAGCTTCGTGATCCTCCCCGCTATGCTCCCCGTCGTGCTGCTGTACTTCGGCGAGTGGGGTCTCATAATCCCCATTATCGTGACAGGGCTCCTCATACTCCTGCTCTCCGGCGCAGGCGAGGGCGCCAAGACCGCTCTCGGAACGGTGATACTCCTGATGTACATCTTCGGCGCGCTCGGGTACTTCCTGTTCACGTCGTTCTTCGTGGTGTCCGCAAAGGAGACTGTGGTCGAGACCGGCATTTCGCCGTCCGGCAAGTACCGCTACCGCATAGTCAACACCGAGGACAGCTCCAAGGGCAGCACTGCTGTCTACATCGAGCCCAACGACGCTGACGTGTTCTTCCCCAAGGACAGCGCAGCTCCCCTCGTTACCTTCACTCTCAAGGATATGGAGCGCGTGGTCGCTCTCGAAAGACCTATGTGCGAGACTATATCCGTAAGCTGGCAGAATTCCACACGTCAGCAGATCTCAGGCGAGCTCAACGCGATATCCTCAAATATTTCCGTACACCTCTCCGAGGAGGAGCTCACGAGCCTCGGGTATACCTACGACTCAAAGCTCGAGATCTCGGACGTCAATGTCTACAAGCTCATGGAGATCGGCAAGACGGCTTCTGACGTCGAGCCCATGCTCCTCGATTCTCTCAGCGATACGCAGCTCGCAGCCTTCGGCATAGCGCGGGACGACGTAAAGCGCTACTACATCATCTCGCCCTCTGCGGAGCTCCTCGATTACCTCGGCAAGTCCGCTTCCGAGAGGATATTCTTCAGCGACCTCGACGCTAAGGGCTTCAAGTACTACAACGATTATGACGCCTGCGACATCTACGGGGATCCCCTCTTCACTGTCAGCAAGGACGACAGCGTCCTGCTCAGCTCCCTCTCCGATGCGCAGCTCGCGGCTCTCGGCATTCCCGACAGCGGCGACGTCATGTTGTTCAACGGCAAGGTAGTTTTCCGCTACTATGTCTCCGAGCTCGAGAATTACTTCGACACTGAGTCGAGAAAGTTCTCCATCTCGCTTCTTACCTGATCATACTGCGGTCCCCTCTACTGACCGTCTGTATAAATAATTTTCCGGAGGTATTTTATGAGCGAATTCTTCAAAGGGATAGGCAAGATCCCGTACAAAGGCAAAAACTCCACTGACCCTCTTGCTTTCAAGTACTACGACCCCGACGCTGTTGTCGGCGGCAAGACCATGAAGGAGCAGCTGCGCTTCGCACTCTCATGGTGGCACACTATGGGCGGCGACGGCACGGATATGTTCGGCGTAGGCACTGCCGACAAGAGCTGGGGCGAGTCCGATCCCACTGCACGCGCAAAGGCTAAGGTGGACGCGGCGTTCGAGATAATGGACAAGCTGTCTATCGAGTTCTTCTGCTTCCACGACCGCGACCTCTCCCCCGAGTACGGCTCCCTCGCTGAGACGAATGCCAAGCTCGACGAGATCACGGACTACATCAAAGCCAAGCAGGCTGAGACTGGTATCAAGTGCCTCTGGGGTACGGCAAAGTGCTTCGATCACCCAAGATATATGCACGGCGCCGGCACCTCCCCCTCGGCTGACGTCTTCGCCTACGCGGCTACTCAGATCAAAAAGGCTATCGAGGCTACGGTAAAGCTCGGCGGCAACGGCTACGTTTTCTGGGGAGGCCGTGAGGGCTACGAGACCCTGCTCAATACGGATATGGGTCTGGAGCTCGACAACATGGCTCGTCTGATGAAAATGGCGGTCAAGTACGCGCGCTCTATCGGCTACACCGGTGATTTCTACATCGAGCCCAAGCCCAAGGAGCCCACTAAGCATCAGTATGACTTCGATACAGCGACTGTCCTCGGATTCCTGCGCAAGTACGGTCTCGACAAGGACTTCAAGATGAATATCGAGGCGAACCATGCTACTCTCGCGCAGCATACCTTCCAGCATGAGCTGAGAGTTGCCCGCGACAACGGTTTCTTCGGTTCTATAGACGCAAATCAGGGCGACCCGCTCCTCGGCTGGGACACTGACCAGTTCCCCACCAATATCTACGACGCGACTATGTGTATGTATGAGGTGCTCAAGGCGGGCGGCTTCACTAACGGCGGTCTCAACTTCGACTCCAAGGCTCGCCGCGGGTCGTTCACTCCCGAGGATATCTTCCACAGCTATATCGCCGGTATGGATACCTTCGCGCTCGGTCTCATCATCGCGCAGAGGATCATCGACGACGGACGTATCGACAGCTTCGTTGCTGACAGGTACTCCTCGTGGAGCAGCGGTATCGGCAAAGATATCATCGACGGTAAGGTCGGCTTCGAGGAGCTCGAGAGGTACGCGCTCGAAAAGGGCGAGGTAACTTCCTCCCTCAGCAGTGGACGTCAGGAAATGCTCGAGTCTATCATCAACAACATCATGTTCAGCCTGTAAGGCTAAGATCCCTGTTTGCATAAATACAGTGCGGACAGCTCCCGGGACGCAGCTTCCGCGCAGTGCGGAGGTGCGTCCCGTTTCCGTAAGGAGGGGAACATCATGGCAGAGAAAAAGCAAGATACTCTGAACGATAAGGTGAAGAAGGCAATCGAGGACATTCTCAGTGAGATGTCCCCGCCTGCCGAGGACAAGGGCTCTGTCCCCGCGACGGACGAGGAGTTCGAGGCGGAACAGAAGCGCCACATAAGGGACTGATATGGACGGACTCTCACCAAAAGTGAAAATACTGCTGCTCTCTGCGCTTGTCGGCGCTGCGGAGGCGGCGGGGTATGCTATGCAGAATGCGTCTCTGATACTGTTCGCAGCATTGATGACAGCTCTTGCGGCTGCCGTCAGCTTTGCTGTGCTCGGACGCTGGAAGCAGGGCGCTCTCATGTCCCTCGCGAGCCTCGCTGTGCAGTTCGCGGTGCTGTTCGTGCTGCTCATCGGCTTAAGCAGCTCCGGGGATCCGGTCGGCACGAAAATGGAAATGTCGGGGTATATCTTCCTCACGCCGGCGGCTGTCATGCTGCTCGCGATCGTTATGCGGAAGGTGTATGACAGGAAAGCGAACGGGGAATGAATCGGAAAGGAAAATACTATGTCATATGTAATAGGTGTGGACTGCGGTACCAGCGGTACCAAGACGGTCCTCTTTGACGAGACGGGAGCGGTCATCGCTTCCAAAACTATAGAATATCCCATGTATCAGCCGAAAAACGGCTATGCTGAGCAAGACCCCGCCGACTGGTCCGCTGCCATGGTAAACACCGTAAAGGCTGTCATGGCGCAGAGCGGCGTGAAGAAGGAGGACGTCAGGGGTATCGGTATTTCGGGACAGATGCACGGGCTCGTGCTGCTCGATAAGGACAATAATGTCCTCCGCCGCTCCATTATCTGGTGCGATCAGCGTACCGCCGCCGAGGTGGACGAGATGAACTCAACAGTCGGGCGCGAAAAGCTCGTCGAGATCACAGCGAACCCCGCCCTCACCGGCTGGACTGCTGCGAAGATACTCTGGGTCAAGAATAATGAGCCCGAAATTTACGGTAAAATTGCACATATCCTCCTCCCCAAGGACTACCTGCGCTTCGTGCTCACTCATGAGTACGCGACTGAGGTCAGCGACGCCTCGGGTATGCAGCTCCTCGACGTCCCGAACAGATGCTGGTCGGACGAGCTGCTGGGCGCTTTCGGTATCGACAGGAGCTGGCTGGGCAGGGTGTATGAGTCCTGCGAGGTCACGGGCACGCTCACCAAGGCTATGGCTGAGGAGCTGGGTCTGTGCGAGGGTACGATAGTTGTCGGCGGCGCGGGCGACAATGCCGCTGCTGCCGTAGGTACGGGTGTTGTCGAGGACGGTAAGGCGTTCACGACTATCGGAACGTCCGGCGTGGTCTTCGCGCACACCTCGAGCATTTCCATAGACAAGGCGGGAAGAGTCCACACCTGCTGTGCCGCTGTACCCGGCGCATGGCACGTTATGGGCGTTACGCAGGGTGCGGGACTGTCGCTGAAATGGTTCAGAGATAATTTCTGCATGAGCGAGAAGGAAACTGCCCGTCTCATGGGAGTTGACGAGTACTACCTCATGGACAAGGCGGCTGAACAGGTGCCCGTCGGCGCGAACCGGCTGCTGTACCTCCCCTACCTCATGGGCGAGCGTACTCCGCACCTTGACCCCGATGCACGCGGAGTTTTCTTCGGTCTTTCGGCGATACACACCCGACGCGATATGCTGCGCGCAGTCATGGAGGGCGTCACCTATTCTCTGCGCGACTGCGTGGAGGTCTTCCGCGAGATGAACGTCAGTGTCAGCGATATGATGGCGTGCGGCGGCGGCGGATCGTCCTCGCTGTGGAGAAGTATGCTCGCTGACCTCTACAACTGCGACGTCAAGACTGCCGCGTCCAAGGAGGGTCCGGCGCTGGGCGCTGCTATCCTCGCGAGCGTCGGCGCGGGGCTCTATTCGAGCGTCCCAGAGGCGTGCGGCGAGATCGTCCGCACGGACAGGGTGCAGTCGCCGAATGCGGAGAATGTGCCTGAATACGAGAAATTCTACCGGCTCTACCGCGAGATCTACCCCGCGCTGCGGGCGCAGTTCGCGAAGCTGGCGGCACTTTAAAACTGAGCTCACTGCCGGGCGGCTGCGGAAATGCGCCGCCCGCGGTCAATTATGCGGAAAGGAGGGCGCGAATGAACACGGCAGCGATGAAGCGCTTTGCGGCGGGCGCCCGGGAGCGTCTGGTCGGCGAAGTCGGCGAAAGATCGGCATATGTGTGGTTCATGCGGCTGTGCGCGGCGTATGCCGCAGAGCCGGAGCGGCTGCGCGGGATAATGTCCCTCAGTGCGGACAGGCGCGAGGCGGAGTTCGCTTCGCTGTGTGAGGAGCTGCGGGATAGTCTCGGCGGGATATTCGCGATCTACGGTGATATACAGACGTTTCCGGACGTTATCCTTGCTGACGGCGGCACCGCACACGAGCTGCTGCGGCTCTCCGAGGACGAGCTTCCGCGCGCGCCGGAGTCGCTCTGCTGGCTGCATCAGGACTTCGATGCGCCTGTCCGCGAGGCTGCGATAAACGCGCTCAAGCGCCGCGAAAAGCTCAAACCGGACGATGTTGCTGTGTCAACTCAGATCTTCACGCCCGGCTGGATAGTGCGGTATATGGTGCAGGGGACGCTCGTGCGGCACTGGTATGAGCACGGCGGGGCAGAGCTCCCGTGGGAGCATTCAGAGTACGTATGCGGCAAATTACAGCGTGGTGCCGGGGATATCTCCCCGGAGGAGATCACCTTCCTCGACCCTTGCTGCGGCTGCGGGAGCATCCTGCTTTATGCGTTCGACGCACTCCTCGACATGTACCGTGCCTCCGGCTTTTCGGACAATATTGCTGCGAAGATGATACTCTCCCGGAACCTATTCGGGCTTGAGCTCGATGAGCGGGCGTGTGCGGTCACGGTGACTGCACTGCGGCTCAAATCACGAAAATTCGGCGTTAAAGCAGTCCCGCAGGTCTACAGCTTCGCGGGTATGGACGGGGTGGGGTCTGTCGGGTCACTCGCGGACGCAGATATGCTCAGGGGGGACGTGCGGCGAGTGCTCTCGATGTCCTTCGACGTCGTCGCGACCAATCCGCCGTACCTCGCGCTGTCCTGCATGGACCGCGAATTATCGGCGTTTGTCAGCTCACGCTACCACGAGTACAGAGCCGACCTCTTCGCGGTGTTCATGGTGCGCTGTATCGCTCTGACCAAGCCCGGCGGGCGGCTCGGGTTCCTCACGCCATACGTCTGGCTGTTCATAAGATCGTTCGAGGCGCTGCGCCGGCTCATCTACCGCTGTGCGCCGGTCGAGTCCCTGATTCAGCTCGAATATTCGGCGTTTGAGGACGCTACAGTGCCGGTCTGCACGTTCACCCTCCGTTGCGGAGCGAGCGAACGTTCCGGCATTTACGTCCGGCTGACCGGCTTCAAGGGCGGGCTCGGTGTGCAGGAAAAAATGTACCTTGCGGCGCTCCGCGACACGGCGTGCGGGTATGTATACACTGCCTCAGCTGCCGATTTTCTGCGGATCCCGTGCGCTCCGGCGGCATACTGGATATCCCCTGCCGCGCTCGGGCTTTTCGGCGGACGCACCGTTGGAGACTTCGCTCCCGTCCGGCAGGGCATGATAACCGGCGACAACGACCGCTTCCTCCGGCTGTGGTTCGAGGTCGGGGTCGGGAACATCGCTTTTTCCCATGAGATCGGCAAAAAATGGTACCTGCTCAACAAGGGCGGCAGCTACCGGAAGTGGTTCGGCAACCGCGAATACGTCGTCAACTGGCAGGACGACGGCGCCGCTATCCGCGCCTTCACCAACGATTCCGGCAAGCCGCGCTCGCGCCCGCAGAACCTCGAGTTCAGCTTCAAGCCGTCTGTCAGCTGGACGCTCGTCACGAGCGGCGACATCTCTGTGCGGCTGTACGACGGCAATTTTATGTTCAATGTCGCGGGAAGCTGCGCCTTTCCTGAGAGCGGCGCGGGGCTGATGTTCCTCCTCGCGATGCTCAACAGCTCGTCCGCAGCGTACCTGATGTCCGTCGTCAACCCGACCATGAACCTCAATGTCGGCGACACCGCGCGTCTGCCGCTTCCGGACGTCCCCGAGGACGACGAGTCGCGGCTCATGGAGCTCGCGCGCGAGAATACCGAGCTCTGCCGCGACGACTGGGACGCCTTCGAGGTCAGCTGGAACTTCAAAAAACACCCGCTCGTATGAACCTTGCTGTGCAGGTGAGTGTGGCGTTCACATGGCAGTATCATGCGAACCCGCTGGGTGAAAACCTTTCTGATGTAAGATGTCCTTAACGCAGAAAACAAACTGAATAGGACAAAAGCTGATACTTACAATAATGTAGGTATCAGCTTATTTTTATATAAATCCGTTGATTTATTCATCTGAATATGGTAAAATGTACTTAATGAATCGAGCATTGGAGGTACCAATATGACCGAAAAGCAACAAATAAAAGCTGCCAAGGAATTCTCAGCACGCTGGGAAGGCAAAGGCGATGAGAAACAGGAAACTGCACTTTTCTGGATAGATTTACTACAGAACGTACTGGGAGTTGAAAATCCCACTTCGATTATACAGTTTGAAAAGCCTGTTGTGATAGAGAAGAACACCAAGT
>JAFRXR010000126.1 GCA_017443395.1 Ruminococcus sp. | reverse complement strand
TTTAAGCTGCTCAACGATGCGTCCGCCGTACTGCTTCCTCCACTCCCATGCACGCTTCATGAAGCCTTCACGTCCGAGATCCTCCTTGGTGATGCCTTCCTTGCGCATTGCCTCGACTATCTTTGCCTCAGTCGCGATCGCGGCGTGGTCGGTGCCCGGCAGCCACAGTGTGCTGTAGCCGCTCATGCGCTTATAGCGGATAAGTATGTCCTGAAGGGTCTCGTCCAGCGCGTGTCCCATATGGAGCTGTCCGGTGATGTTCGGGGGCGGGATAACTATCGTGTAGGGTGTCTTCTTGGGGTCTGCCTCCGCGCGGAAGCAGCCGCCGTCGTTCCATGCGGCGTAGATACGGTCCTCGAAGGATTTCGGGTCGTATGCCTTTGCAAGTTCTTTTGCCATTGAGATCTCTCCTTGTTTTTTAGTCCTGTGCGCGGGACAAAAAAATCGCCCCGAGCCTTATGCTCAGGGCGAACTGATGTCCGTGTTACCACCTGAATTCGGGATATTCCCGCACTCTTATCCCCTGTAACGTGAGGATCACGCCGCGGACTACAGTCCCGCACGCCGCTAAACGTCCGCACTGACTTCACCCGCGAGGCTCCGGAGCTACCTTCCGCATTCTCCTCATACCGCCTTGCACCCTCCGGCGGCTCTCTGGAATCGGATCCTGCGTACTCCTCTCCTTCTCTGCCTTTCAATTACATTATATTATACATGAATCCTGCGGGTTTGTCAAGGGGGAAAGGGTCAGCTCCTGCGTTTTTGTGAGCCCGGGTAGTTTATCTGGTAGCTGTATTCGGAGTATTCTTCAACGTAGGGCATGAGCGTCGTATCAGCCACGTACCATGTGTTCTTGTATCTGTAGAGTATCAGCTCCTGCTCGTCGCCGCTGTCAAATGTCACGGTGACCTCCGCCATGTCCTTTATCTCGATGTCCACGCCTGCCATCTCGTAGCTCATCATGAGGAGCTCGTATTCTGCGCTGTCCTCGAAATCGTCTATCTTCTCCTTCTCGACCTTGGAGACCCTTTTGCCGTCTGTGAAGTATTCTCTGCGGTTCTCAAGGTAGCGCTCGACCTCCTTGGTGTCTGACAAAGCGAGGGTGAGCTGGGTCTCTCCGGCAACGGTATTATCGTAAAAGCCTACGATGTCACAGCCGTTTATCGCCTTAACATAGCGCTTTACCGCGCCCTTCGGGGTCGCGTACACGAGGAAGAAATACGCTATGCCTATCAGGAACGCTGCCGCAAAGAGGATAAGTACGCCCGCAAGGAACACGAAGCACCCGTGTACCTTCTTTTTCGGCTTGACTGCCGCCTCGCCGCCGTTTACTGTTGCTTTTTCGTCTGCCATATGGAACACTCTTTCCTTTTTGGGATATACCCATTATACACGAGCGGACGGAGGTTGTCAAGAGGGGAAGCGGAGTGCGGGTGCAGCGTCACGCTGCCGAGCGGCGGTCAGGCTCTTTTCGCGGATATCTCGTTCTCCAGCTCCGCCGCGCGTATCAGCGCTGTGTCGATATGGTCACAGAAATTCTCCCTGCCGACGTGCTCCACAAATCCTGCCTTCTCCATTGCGCGCATCGGCTGCTCGTTGACGTGCGAGAATACCACCTTCACGTTGTGGCGCTCGCAGCGCTTCACGATGTTCATCAGTCCCTCCACGCCCGCTGCGTCTATCGCGGGAACGTTCCTCATGCGTATGCACAGAACGTCGATGTTCTTGTCGTCGAGGACGTATCTGTACTTGTTCGACGCCGCAAAGAACATGGGTCCGTTTATCTCGAAAACGCGGGTGTTCTTCGGTATCTTCTTCAGGAGGATATTGTCGGGGTCGGTGTCCTCGTCGTCGATATCCACCCATGCGTGGGCTTCGGTGACGTCTGCCATGCGCTTCATGAAGAGAAGCGCTGCGAGGACAAGTCCTGCGCCGATCGCTACCACGAGGTCGAACACGACCGTGAGTATCAGCGTCACGAAAAGCACGAGTATGTCGCTCTTGGGCGCGGTCTTGACGGTGTTGGCGATGTTGCGCCAGCCGCACATATTGTACGCTACGATGAATAGTATCGCGGCGATGGTCGGCATGGGGATAAGTGCTGCGTATTTCATCATCACGACAAGTATGATCAGCACGACGATAGAGTGTACCATTCCGGCAATAGGAGTGCGTCCGCCGTTCTTGACGTTTGCGGCTGTCCGTGCGATCGCGCCTGTTGCGGGGATACCTCCGAAGAAGGCGGAGCCGACGTTAGCAGCACCCTGCGCGATGAGCTCCATGTTCGAGCGGTGCTTAGAGCCGACCATGCCGTCTGCGACTACGCATGAGAGCAGCGACTCGACTGCTGCGAGAACGGCTATCGTGAATGCGTTCGGGACGAGGCTGCGGACTCTGTCGAATGTGACCTCGGGCACGGTGAGGTGCGGAGGTGCGGAGGATATCTTGTAGAGCGTACCGATCGTGTTGACGTCCATATCAGCGAGCTTGACGAGCGCGGAGCACACGATGACGGCGATCAGTGAGGCGGGTATCTTCTCCAGTCTGCGCGGCCAGAGTATCAGTATCGCCAGCGATATCACGCCGATGAGAAGCGCCTGCCAGTTGAGCGTCCCCATGCAGCGGACGACCTCAGTGACCTTTTCCATGGTCTCTATCGGGGCGTGCTCGAAGGTAAGTCCCAGAAAGTCCTTTATCTGTCCGATGACTATGGTCACCGCTATTCCGAAGGTGAATCCTGCGGTTATGGTATTCGGGATATATTTTATAAGTACTCCGAAGCGGCAGAGTCCCATGAGCATGAGCAGCAGACCTGCCATGATAGTGGAGATCATCAGTCCGTCCATGCCCTCTGAGGCAACTATCCCTGCGACTATCGTCGCGAACGCTGCGGTGGGTCCGGCTATCTGTACGCGGCTGCCTCCCAGCAGCGACACGATGAAGCCTGCTACGATAGCGGTGTATAGTCCCTGCTCGGGGTTCACTCCCGAGGCGAGCGCCAGTGCTATCGACAGCGGCAGCGCGATTATCGCTACGATCACTCCTGCTACTACGTCCTTCACGAACTGTGCCTTGGTGTAGCCCTTCATTACCGACAGCAGCTTCGGTTTCAGCTTCTCCTCGGTGGGCTTGGGTGCTCTTTCTTTCATATTACCGACCTTTCTTTCTGTCTTGTCTGTTTACTCAACTTTTCAATTATACTGCTAAATACAGGCATTTGCAAGAAAAATTCTCAGTTTGCGGGATTTTTGTCGTTTTATACTATTTTTTCGGCGTTTATAGGAATTATTAGGGCGGTTTTTTATGCGGAATGCGGATTTATAGGAGCGGGTGGTTTGTGTAGGGGCGCTTGCATTCGTCGCGGATCGGTGATATAATATCCTTATCATTCACCGGAGGTGCTGTATGACAAGCATTCTTATTGTTGACGACGATATCCATATCGGTAATATGCTCCAGGAGGCGCTCTCAGATGAGGGCTATTCAGTCTCCCGTGCGTATTCCGGCTCCGAGGCTGCCCTCGCCGTTCATGCTGCCCGCCCCGATCTGATCCTCCTCGACCTCATGCTACCCGGGCTCTCCGGTGAGGAGCTCCTCCCGCAGATAAAGGATATCCCGGTCATCGTCATGAGCGCTAAGGCTGACCCCGCTGATAAGGTGGGTCTGCTGCGCTCCGGTGCTGCGGATTATGTCACCAAGCCGTTCGACCTCGGGGAGCTTCTCGCGAGGATAGAGGTCCAGCTGCGCACGCGGCGTCAGGTCGGCTCCCCTAAGCTCGCATTCGGCGGTATCTCCCTCGATACCGATTCCCACACGGTCACTGCCGACGGTCAGGAGGTCAAGCTCACGCGCACGGAATTCGCGATACTCAAGCTCCTCATGCAGCGTGCGGGGCAGGTGGTCGCGAAGCTCACTATCCTCGATCTTATCAGTGAGGACACCCCCGACTGCACCGAGGATTCGCTGAAGATACATATACACAATCTGCGTCGGAAGCTCAGGACGGTCACAGGTCGCGACTGTATAAGCGCGGTCTGGGGGATAGGCTTTATGCTGACCGAAAAAGATTAACCGTTTCTTAACCATTTCCTTAACCGGTTTCTTAACTTTCCTGTGATATAATGACGTCAGAAAGGAAAGGTGATGTGTATGGAGTATGTTTTAAAAAGCAATGATCTGTGCAAGCACTACAGAAAATTCAACGCCCTGAACGGCGTCACCATGAACGTTCCGGTGGGCTCTATCTACGGGTTCGTCGGCAGGAACGGCGCCGGAAAGACCACGATGATACGCCTTATCTGCGGGCTCCAGCCGCCGACCTCCGGCAGCTTTGAGCTCTACGGGAAAAAGTTCTCGGACGCGGATATATCGAAGTCGCGCAGACGCATGGGGGCTATAGTCGAAAGTCCCTCTGTGTATCAGAACATGACCGCCGAGGAGAACCTCCGGCAGCAGTACCGCGTGCTGGGTCTGCCGGACGACAAGGGCATCAAAGAGCTGCTCGAGCTGGTCGGGCTCGCCGATACCGGAAAGAAAAAAGCCAAGAATTTCTCGCTCGGTATGAGGCAGAGGCTCGGCATTGCGGTCGCGCTGTGCGGCTCGCCGGACTTCCTCGTGCTCGATGAGCCCATCAACGGTCTCGACCCGCAGGGCATTATCGAGGTGCGTGAGCTCATACTCAAGCTCAACCGCGAAAAGAAACTCACTGTGCTCATTTCAAGCCATATCCTCGATGAGCTCTCGAAGCTCGCGACTCACTACGGCTTCATCGACGGCGGGAAGATAGTCCGTGAGATGAGCGCCGAGGAGCTGGAGGCGGAGTGCAGCAAGAGCATGAGCCTGCGCGTGTCCGACACCGCTGTCCTCGCGAGAGTGCTCGACGGTATGGGCGCCGATTACAAGATAACCGGTGACGGTACTGCCGATATCTTCGCCGCTATGAACATAACTCAGCTCGCGCTGAAGCTCTGGGAGGACAAATGCGAGATACTCTCACTGACTGAACGCGACGAGAGCCTTGAGAGCTTCTTTATCTCGCTGGTCGGAGGTGAGAGCTATGAATGAACTGCTTAATTCGTATTTTATCCGTATGTTCCGCACAAAGTCGTTCTGGTACGGGCTCGTTTTCTCCGTTCTGCTGCCGTGTACGAGCATTGCTTCGCTCATCAGCGGTGAGGAGGAGAAGCTTGAGGAGCTTGCCGGACAAAGCGGCATGGCTCTTATGATGCTGCCCATGATAATCGCGGCGGTCATCGGTCTGAATATCTCCCCTGAATTCGCGCAGGGTACTGTCCGCAATCAGCTGATCGTCGGGCACAAAAAGCGCAGCGTCTACCTCACGGCGCTGATCTGCGGGCTCGTCATCGCGGCGGTGTACTTCGCGGCTTTCCACGGGGCTCTTCTCGCTGTCGGGGCTGCTTTCGGGGCGGTGTCCTCCCTGACTGCCAAGACGGCCGCGGAAGCGCTCGGGATAGTGTTGGTGCTGCTGCTCGGCAGTGCGGCTGTCTCGGTGTTCGTCTGCATGACGATACACGACGCGAAAAGCACGGTCTTCGCGCTCATGATGCAGTACGCGCTGATGTGCTTCTATATGCTGAAGATGATGATAACCGACGATGAGTTCGGAGGAGATACGGACAGCACTGTTTCACGTGCTTTCGAGGTGATTGGCAGGTTCTTCGCGCAGGGGCAGGTCGGTTCGCTGAGCATTGTCCATGTCCCCGACAAGCCTGCACTCATCCTGCTGTGCTCACTCGCACTGTCTGCTGTGATGACTCTCGGCGGTATGCGTCTGTTTGAAAAAAGTGATCTGAAATGAGGTGTCGGAATGATATATGCGGCTGCCGGCGTGCTCGCCGTTACTGTGGTCATACTTGCGCTGAAGCTCTGGCGCGTAAAGCTCTCTCTGCGGGAGCTGCGGCGTGGCTTCGGTGAGCAGCTGCATTCCGATACCAATACGCTCCTGTCGGTGCCGTCGATGGACAGGGACGTGCGTGCGCTCGCCTCGGAGATGAACGATCAGCTCCGGGAGCTGCGTGAGAAGCGTCTGCAATATGAGCTCGGCAGCTCTGAGGTGAGGAATGCCGTCACCGGGATATCCCACGACCTGCGCACTCCCCTCACCGCGATATGCGGGCACCTCGACCTCATTAGCCGCACCGACGACCCGGACAAGATCCAACGGTACCTTTCGGTCATCTCCGAGCGGGCGGACAGCATGAAGCAGCTCACCGAGGAGATGTTCAGGTACTCCGTCGTGCTCGCGCAGGAGGACGTCCCCGGCGAGGTCTGCGAGGTGTGCGTCAATCAGGTGCTCGAGGAGTGCATAGGGGCGTCCTATCCTGCTCTCATGGAGCGCGGTATCGAGCCGGCCATCGACATTTCCTCCGAGCGCGTCGTGAGGGTGTGCAGTCCCGCTGACCTCGCGCGGATATTCTCAAATCTGCTCGGCAATGCCGTGAAATACAGCGGCGGAGACCTCGCGGTCTCCCTCGACAGCTCCGGTACAGCGACGTTTTCCAACCTCGCTCCGGGGCTTTCCGGCGTTCAGGTCGAGCGCCTCTTCGACAGGTTCTATACCGTCGAGGCTGCCCGCAACTCCACGGGGCTGGGTCTCTCTATCGCCCGCACCCTCGCGGAACGTATTGGGGGAACGGTCTCCGCTGAGCTCGACGGGGAGCGCCTGACTGTTACGGTCAGGGTGTAGGGGACAGGCCGTTTTGCAGGGGCGCCTAAAGCCTGACATCTGCTCCGTATGCGATGTAAGAGCTTTTGCAGTAAAAAAGCACTGTACCGCGGGGTACAGTGCCTTTTTTTATTTCATGTTTTCCTCGTCGTTGTGACGTATCATCGCGCGCTTTATCTTGCCGCCCAGTGTCTTGGGAAGCTCGTCTACGTACTCGATAACTCTCGGGTACTTGTAGGGCGCGGTCTCCCTCTTGACGTGGTCCTGAAGCTCCTTTGTCAGCTCCGGGGACGGTGTGTAGCCCTTTGCGAGAACTACCGTCGCCTTTACGACCTGTCCGCGTATCGGGTCAGGTGCGCCGGTTATCGCCGATTCAACTACCGCGGGGTGAGTCAGCAGGGCGCTCTCTACCTCGAACGGTCCGATACGGTAGCCCGAGCACTTGATAACGTCGTCATTGCGTCCGACGAACCAGTAATAGCCCTTGGAATCACGCCATGCGACGTCGCCGGTGTCGTAGTTCTTTCCGCCGAGCACTGCCTTAGTCAGGTCGGGATCCTTGTAGTAGCCGCAGAACAGTCCCGTCGGGTGGTTCTGGTCGATCCCGCAAGCCATTATGCTGCCCTCTTCACCGTCCTCGCACTCCGTTCCGTCGGCGCGGAGAAGGTGGATATTGTACAGCGGGGAGGGCTTGCCGGTCGAGCCGGGCTTGGGGTCTATCCACGGGAAATTAGCGATAAGTACGGTACCCTCGGTCTGTCCGAAGCCCTCACGCATTTTCTTGCCGGTCAGCTCGTAGATACGGTTGAAGACCTCCGGGTTGAGCGGCTCGCCCGCGTTGCAGAAGTTCTGTATGCTGGAAAGGTCGTACTGGGTCATGTCTTCCTGGAGCATGAAGCGGTACATAGTCGGAGGAGCGCAGAAGGTGGTCAGCTTATAGTGGCTGATAACTTCGAGTATATCCTTGGCGTTGAATCTGCCCGTGAAGTCGTATGCGAACTGTATCGCGCCGCATATCCACTGTCCGTATATCTTGCCCCAGCCGAACTTTGCCCAGCCGGAGTCGGATATCGACATATGGAGCTTGTTTTCCTGCACCTGATGCCAGTACTTCGCGGTGACGATGTGTCCGAGCGGGTGGGCGAAGTTGTGGCAGACCATTTTCGGCATACCTGTTGAGCCGGAGGTGAAGTAGATGAGCATGGTGTCGGTCGCCTTTGTTGCCTCATCGCCGGTGGGACGCTCGAAGGTGTCGGGGTACTTTTCGATCTCTTCCTCGAAGAAGTCCCAGCCCTCGCGTGGCTCGGCTACGGCTATCTTCTTTTTCAGCGTCTTTATCTCGGGGGCTGCGCCGTCTATCTGCGTTCTGATGTACTCATCATCGCAGGCGATTATCGCGGAGATACCAGCCATGTTGCCGCGGTATGCGATGTCGTGGGTGGTGAAGAGGAGGTTGCCGGGGATAAGTATGACGCCGAGCTTATGCAGGGCGGTCGCTATTACCCAGTACTCCCAGCGGCGGCGCAGGATAAGCAGCACGACGTCGCCCTTTTTAAGTCCGAAGCTGCGGAAATAATGGCAGGTCTGGTTCGAGAGCTTAGAGATGTCGGTGAAGGTGAAGGTGCGCTCCTGCTTGTCGTGGCTGAGCCATACCAGCGCCTTCTTCTCGGGCTCCTGCTTCGCCCACTCGTCTACGATGTCCCAGCCGAAATTGAAGTTCTCGGGAACGTTTACGCGGTAATTCTGTACGAAATCCTCGTATGAGTCGAACTCGATACGGGGAAGATAACGGTCTAAAAGCATTTCAGTGATTACTCCTTTATTTTACAGTGAAGCTCATTCGGCTATGACTGTCAGAAATCTTGCCTTGGTGTCGCCTGCACAGCGCTGTCCGTGGGGATAGGTCGGGTTGAAGTAGATAGAATCGCCCTCGTTGAGGATTATCTCCTTGTCCTCAAAGACGACCGCCACAGTGCCCTTCAGCACGAGGTTGAACTCCTGTCCGGCGTGTGTGACCAGCTTTGCGGGCTCGTCAGACGGCTCGAGCGTTACCAGCAGCGGCTGCATTATCTTGTCCGCATACCTGAAAGCGAGGTCCTTGAAGCGGTAGCCCGGGAAGCGGCTTATGCTGCGTCCCTTGCCGCGGCGGACGACGTGGTAGGTATCTATTCGGCTCGGCTCTCCTGTCACGAGCTCGTTGAAATCGACTCCGAATTTGTTCGCGATCTCGTAGATCACGCTTATCGGGAAGTCTCCGTTCTCTTCATAGCCTGCGTACTGCTCGGCGGTAAGCCCGAGCTCTGCTGCGAGTCCTTCCTGTGTGTAGTCACAGACCTCGCGCAGCTCGCGTATCCTTACTGCGATCTCATTGATGGTTTCCATAGATCTGCCTCCTTGTTGGTAAATATACATATATATAATATATCATACCACACTTGGCTGAGTTTGTCAATCAAAATGTTTTTTTGAGGTCATATGGGACGCTGGGTCATTACGCGGGACGGCGTCCCATAAGGCGGAGGCAGGGAGGTTTTTGTAGGGGCGCGGTGGAAAGGGCATAAGCAAAGGGACGCCTAAGCGTCCCTTTCAAGTGCAGCTCCGCGCTGCTCACGAATCATAGAAGTTCATGCCGTCCTCTGTCACAAGTCGCTCGGTCTTCGGGTATGTGTATATCTCCTCGTTGTCCTTGTTCGCTTCAAGATAGTCCGCGAACCGCGCTGCGTACCACTTCGCCATCGGCAGATCGTGCATGAGGTAGTTCCCGCAGTTCTTCTCCTCTGCGCCCGGAACTTGCTCTGCGTCTGCGACCGACCGGAACGCGCTTGTCAGCAGTCCGCTTATCTCCTGCGGGGCACGGTCTCCCTTTAAAATAAGGTAGAATCCGGTCAGGCAGCCCATGGGTCCCCAGTAGATCACCTCGTCCTTCCAGTCGGGGTCGTTCCTCAGATACGTCGCGATGATGTGCTCCAGCGAATGCATGGCGGCAGCATTTATCGCGGGCTCGCGGTTCGGGCGGGTCACTCTCACATCGTAGGTGGTTATCGTGCTGCCGGAGACCTTGTCCTCGCGGCTGGTGAATATGCCCGGTATTATCTTCGTGTGGTCAATGGAAAAGCTTGCTATCAGTTTCATGTGTTCGTTCCTCCCGTGTGGGTGTGTTTCAGTTAGTACATCTATTATACCACAGTTTTCCGCGATTGGCAAGCGTGCGCTTTTCGGAGCTGATAGAACGTAATTACGTGAGGCGACGGGGAATTGTGCGGAACGGTGCCCATACAGGTAGGGTCAGCATAATTCTTCGTTCGCGGATAAAAAGTCGCGCCCTGCATGATGCAGGACGCGGTACCGCCCGCGGGGGCTCCCCGCTGTGGTATTTATACATAATAGATGACTTTCATGCGCGGAAAAAAATTCGCGCCCCGCAAGAAGCGGAACGCGTCATGGGTCCAGCGTCACGCTGGCTGTCTGGGCATAACAAAATTGATGACCTTCGCTTTACCGCAATTTTAAGGTGTAAACATATATGGAGCCTTATTCCTGTATATTGACTTCCACAGCTCTATCGCTTGTTGCATCATATACGATTACTCTTTTTATATTCAGATCAGAACGTTTGGTTGATAAGTAATGGTATGCAAGAACCTGACGAACACATTTCTCATCAATATAATTGCGAACTTTAACGTCTAGTATTGTATTTGCAGTAATGTAGTCAGCCAAACCTGAGATATGCTCTATAGATAAGTCAGGATCATAATTATTGGCAGGTTTTACATTATAATACAATTCTTTCATTATTATCTCAAGATCAGGTATAATCGACAGTACTATTGTCAGGTCGTGTACCTTTATCTCGATATTTGCCGATGACAGAACTGAGATGTTTGTGGGCTCAACGGCGAAGAATACTATCTCCGCCTTATCAGCTTTTATGCCGTAATTAGTAAAGCGTTCAAGACCTATGAGGTCCTGAACGCCGTTTTTCTTATTCTTTGCCATTGTTACGCTCCTTCCAGCGGTACTCCTGCTGAGTAAGCAGGAAGTATTTTACCGCATTTACTATATATAAGCCTATATTCAGGCAAAATTAAAAGGCACTATATTTTGCAATATAATGCCAAAATTCTGTAAGTCCATTTCTGAAAAGATGGCACCCGAAAACCAGCTATTTTTCGGACTTTGTCAAAACAATCATATCACAAAAATATATGTAACAGTATTTCGCTTTGTATATTCAGCTCCATGTGTGAATGGCACATGGAGCTTTTGTTTTATTCTGAAACGATCTGGCACAACTGATAATATAAAAGTGAGCCACCAGCTTAACGACATTACCCTTTATGGGCGAAAATTTTTTCCCTTCTGACATTTTTAAATAAGCAGAGTATCGGGGATAAGACTTGATCTGCTCCGTGAATCGAATCCCATATAGGAAAAACGTTGGAAATAGTTACAAGAAAAAAAGGTAGTGCTTGGTTATAATGCTGATAATTAGAGATTTTTGGTTGATATTCAACAATAATCATTGCGTTTGTGTGTTGAATGTGTTAAAATTAGATATGTTTAAAAGCATATCAATGTAACCATATTTTCCGAATTGCTAATTATGGGGTTGAACAAGGAGGGTATAATATGCAGGAACTGCTTGAACGTAAAAAAGGACTTCACAGAAGTGTTTTGATCGTTGATGATGAATTCATTGAAAGAGAAATGCTCGGTGCAATGCTCAGTGATATTTATGAAGTTAGCTATGCCGAAAACGGCTCACATGCGCTTGATATCATCAAGCGTGACAAACTGACGCTTTCGCTTGTTATTCTCGATTTACATATGCCTGAACTGGACGGCTATAGCTTGCTGAAGATTATCCGTTCGGACAGTGAGCTCCGTCGTATACCGGTTATCGTACTGACTTCTGAAAAGGATGCAGAAGTTAAGAGCCTTCAGCTCGGTGCAGCAGATTTTATAACAAAGCCGTATGAAGCTCCTGATGTGATACGAGCAAGAGTTGGACGCTCAATTGAACTCGCCGAGGACAGCATTATCATTCACGAAACGGAGCGTGACAGTCTGACCGGTCTTTTTAATAAGGAATTCTTCATTGAATACGGCAGACGCCTTGATTATCAGAACGATAATATGCCTATGGACGCCATAGTTCTCGATATAAACCGTTTTCACATTGTAAATGAGCTTTACGGAAGGGATTACGGTGATCTGATACTGAAAAAAATAGGAAACAGTATACACGAGCTTGTTTGTCAGACAGGCGGCCTTGCGTGCCGCTCCGGCAGCAACAGCTTCGGTATATATATCCCGCACAATTCTGACCTCAGAGAAAAGCTCTCGCAGTATACGGAAAAGATAAATGAGAGTATGGGAGATCAGAAAATCAGCGTAAGAATGGGAATATACTATGATGACGGCAGTATTACCGATATCGAGCGCAGATTCGATTGTGCAAGACTTGCATGCCGCAAACTCAGAAACAGCTATTCTACATGCTATGATTTCTACAACGCTGAGCTTCATAGCAAGGAGCTCCATTCCGAACGTCTTATAAACGATATGGACAAAGCTCTTGCAGAAAAGCAGTTCAAGGTTTTTTACCAGCCTAAATACAGTATAAGCGGAGAAAAGCCTGTTATCACCAGTGCAGAAGCTCTGGTGCGATGGTTCCATCCGGAGTTTGGCATGGTTAGTCCGGGTGAATTCATCTCACTTTTTGAAAACAATGGGCTTATTCAAAAGCTTGACATATATGTATGGAATGAGGCTGCCGCACAGATCCGATGCTGGAACGATAAGTACGGAATATCAATTCCCGTATCTGTGAATGTTTCAAGAGTTGATGTATTCAACCCGCAGCTTTGTGATATATTGACCGACATAGCCAATAACAACGGTCTGAGCGTTGAAAAACTACTTCTGGAGATAACAGAATCAGCCTATACCGATAACGCGCAGCAAATAATCGACACAGTTGCCGCTCTCAGGGAAAAAGGCTTCAAAATAGAAATGGACGATTTTGGATGCGGTTATTCATCATTGAATATGCTTACCTCTTTACCAATAGATGCTTTGAAGCTCGATATGAAGTTTATACGCAATATCTGTACAAATCCTAAGGATTATCGCCTTGTCGGGATAATGATAGATATAGCACGACTGCTTGAAGTTCCTGTTATCGCAGAGGGCGTTGAAACTAAGGAACAAATGGAACTGCTGAAAGCTGTCGGATGTGATATAATACAAGGCTACTATTTCTCGAAACCTCTTCCTCCCGAGGATTTTGACAAGCTGATAGAGGCGGAGTTCAAGGAGGGGCAATATGCTTACAATTGAAAAGCTCAGGGAATACGGAGCAAATGTTGATGACGGTCTTACGCGCTGCATGGGAAAAGAAGATTTTTATCTTCTTCTTGTGGGAAAAGTGCTTGAGGATAAAAGAATAACTGCACTTGAAGCACAGCTTGCAGATAAAGACCTTGATTCAGCCTTTGAAACGGCTCATGCACTGAAAGGTATGTATGCGAATCTTTCCCTTGATCCGTTGACAAAACCGGTAAGTGAGATTACCAAACTGCTCAGGAGCAGAACAGATACCGATTATTCCGCGCTAATAGAAGAAACAATAGCACAGTTTGAAAAGCTGTGCAGCTTGTAACAAAATGAGGCATATCAAATGAATTTGAAAAAAAGACGAAAAGCGCTTCCTGTCGCTGTGATAGGAAGCGTATTAATAGCCGCTATCCTTATACTCGGAACCCTATGGACAGGTCATAAGGCAAAAAATGATACGATAAAAGCTGTCAGTTCGGTAAGTCTATTTTATCTTGATGAGCTTGCTGGCAGACGTGAACAGGTCGTTTCATCGGTACTGCGAAGAAATGTCAGTGACTTGAAGACTGCCGTCGGCCTCATGACAGATGAAGACCTTAGCGATATCCAGCACTTACAGGCGTATCAGGCTCGAATGAAAAAGCTTTACACCCTTGAAAAATTTGCCTTTGTTGATACTGATGGGACGATATATACATCCCTCGGCATACAGAACGATATTGAAGAATACAATATCGACTATGTCGGCATTAGCGAACAGCAGATATCAATAAAGAATTCGGATAACGGTGAGAAAAAGGTCATAATAGCTGTTCCTGTCGACGACCTCTCTCTAGGTAGCAAGACACTTATTGTCTGCTTTATGGAGATAGATATGGATACCATGCTTGAGGGTGTGGCTCTTCGTTCTGACAATAACGATACGACCTTCTGCAATATTTATACAAAAGACGGTAAAGCTCTGACCGATATGGTACTTGGCGGACTTGCAAGTGAGGATAATCTCCTCGATGCACTTGAGCATGCGGATTTTGATAACGGTGTTACAGCTGATAAGGTCAGAACAGATTTTGAAAGCGGAAACAACAACTACGTTTCGTTTACGTATAATAATGTCAAAGAGACACTATCATACATTCAGATCGACGGGACTGACTGGATGCTGACGTATCTTATCCGTGAGAGTGTCATAAGTGAAAAGATTGGCGCTACATCGAATGGTATCCTTATGCGCAGTCTGCTCCAGACAGTTCTTACGGCAATAATCCTGATGATAATGTTTGTAGTGCTGTATTACCAGAACAAGCGGGCAGCTAAGATAACGTTTGAAAAGGAATCCTCTGAAGCCGAAAACCGCATAAAGCAGGAGGAACTCGAACAGCGACTTGAATTGCAGGATAAACTACTTGAGCAGGAGAAGCAGAGAACACAGCAGGATTTTATGATAACCGCACTCTCATCAGATTACAGGAGCGTGTACTTTGCTGACCTTGATTCAGATAATTGCATCTGCTATCGTTCTTCCGTAGAAAAAAATGAAGGACCGCAGGTCGGAGATGAGTTTTCTTTTAAAGATGCATTTACAAGATATGCAAATGAAAGAGTTGCCGAAAGTTATCGTGAAGGCTTCCTTCGCTTCATTTTCCCTGAGAATATAAGAAAAAGGCTTGAAAGTGAAACTATATTGAGCTATCGTTATCTCATAACCAATGATGACAAGGAAAGCTATGAAATGCTCCGTATAGCAGGCGTTCGCCGAGCTGAAGACAGAAAAGACCACATGGTACACGCTATCGGCGTTGGCTTTACTGACATTGATGATGAAATGCGGGAGCAGATGGCTCAGAGTCAGGCGCTCAGCGATGCACTCACAGCTGCTGAAGAGGCAAGCAAGGCAAAGACAGCCTTCCTTTCAAGTATGAGCCACGAGATCAGAACGCCGATGAACGCGATAATCGGTCTGGACAGCATAGCGCTGAATGACCCTGATATTTCGGCTCAGACACGGGAATACCTGGAAAAGATAGGCGTCTCCGCAAACCATCTGCTTGCACTTATAAATGATATCCTTGATATGTCAAGGATAGAATCAGGCAGACTGATACTGAAAAACGAGGAGTTTTCCTTCTCGAATCTGCTTGAGCAGATAAATACGATGTTCAGCAGCCAATGTACCGATAAGGGTCTGCAGTATAACTGTCATATCAACGGTTCTGTCGACGACTACTATATTGGTGACAGCATGAAGCTCAAACAGGTACTTATCAATATAATTGGCAATGCTGTAAAATTCACTCATGAGGGTGGAAGTGTTGACCTTACTGTTGAGCGCACAGCTCAGTTTGACAAGAAATCGACGCTCCGTTTCACAGTATCGGATACCGGAATCGGTATCAGCAAGGAGTATCTCCCGCATATCTTTGATTCATTCAGTCAGGAAGACAGCTCGGCGACCAATAAATATGGAAGCTCTGGTCTTGGACTTGCTATCACCAAAAGCATTATTGAGATGATGAACGGTAATATTGAGGTCAGAAGTGAAAAAGGTAAAGGTACCACGTTTACCGTTGCTGTTACGCTTATGGATTCTGAACGAAGACACGATGAGATTAATGAGCTCGTTATTGATACAAATAATATGAGCGTTCTTGTCATCGACGATGATCCTGTTGCATGTGAACACGCAAAGTTGATACTGGAAAAGATAGGTATAGCATGTGAGATAGCCTACTCAGGATTTGATGCAATTGAAATGGTAAAACTGCGTCACGCAAGGCAGAATCCTTATAACCTAATTCTTGTGGACCTGAAGATGCCTGATATGGATGGAATCGAAACTACACGCGAGATACGCAAGATAGTCGGTCATGAATCCGCCATCATCATCAGTACAGCATATCGCTGGGACGATGTTCTTGATGAGGCAATAAGCGCAGGAGTTGACAGTTTCATAGCAAAACCGCTTTTTGCAAATAATATCATCGAGGAGTTCCGCAGTGCTCTGCATAAGAAAAGCAGCTCAAAGTCTGCAAAACCTCAGACTGACCTGAAGGGCAGACATATCCTGCTTGCGGAGGATGTACCGATAAATGCAGAGATAATGACCATGGTCCTTGCAATGAGAGAACTAAACGTAGACCATGTAGAAAACGGCAGAGCTGCGGTAGATAAATTCATTGCAAGTGATGAAAATTACTATGATGCTGTTCTTATGGATATCAGAATGCCTGAGATGGACGGACTTGAAGCAACTACCATTATCCGCTCTCTTGACCGTTCCGATGCAAAAAGCATTCCAATCATCGCACTGACAGCGAATGCTTTTGACGAAGATGTTCAACGCAGCTTGCAGGCGGGTATGAATGCTCACCTGAG
Source organism: Ruminococcus sp. (assembly GCA_017443395.1). Classification (GTDB taxonomy): domain Bacteria; phylum Bacillota; class Clostridia; order Oscillospirales; family Ruminococcaceae; genus Ruminococcus. Next base: position 822 of record JAFRXR010000126.1, on the reverse strand, counting down.
CAAGCCAATCGATAACAACGCATTATTTGCGACGTTAGAAAGCTTGATAAACTGATCGTGAATAGAAGTGTTATACTGGAAGAGCAGTCGGCGAATGGCTATTTTTCGAACTTTGTCAAAGCAATCATATCATTAAAATTTATGTAACTGTTTTTTGCTTTATAGATTCAGCTCCATGTGTGCGGCACATGGAGTTTTTATTGTTATATAGAGCTTCAAGCAAGTATATTACTGAATTGCGAAGTTATTATATTACAAGCCAATACGCTCCTAAATATGTTGTTGGTAAATATGACAGAGAACTTCCCGATTTTTAATAAATTAAAACTGCTGTACCCGAAAACACAGCCACAAACGATCAAATATAGAACATACACTCAAACACCGCTTTTCTCGACATGTAGACGATGCAGTTCTCCAAAACGGGATTTTTCTTGATTATGTTTTACTTGACTGGGGGGAGTTGATCTAATGACCTACCTTTACATATACAGACTAACCTCAGACACCGGACTTGCTCCCTGCGTGGATAACGGTCTGCTTTCCCTTGCTTGCTGCAAGGGTGGACAGATACGAAACGACAAGGCGATACACGCAGGGCTGAGATATCGTATGTATATGCCACAGGCGGCTCACAAATTGCTCACAGCGGCTTTAGTTGCCCTCGGTGGTGCAGTTTCCCGACCTGCCACCGATGCCGTTAAAAACGGCTCACAAATCGCTGATAGGTTTACTATCACTTGGTTTTCGAGGAAACAAAAAAGGAGTCGATTCCAGTGTTTTCACATTTCGTGAAAACCACTAAAACCGAGTCCGAAACTT
>JAFRXR010000125.1 GCA_017443395.1 Ruminococcus sp. | reverse complement strand
GGTGCAGGCGCAGGTATAGGTATCGGTATCGCTACAGCTAAGGCTACAGAGTCGATCGCACGTCAGCCGGAGGCAAAGGGCGACATCAGAACAGCGCTCCTGCTGGGCTGTGCTCTCGCAGAGGCTACCGCTATCTACGGCTTCGTTATCGCGATAATGATAATAGGAAAAGCCTGAGAAGCAACTTCACCTAAGGAGGGCACATAATGCTTAAATTTGAATTCTGGAGCATTTTTGAGGCTGTCGCGAACGTCCTGATACTGTTTGTGCTGCTGAGGATATTCCTCTTCAAGCCCATAAACAAGATCAAAGCCGAGCGCACCCGTACTATACAGAATGATCTCGACTCCGCCGAGAAGGCTAAGGCTGAGGCTGAAGAGCTTCGCCAGCAGTACGAGGATTCTATCAGCGAGGCTAAGGAAAAGGCGAACCAGATAATCGTCAAGGCGCACGAGGACGCAGAAGCCGAGCGCTCTGCAATAATCAGGAAGTCGCAGGAGGAGGCTGACCAGATAGTCAGCTCCGCCGGCAGGACTATCGAGAACGAGCGCAGGAGAGTCCTTCAGGAGGCTCAGACCCAGATCGCAGACCTCGCTATCGAGGCGGCTTCAAGGATCATCGGCGAGAACGTGGACGACGAAAAGAACCGCCGCCTCGTGGACGAGTTCCTTTCCGAAGAGGAGGCTGATGACCAGTGAGCGACTTCGGAAAAGATTACATAAAGGAGCTGTTCAGGCTCGAGGTCCCGCAGGAGGACGCTGACAGGGCACTGTCCATATTCCGCAGCGAGCCCGACATCGCGGCTACCCTCGGCAACCCGCTCGTCACACACGACGAGAAGCGCTCGGTCATCGCAAAGCTCTTCCCGGAGACCCTGCACCGCTTCCTGATGAGCGTAGTCAAGGGCAGGGACATCGACCATATAATCGAGATACTCGAGGACTACTCCGACGCCCTCCTTGACAGACAGGGCACGATAAAGGCTGTAGTCCGCTATGTTACGCCCCTTTCTGAGACTCAGCAGGCTGACCTGCGCAAGTTCATAACTGAAAAATTCAACAAGGAGGACGTGGCGATCGAGTACCGCCATGACCCCGATATCATAGGCGGATTTATCCTCAACGCCGGCGATTACGAGTACGACAAGAGCTACCGCACCAGCCTCCGTCTCATGAAGGAGAGCTTCCAGAACAAGGCTTCGGAGGTCGCTGACAGCGCCGAAGCGGGCGATACTCTCGACGGCGGCGCTGCAAGCGATATCATCTCCGTCCTCAAGACCGAGGTGCGCGATTTCAATGTCCGCTCCGGCAAGACCGAGACCGGCTTCATCACCCGTATCGGCGACGGTATCGCGGCTGTGTACGGCATGAACAACGTCATGTACGGCGAGCTCGTCGAGTTCGAGAACGGCGTGCGCGGTATCGTGCAGAACCTCGAGGAAAAGACAGTGGGAGTAGTTCTCCTCGGCGACGACAGAGGTCTCACTGAGGGCTCGACGGTCGTGAGGACAGGCAAGCGCGCCGGTATCGGCGTGAGCGACGAGCTGCTCGGACGTGTCGTTGACGCGCTCGGCTCGCCTATAGACGGGCTCGGAAAGATAAACGCCGAGGACTATTACCCCATAGAGCGCGAGGCTCCGGGCGTTATCGAGCGCAAGCCGGTAAGCGTGCCGCTCCAGACCGGTATCCTCGCTATAGATTCGATGTTCCCGATCGGCAGAGGTCAGCGTGAGCTCATCATCGGCGACCGCCAGACCGGAAAGACCTCGATCGCTGTTGACACGATAATCAACCAGAAGGACAAGAACGTCATCTGCGTATACGTCGCTATCGGACAGAAGTCCTCGACCGTCGCGCAGGTGGTAAACACTCTGAAAAAGCACGACGCTATGGACCATACCGTCGTTGTATGCGCCTCTGCGAGCGACCCCGCGCCGTTCCAGTACATCTCTCCGTATTCGGGCACAGCTATCGCGGAGTACTTCATGTACAAGGGCAGGGACGTGCTCATCGTGTACGATGATCTTTCCAAGCACGCCGTTGCGTACCGCGCGATGTCGCTCCTGCTGCACCGTCCGCCCGGACGTGAGGCATATCCCGGCGACGTCTTCTACCTGCATTCGCGACTGCTCGAGCGTTCGAGCCGCCTCGACGACGAGCACGGCGGAGGCTCACTCACCGCGCTCCCTGTTATCGAGACCCTCGCGGGCGATATCTCGGCATATATCCCGACGAACGTCATCTCTATCACCGACGGACAGATCTTCCTCGAGAGCGAGCTGTTCAACTCCGGTCAGCGCCCCGCAGTAAACTACGGACTTTCAGTGTCGCGTGTCGGCGGCGCAGCCCAGACCAAGGCGATGAAGAAGGCCTCGGGAAATCTGCGTATCGACCTTGCGCAGTTCAAGGAAATGGAGATCTTCACGCAGTTCTCGTCCGAGCTCGACCAGTCCACCACTGAGCTCCTCGCGCACGGACATATGCTCACGGAGCTGCTGAAGCAGCCGCTCTGCGCTCCGCGTCCGCACTACGAACAGGTCATACTCCTCTATGCAGCCCAGCACGGCTTCTTCAACGATATCCCGCTGAAGGAGCTCCGCGAGCACTGCACCGAGCTCATGGGCTATATCCGCTCCTATGGACAGGACATCATCGAGGAGATCGAAGAGAACAAGGTGCTCACCGACGACCTCGCCGAGCGTATCGAGAAGATACTCACGGCATTCGAGGAGTAAGGGGTGAGCGGGCTTGGCTAACATCAGAGAGATACGCGAGCGTATCGCAAGCATCAGGCAGATACTCAAGATAACCAACGCCATGTATCTCATGGCTTCTTCAAAGCTCAAAAAAGCAAGAAAATCGCTCGAATCCACAGAGCCGTACTTCTATAAGCTCCAGTCTACTATCGAGAACGTCCTCGAGCACACTCCCCACACGCGCCAGCTCTACTTCGACCGGCGCTCCGATATCCCCGAGGAGAAGCGCAAAAAGGGCTATATCGTCATCACTGCGGACAAGGGCCTCTGCGGAAGCTACAACCACAATGTCCTGAAATACACCGAGCAGGAGATCGCGAAGATCGCTGATCCCGACAACTGCCGGCTGTTCGTGATAGGTCAGGTCGGGAGAATGTACTTCCAGAACCGCAAAAACAACAGGAAGTTCTCCGTGGAAAGCGAGTTCCTCTATACCACCCAGAACCCCACGCTCTACAGAGCCCGCGAGATAGCCGAGCAGCTGCTCAACAGATTCGAGAAGCGCGAGCTCGACGAGGTCTACCTCATCTACACAGACATGATAAACTCTAACCAGTTCGAGCCCAAGACCGTGCAGCTCCTGCCGTTCAGCCGCCGTCATTGGGGAAAAGCCCCCGACGGTACGATGAAAAAGCTCCCCAAGGCGTCGTTCCTGCCCTCCCCGGAGGAGGTAATGAGCTACCTGATACCGCAGTACGCAAAGGGTATCATCTACGGCGCTATGGTCGAGGCGTTCTGCTGCGAGCAGCAGTCCCGCATGACCGCGATGGACGCGGCTTCAACGAGTGCCAAGGACATGATCCACGACCTCTCGCTGATGTACAACCGCGCACGTCAGGCGGCTATAACTCAGGAGATAACCGAGGTCTGCGGCGGCGCACAGGCACAGGACTGAGCTCTCGGAGCACACAATAACCTAAGGAGGATTACTATGAGCAAGATAGGTGAATTTTTAAAGGAAGCGGGAGTGTTCTTCCTCGCGACCGCCGACGGCAGCCAGCCTAAGCTGCGCCCGCTCGGCGCCTTCATCGAAAGGGACGGCAGGGTCATTTTCGGCGTCGGAGACTTCAAGGCTGTCTACAGGCAGCTCACGGTCAACCCGCTCTGCGAGGTAGTTGCCTGCAAGAAGGACGGCCACTGGCTGAGATACACCGGGAAAGCCGTATTTGAGACCGATCCCTCCTGTGCGGAGGAAATGATAAGGACTGCGGGGCTCGAGGCTATCTACAACGAGACCACCGGCAACAAGCTCGCTGCCTTCCACCTTGAGGACGCGACCGCTGTTGACATCGCAGTTATGGGAGAGGGCGTAAGCCTCCTCTGACGATATTCTGCTTGGAGGGATACCGCAATAATGGAAAAAGGTAAGATCACGCAGGTCATCGGACCTGTTATAGACGTTGAATTCCCTGCGGGCAAGCTCCCGATGATACGCGACGCCCTGACCGTTGAGGTCGGAGGCAGGACCCGCGTCATGGAGGCTGCCCAGCATATGGGCAACCACGTTGTCCGCTGCATAATGCTTGCGACCAGCGAGGGACTCAGCAAGGGCATGGAGGTCACTGCCACAGGCGCGTGCATAAGCGTGCCTGTCGGCGAGAAGACCCTCGGGCGTATGTTCAACGTCCTCGGCGAGCCCATTGACAAGAAGGGCGACGTCGAGACCGAAGAAAAATGGGAGATACACCGCAAGGCTCCGAGCTTTCAGGACCAGAGCCCGGTAGTTGAGATACTCGAGACCGGCATAAAGGCTATCGACCTCCTTGCGCCTTACGCAAAGGGCGGCAAGATAGGTCTGTTCGGAGGCGCCGGCGTCGGAAAGACCGTCCTCATACAGGAGCTCATACGCAATATCGCGACGGAGCACGGCGGCTACTCGATATTCACCGGAGTCGGTGAGCGCTCGCGTGAGGGCAACGACCTATGGAACGAAATGCAGGAATCCGGCGTCATCGCCAAGACTGCCCTCGTTTTCGGGCAGATGAACGAGCCGCCCGGATCGCGTATGAGAGTCGCTCAGACCGGACTTACAATGGCTGAGTACTTCCGCGACCGCGAGCACAAGGACGTTCTCCTGTTCATCGACAACATATTCAGGTATGTGCAGGCTGGCTCGGAGGTATCCGCGCTGCTCGGACGTATGCCGTCCGCCGTCGGCTACCAGCCCACCCTCGCAACTGAGGTCGGCGAGCTGCAGGAGCGCATAACCTCGACACGAAACGGCTCTATCACGTCGGTACAGGCTGTGTACGTCCCCGCGGACGACCTCACAGACCCCGCCCCCGCGATAACCTTCGCCCACCTCGACGCCACGACCGTTCTGTCGCGTAAGATAGTCGAGCAGGGCATTTATCCCGCCGTTGACCCGCTCGAATCGAACTCCCGTATCCTTGAGCCGGAGATAGTCGGCGAGGAGCATTACTACGTCGCACGCCGCACGCAGGAGCTGCTCCAGAAGTACAAGGAATTGCAGGACATCATCGCTATCCTCGGCATGGAGGAGCTCGACGAGGAAGACAAGCTTGCCGTTTACCGCGCGAGAAAGATACAGAAGTTCCTCTCGCAGCCGTTCAACGTCGCGGAGAACTTCACCGGGATCAAGGGCAAGTACGTCCCGCTCAAGGACACGATAGAGGGCTTCAGGGCTATCATCGAGGGCGAAATGGACGACTACCCGGAGGCTGCCTTCCTCATGGCGGGCACTATCGACGACGTCCTCATCAAGGCAAAGCAGATAGACGAGGAGTGAGGCTATGGCTAAGACCTTTCATCTCGATATCATATCGACGGACCGCATCTTCTACGAGGGCGAATGTGAGCACCTCGTCATCACGGCGATAGACGGTCTGCTCGGTATCCTCCCCGGCCACGAGGCGCTCGTAACAGCTCTCCCGCCCGGCGAGCTGAAATACATGGTCGGCGGCAAATGGCGCTATGCCGCCATTTCTGAGGGCTTCATACAGGTCATGCCGGAGTTCGCCGTTATTCTCGCGGATTCCTGCGAGCTGCCCGAGGAGATCGACATCAAGCGCGCCGAGGAAGCCAGGCAGCGCGCCGAGGAGAAGCTCCGCCAGAAGCAGAGCATAGTCGAGTACTACCACACGCAGGCTGCGCTCAACCGCGCTATGAACCGTCTGAAGATCTCGAAAAAGCATTTCGAGTAAAGCGGCTATCCCTCCCCTCTGCGGGAGGGATAGTTCATATACACAAAAAACGCAGGGCTTTATTGTGCAAAAATTTGAAATAATCTGTTTTAGCCCCGAATTGCTTGACTTTTTTGTGAAAATATAGTACAATAATTGTAATTGTCGTGTACTATGCGTATACGAACACTCATACATAAACAATAGGAGGCATGACCGTGAAAAAGATCGGTAAATCTACTTTCTGCATTGTCGTTGCTCTTATCGCACTCTTCGCAGTATCCTCTGTCCTCGGACTGGACAAGATATACGCCGACAAGACCACCACGCTCATCAAGGGCGTTGACGATATCCGTCTGGGTATCGACATCAAGGGCGGTGTTGACGTTACCTTCGCTCCCGATGGCGACTACGATGCAGATAAGACGCAGCTCGACGCAGCTACCGAGATCATCAAGACCCGTCTCACGACGCTCGGTATCAACGACAACGAGGTCTACAGCGACGAGAAAAGCGACAGGATAATCGTCCGCTTCCCGTGGCAGGCAGGCGAGGACAGCTTCGACCCCGAGGCTGCCGTTAAGGAGCTCGGCGAAATGGCTCAGCTCACCTTCCGCGAGGGCACGGACTCTGAAACAGACGACGACGGAAACGTTACCCCCACAGGCGAGATAATCCTCCAGGGTGCTGATGTTACCAACGCCAAGGCTGCATATATCCCCAATGACGACGGAGACCTCGAGTGGGTCGTAGCTCTTACGCTCAGCGCTGAGGGTCAGTCCAAGTTCACTGAGGCTACCTCAAGGCTCGCAGGCACAGGTACGGCTATCTCCATATGGATGGACAACACCATGATCTCCGCCCCGACAGTCTCCAAGGCTATCACAGGCAATGAGGCTCAGATCACCGGCAACTTCGACAACGAATCCGCCAAGAAGCTCGCCGACCAGATCAACTCCGGCGCGCTGCCATTCAAGATGATAACCTCGAGCTTCAAGACCATCTCCCCGACAATGGGCGAGGGCTCGCTCGACGCTATCCTCCTTGCAGCGATCATCGCATTCGCACTCATCGCTGTTTACATGATTGTTCTTTACCGCGTACCCGGCTTCGTGGCGGTCATCGCGCTCTGCGGACAGATCGCAGGCTCTATCGCAGCTGTAACAGGCTGGTTCGGCTTCATGAGCGGCTCCACGCTCACTATCCCCGGTATCGCAGGTATCATACTTGCCGTAGGTATGGGCGTTGACGCCAATATCATCACCGGCGAGCGCATCAAGGAAGAGCTCCGCTCCGGAAAGACCACTGAGTCCGCTATCAAGGTCGCTTACAAGAGAGCGTTCTCGGCTATCCTTGACGGTAACGTAACGAACGTTATCATCGCGATCATACTCATGGGCGCATTCGGCGTTCCGTCGAGCTTCTTCTCGAAGATCCTCAATCACACTATCTTCGCTATGTTCGGTGCTACTACTGAGGGCGTTGTTTACTCCATCGGCTTCACGCTCCTTGCCGGCGTTATCTGCAACTTCATCTTCGGCGTATTCGCTTCGAGGATAATGGTAACATCACTGTGCAAGTGGTCGAACAAAAAAGCGCTTTATGGAGGTGACGACAAATGAGCAAGAAGAAAACTCAGGCGGCGGCACCCGTATATACCGGAAAGGTATATGATTTCTGCTCCAAGAAGAAAATGATCCTCGGTATCGTTATCGCGGTAGTCCTCGCACTCATCGCCGGTATCATTATCAGAGGTGTGAACCTTGCTATCGAGTTCAAGGGCGGTACTATCATCACCTACGATTACAGCGGCGACCTCGACACAAAGGCGGTCGAGCAGACCGTAAAGGGTATCATCGACGTCCCGGTAACCGTCAGAACGGGCGAAAAGCTCGGCGAGTCCGGCGGCAAGCAGGTAACGATCTCCTTCTCCACGGAGGAGGGCTTCAATGCCGATATGCAGACCGAGCTCTCCAATGCTCTTGAGGCTCAGTTCCCCGACAACAACTTCGTGAAGACCGACGCCAACGACGTCAGCCCGTCGTCCGGACGCGAGTTCTTCCTCAAGTGTATCATCGCAGTGCTCTTCACCGCGATCGTCATCATCATCTATATCGCGCTCCGCTTCAAGAAGATAGGCGGCTGGTCGGCTGGTATCTGCTCGATATTCGCCCTCCTGCACGACCTCCTCGTGGCGGTGACGGCAACTATCCTCTTCGGCTTCGACATCAACTCGAACCTCGTTGCGGTAATCCTCACTATCCTCGGTTACTCGATCAACAACACGATCGTTATCTACGACCGAATCCGTGAGAACCGCTCGCTCATGCCGAAGGCTTCCCTCAATGAGCTCATCAACACAGGCTGCTCGCAGTCGCTCACACGTTCTATCAGAACTTCGATAACCACTATCGGAACCATGCTGGTAGTAACTATCGTGGTATTCGTCAGCGGATACGATTCACTGCTCAGCTTCTCGGTGCCGCTCATGTTCGGTCTTATCTCGGGTACTTACTCCTCGCTCTTCGTTGCTCCTGTAACGTGGTCGTGGTGGAAGAGCCGCGCAGACCGCAAGAAGGCATAAAGGCCAACAGCACCTGCAAATGTGGGTGCTGTTTTTACACTGATATGCAACAAGAATGGCGACCTTCCGGCCGCCATTCTTTATTATTCCTTTTTCTCGCCGCTGTCATCGACTATCTTCTCGTAGCTCTGCTCCTCAAGGCGCTCCTTTTCGAGCTTTTTCGCCTTTTTAGCACCCGCAGGCGCTCCCTTGCGGCTCCTTGCCATGAGGACCGCTGCCACTACTATCGCCGCCAGAAACGCTCCTACTGCCACGATAACGAACGCCGTCCGCTTCAGGCTCTTGTCCACAGTGGAATACACGATCCCGTTGTCCTTCGCGTACTTCTCGCCGGCTGAGCCCGCATAAACGCTCATGCTGATGTCTGCCTCCTTGACGAGCGTGCTCTCCTCGCCGACTGTGTAGCCGTAGGCGCACTCGCCTATCTCGCTGACGGTCTTCGGAATGGTGATAGTTTTCAGCTGACTGCACCCGAGGAACACCTTTTCACCGATCTTGCTCAGACCCTCCTGCATGATAGCCCTCCGCAGCACCGTGCAGCCCATGAACGCACTGCTCCCGAGCGTCTGGAGGGACACGGGGAGCTCAATGGTCTCCAGTGCGTCGCAGTACATGAAGGCGCCCGTGCCGATGTCGTTCACTCCGTTGGGAATGTCCGCGCCTGTCATCGAGATACAGTCACGGAAAGCATAGTCGCCGATCTTCGATACGCCCTGCGGGATATAGATGTGCTCTATCTGCGTGCAGCCGGAGAACGCGCTCGAGCCGATCTCGGTGATACCGCTCTCAAGGTAGACCGACCCGCTAAGCGCTGCACTCGCGCGGTAGACCTTGTCCTTCGCGCTGTTCAGCAGGATATCGTTCTCCACCACGAAATTGGTGTTTGAATCCGCCTTTATCTCGCTCAGCGAGGTGCATTCAGTGAACACTGAGTCGCCCAGATATGAAAGCGCCGACGGCAGCTCGAACGATTCGAGCCGCGAGCAGAACGCGAATGCGTAGCTGCCGATAGTGGTCACATCGTCTGAGATGTTGACCTCCTTCAGGTTTGAGCAGCCGAGGAACATTCCCTCGGAAATGATGCTTATCGTGTCCGGAAGTGTCACCTTGGTGAGCGATGTGCAGCCCGAAAATGCGTGTGCGCCGATAGACTTGACAGTGCGCGGCACCTCTATCTCGGAGATGTTCTCGCAGCCGCTGAAAGCATAATCAGCTATCGCGGTTATCGGGTAGCCGTTGCGGGTCTCCGGGAAGGACATGAGTATCGCGGACGAATCGCAGCTGACCACGGTATATCCGCCGTTGACCAGCTCGTATGTGAACGTGCCGTCCGTGAGGGTATCCTCCGGGCCCTCGAGCGAGTCCGCGAAAGCCGTGAAAGCCGGTATCGCAGCAGTCATGAATATGGCAGCGGCTCCCGCCAGCAGCCTTGTGAGTTTACTTTTCATCGGTGTCTGTCTCCTTTTTCTTTGCTCTTCTGGCAGCAGCCTTGGCACGGGCTTCTTCCTTTTCGCGCTCCTCGCGCTTTTTCTTTATGCTCTTCCCCGTTGCGACGCCTATAACAGCAAGCAGTGCCGCCGCCGCAGTCGAGCCGACCACGATGAGGAAGGTGAGGTCAACGTTGTACCCGAGGAAGGGGACCGTTCCCGTGACGGCTGTGATACCGTTCGCCTGCGCGTACTGGTAAGCGAGCGTATCCTCGTCGGTGTAGAGCCTGAAGCCCTCGATCGGGACATATACAGCGTCCGGATCCTGCGAGGTATCGGCGGCCGCGTCATACCGGAAGCCGAAAGCGTAGTCACCGATAGTCCTCAGCGAGCTGTACACGCGGATACCCTTGAGCTCAGTGCAGCCGAGGAAAGCATACTGTCCGACCGACAGCAGCCCCTTGGAGAGCTTCACCTTGGTGAGCTTCGTGCAGTTCTCGAAGGCATAAGGCGCGATCGTTTCGGCGTGGGAGATATCCACAGACTCGAGGTTCTCGGCGTTGTAGAATGCAGACTGCGAGATCGTTTTCACGGACTTGGGCGCAGTGAACTTCTTGTCTGTCCTTCCCGCGGGATAGGCGATGAGCGTGGTCTTATCACTGTTGTAGAGCACTCCGTTCTCGGAGGAGTAGCTCACGCCGGTACCGGTGATGTTTATCTCCCTGAGCGCACGACACCCCGAAAACGGCTCGCCGCCCTCGATAGTCCTGCAGCTGCCGTTGATGTTGATGGTGGTCAGAGCCGAGCACTCCTCGAAGCAGCCGTCACCGATAGTTTCGGCGCCCTTTATCGTAATGCTCGTGATAGAAGTGCAGCCGTAGAACGCCAGCTTGTCGATAGTCTTCACGGACTCAGGTATAATGACCTCGCCGCAGACCGCGGACGCGAACGCCGCAGTGTATATCCTCGTGACGGGCAGACCGTCTATCTCGGAGGGCACCTCGACTACCGAGCCGGTCGAGAGGAACGCGGTTATGACCGCCTCCCCGTCGATGACGGCGTACTCATAGTCACCGCTGGTGCGCGTATCAAGTGCCTCGTAAGCCTCGAGCTCCGCAGCCTCCTCGGTGGTCATAAAGGTGAAATTGTTGGCGTAATCGTACTCCTCATCGGACTCGGTCGCGTATATCTCCGCGTAGGAGCCGCTGTCGCCGACGAGCGTGAAGCCCTCGACGGTCTCAGTCTCGGAGAGGTATCCGAGGGCGTAGTAGCCTATGTACGAGACAGAATTCGGGATATAGACGCGCTTGAGCGGAGCTCCCGCGAACGCATACTGCTCTATCTCGAGCAGTCCCTCGGGGAGGTCGATCTCAGTGAGGGAGGAGCAATTCCAGAAAGCCGCACCGCCGATGCTGGTCAGCGTATCGGGCAGGAGCACCTCGGTCAGCGCGGAGCAGCCCTCGAAAGCCTCAGAGATTATGTCCGTCACCGACGAGCCGCTCATGTCGGCTCTGGTCAGGGAGTCGTTGTAGCTGAGCGCCATGCTGCCTATTTTCGTGAGCGAGGACGGCATGGTGACGGTCTTCAGCTTCGTGCCGGACATCGAAGCGTAGCCGAGCTCGGTCACGCCCTCGGGAATGGTATAGGCGTCCCCGGACTTTGCGCGCGGATAGCAGAGCAGCCTGCTCATGTCCTTGGTGAAGAGCACACCGTCCACGGACGTGAAGCTCGCGCTGTCCTCTGCGGTCTCTATCTCCTCCAGTCCGGAGAGGTATACGAACGGCGTATCCTCGTCGATATCCGTTACAGACGCGGGAATGGTTATCTTCTTCACATCGCCCGTAACATCGGCAAATGCAGTCCTCGAAATGCTCGTCACGGCGATACCGTCTACAGCGGAGGGGACCTCTATTACCTCATCGGCGGAGGCGCAGTATGTGAGCTTGGCAGTGCCGTCGTCGAGTATGACATAGCCGAGATCGCCGGAGTAGATATTGTTGTCCTCGACCTCTGCGGACCCGGTGGTCTCCTCGACGTCCTCCGCCGCCAGAACAGCAGCGAGATCCTCGCCCTCGGCAGAGGTATTGGCTGCAGGGGCGGTGAAGGCTGCCGCACAGACGAGCAGGCTCAGCAGGAACGATGTGAGTTTTCTGTATTTTATCATTTTTATGACCTCTTGTGTGGGAAAATTAAGGAAAAGTCCATGAAAGGAACGCATTTATTATAGCACAGATCGAGAAATAATGCAACGGATTTCACAGAACTTTCGCACAACCGGATATACATATGCTCCGGCGATTATTCTGCTCCCAGATGTTGACATATCCCGAACAATAGTATATAATAATAGGTAATGATCTGCGGGAGACCGTTCCCGCGCTCAAAAGAGGAGGTTTATATCATGAAATGTAAGTATTGCGGCAAGGATCTCGCATTCGGCGCAAAGTTCTGCACAGGCTGCGGAAAAGCCGCCGAGCCCGAAGAAATAGCTGAGGTCGCCGCTGAGATCACCGAAAACGTCCCCTCGCTTCTCGCGGACGACCCCGAGAAGACCGAGCTCATCACTGTCGATGACGCTGTTGACTCCGCTTCCGGCATCATCGGGGAGAGCGTCGCTGAGGCGGCTGAGACCGCTGAGGCAAAGGCTGAGGAGATAGCTGAGGATATCCCCGCGCCCGCTCCGTCGCTCCTTTCTGACGACACCGAGAAGACTGAGCTCATTCCCGCTGAGGAGCTCGTAGACGATATCGCTGAGAGCGTTCCCGCTCCCGCTGCTCCGGCATTCGAGCAGCCCGCTCCTGCACCCGTGCAGCAGCCCATGTTCCAGACTCCGCCGCCGCAGCAGAACGCAGCATTCGTTCCGCCTCCGGCAGCACCCATGCCCGTTCCCGCGCCCGCTCCCGAGCCGAAAAAGTCCTCAAAGGTAGGCGCAGGCAGGCTCACAGGCGCTGCTATACTCGGCTTCTTCACGATAATATTCGTCGTTGCGCTCAGCCTGCTCACAGCCGTTAAGTTCGGTCTGACAGGCGAGAAAGTCGGCGACCGCGCAAAGCAGCTCGATTCCGCTACCCTGCTCAGCACTGAGTACGACGGCGACGAGCTCGCAGTTTCGCTGTACAAGTCGCTCGGCTTCGGCTCCGTAACAGGCGGCAAGGCGACTGAGGTCAACTTCAAGAGCTTCCTTATGAAGACCGATCTCCTCGACTTCCTCGGCGATAACGCTTCCAACTACGCTGACTACATCATCGCCGGCAAGGGCAGCGACCCGTCGGTCACCACTGACGACATCGTTGACTTCTTCGAGTCCAATGAGTCCGTCATCAAGAGCGAGCTCGATCACAAGATGACCAAGTCCGACTACAAGAAGCTCCGCAGCAACCTCAACGCCGACGAGGACGACACCCTCGAGACCAAGCTCTCCATAACAGAGATCGGCAACAGCGCGGGCTTCGACCTCTCTAAGGCTAACCTGCTCTTCTCCTACATCACGCTCGGCGTGCTGCTCGCACTCGTGCTGCTGTTCCTCATCTGGATCGTGTTCGTAGTTGACAGAAAGGGCAGATACGTCCTCGGCAGCTACGGCAGCATACTCACGATAAGCGGTATCGTGGTGCTGCTCGCAGGTCTTGCAGCATTCGCAGGAATGGCTGTAGCATACGTCCTCACCTCTGAGGTAGCCTACTACATACTCTCCAACATACTCCTCCCGTTCGCTACGATCGCCGGCTGCATAGGTCTCGGCGAGCTGGTGTTCGGTATCATCTTCCGTGCGATATCCAGAGGTCTCAAGAGAAAGGCAAAGTACGCTGAGAGAGCATGATCCGGGCACATATACACGAAGGAGCCGGCTCTGTCTGCTCCGCTTAACGTAAAAAGTGGATTACCGAGCCTGATGTCACGGGCTCGGTAATTTTATGCTGTGCCGCGTCCGGGGAGACGCCCTTCAGCGGCTCCATTCAAACAGCAATAGAAAGGCGGTGAGGAAATGAAGGGGTTCGTGAATATGCTGCGCAGCTTCGTGAGGGCGCTGCCGCACTTTTTCCTGTTCGAGCTGATGTTCAAGCTGCTGCTCGTGGCTATAGGCGCGCCGGCAGTCACGCTCATACTCCGGCTGACCGCCAAGGCAGCGGGAGTCGGCTATGTCTCTGACGAGAGCCTCTACGTCTACCTCACCCATCCCGTGACTGTCGTGACCGTCGTGTTCATGCTGTTTTTCGTGGGAATGTTCTCCTTCATCGAGCTCACCGCGCTGACTGCGTGCTTTGCGTGCTCGTCGAAGGGCGAGAAGATTACCGTCGGCGGTATGTTCCTGACGGGCGCAAGGTCGTTCAGCAGGGTATTCAAGGGCACGGGAATGCTCTATTTCCTTGTGTTCATGTTCTTCATGCCGCTGGCGCAGTTCAGTATCACCTCGGGCGTGTTCCTTGCGCCGATAATGCCCGTGCTGCGGCGTATCTTCGCGAGCGTGAGCGGCGCAGCAGCCATTGCGGCATACGTCCTGCTGGAGCTGCTGTTCACGATGTTTTTCGCGCGGCGGTGCTACGCTCTGCACTATCTCGTGCTGACCGGGGACAGCTTCCCGCAGTGTATCCGCAGGAGCAAGCAGAAGCTCCACCGCAAAAGGCTGAAAATGGCGGTCTCGCTGGCGCTGTACAGCCTGCTGGTATTCACGGTCATCGCCGCGGCGGTGCTGATACTCAGCTTCATCATAGTCCTCTTCATAAGGGGATTTTCCCGCCCGGACAAAGCCCTGCGCTCGGCACTGAGGGTGGTCATGTACACATGGCGCGTGATCTACGCGATGTCGTCGTTCTTCGCGGCGCCCTCGATATTCTGCTGGCTGACTGAGCGCTTCAACACCGACACCGCCGGCGAGAAGGATCTCACCATCCCCGACCGTGACCGCAAGAAGATGTCCCGCCGCAGGAGCGCCGTTGTCGTCGCCTGCCTGACGGCTGCCGGGCTCGGGGTGAACGTGCTGTACCTCAGCGCGCTCCACAAGGGCAATGTCCGGTTCAGCACGGGAATCTTCCAGCACACCCAGATAAGCGCACACAGGGGCTTCTCGGCGGCAGCGCCAGAGAACACCTATTATTCCTTCGAGGCTGCCCTCGACAGCGGCGCAGACTACATCGAGCTCGACGTGCAGATGACCCGCGACGGCAAGCTCGTCGTGTTCCACGATGAGAAGCTCGACCGCACCACCAACGGCACCGGAAAGCTCAGCGACCACACCTACGCAGAGCTCATGGAGCTCTCTGCCGGGAGCTGGTTCGGGCGGAACGGCGAGTTCGCGGACGCAAGGATAATGCTCCTCTCGGAGGTGTTCGAGCAGTTCGGCGGGAAGACGCTCTTCAACGTCGAGATAAAGGATCACGGCGACACCGCCGCGGCAGTCGAGGAGACTGTCCGGCTGATAGAGGAGTACGGGCTCGTGACGTCATGCTATGTTACGTCCTTCTCGTACAGGCTGGTGCGGGAGGTCAAGCAGCTCGATCCGCGCATAAAGACCGCTATGACCGCGAATTTCTCCACCGCCACAGCCTACTCGCAGCTCAAATACATCGACGCCGTGAGCATGAACTACACCTTCGTCAACCAGAGCGTGGTCAATACCGCCCACATGAACGGCAAGAAGATATTCGTCTGGACTGTTGACCGCACCGATGACATGAAGCAGATGCTCGCGCTCGGTGTGGACAACATCATCACAAACCGCCCCGACAAGGCTGCGGAGCTGGTCTATTCCAGCAGCACAGGCGACCTTATCCTCACCGCCCTCGACGCGATCTTCGGCAATTCCTGACGCATTGAATTACAAATCGGTAAAAAAATCGGCGTTTTCCTTGTAATCGCAGATCAAATATGTTATAATTGTCCTGTCCGCAGAATCATGCTGGCAGGACGATCTTTTTATAGGGAACCAAGGAGGTAATATTTATGAAAAAGCAGTTATCACTTATCGCGGCGCTCGTTCTGGCGTCGTCTGCATTCACCGCCTGCGGAAAATCCGGCGGCAGTGGTGACGGTGAGGAGAGCGACAAGTCAGGCTACAAAAAGGCGCTCACAGGTATGTTCAATGCGACCCTTGACGATGATTCCGAAAAAATGTATTCCTATATGTATCCTAAGGAGATAGTTGATCTCTACAGCGAGCTCGACTACTTCGAGGACGACGATGACGATGAGGATGAGGAGTACATGGAACAGCTCAAGCAGTGCTCCTTCAAGATAACAAAGACCGAAGAAGAGGAAGCAATGTCCGATTCTCAGCTCAAATTCGCCGAAAAGTGGCTCGCTGAGGAGAAGTTTGAGCTCGAATGCGAGCTTGAGGACGAGGACGACTGGTACGATGCCTACTACGACGGCAAGGATGATGTTGAGCCCTTCTGCGAGGTAACAAAGGGCTACAAGCTCAATGTTGAGGTGGAGCTGACCTACCCCAAGTCCCTGTACGGCGATTACGACTATGACGACGAGGACG
>JAFRXR010000124.1 GCA_017443395.1 Ruminococcus sp. | reverse complement strand
TGAGCAGTACGCTGCTGAGGACAAGAAGCGCCGTGAGCAGGTAGACAACAAGAACGAGGCTGAGAACCTTGTGTTCCAGTGCGAGAAGGCTCTTGCAGACTTCGGCGACAAGGTCTCCGCTGATGAGAAGGCTAACATCGAGGCTAAGTCCGCAGCGCTCAAGTCCGCTATCGAGGCTGAGAACCACGACGAGATCAAGACCCTCAAGGACGAGCTCCAGAAGGAATTCTACGACCTCTCCGCCAAGATCTACCAGCAGGCTAACCCGAACGGTGCAGGCGGTATCGACCCGTCGCAGTTCGCAAACATGGGCGGCGCCGCACAGGCTGACGATACGAACGCAGGCGGCGACGATGTAGTTGACGCTGACTTCACTGAGGTCTGATATATGCGCGACCTGATAAAGAAGCTGATCGTGATAGCGGTCATCGTCGGATTCGGTGCGCTGATATGGTTCGCACTCAAGTCGTTCAACAATACGGCGTCCGATCAGCCTGAGAGCGGTCAGAAGCAGTACGAGCAGCGTGTAGACGACGCAGCAGAATAATGATTTTTAGGGCGAAATTCGTTTCGCCCTAAAAGTGCATTTATGAATGATTCGCTGCGCGGAGACGAGTACCGATTCATAGGCATTCCGGCGCAGCTTGCCAGCGGGGGCTCCCCGCTCGCCCTAAAGGTGTATTTGGGCAGCAATGGGATTCCAAAGAGTACATGTACCCTTTGGTCGGGGTCAAGAGGCAGACAGCCCCTTGCAGGTGCAGGGCAGCGCCCTGCATATACAGAAGCGCTCCGCAAAGGGTGAATCGAAAAACGATCCAGTGAATCGATTTTCGAGAGGTGACTCCCCGCAGTGCGGGGAGATGTCAGCGGAGCTGACAGAGAGGTTGGAACCGAAGGGTCGCCCTGCAAGAGAGGGCGTTCCCTGCTACCGCTCTGCTCCAACTCCCCTGTGACCGCTGAGGTCGCACGCAAAAACACTCCCCAAGCACAAAGCAGTCCACATAAAACCCCGCCGTCCGCGGCGGCAGAATGGAGAAACATATGGCTGATAAAAGAGATTACTACGAGATACTCGGCATTGATAAAAATGCCTCCGAGGAGGACATAAAAAAAGCCTTCAAAAAGAAGGCGAGAGAATGTCACCCCGATCTGCACCCGGACGACCCCTCCTACGTTGAAAAGTTCCAGGAGGTCAACGAGGCGAACGAGGTCCTCTCTGACCCAGATAAACGTGCCCGCTACGACCAGTACGGTCATGCAGGTCTCGATCCCAACTCCGGTATGGGCGACATGGGCGGCTTCGGAGGATTCGCGGATATGGGCGATATCCTCGAGAACATCTTCGGCGGATTCGGCTTCGGCGGCGGAGCTTCGCGGTCTTCTGCCAACGCTCCGAGACGCGGCGCAGACATTCAGGAGTCCGTCACGATCTCCTTCATGGACGCTTGCAGAGGCGTGAAGCACGAGCTCAAGATCAACCGTATGTGTACCTGCGATTCATGTAAGGGCACAGGCGCGGATTCCGGCACGTCCGCTGAGATATGTCCGGACTGTCAGGGACGCGGCTCGGTTAAGTCCACACAGCGCACTCCGTTCGGTGCTATCTCCTCGACCAAGCCCTGTCCGCACTGTAACGGCAAGGGCAAGATCATCAAGGATCCCTGCCCGAAATGCCGCGGCATAGGCAGACTAAGAGTCGCCAAGACGGTCTCCATAGATATCCCTGCCGGTATCAATGACAGCCAGCAGCTCCGTGTCAGCGGACAGGGCGACGTTGGTGTCAACGGCGGTCCTGCGGGCGATCTTCTCGTCAACATCATCGTGAAGTCCCACCCGCTGTTCAGGCGCGACGGCTACGATATCCACTGCGATATCCCTGTGACCTACTCCGAGGCTGTCCTCGGCGCGGAGATAACTGTCCCCACTATCGACGGAGACGTCAAGTACAACATCAGTGAAGGCACGCAGACCGGCACTGTCTTCCGCCTCAAGGGCAAGGGCGTTCAGCGTATCCACCGCACCGACCGCGGCAATCAGTACGTCAAGATCTATGTCGAGGTGCCCAAGAACCTCAATAAGAAGCAGAAGGACGCGCTCAAGGCGTTCGAGTCCACGCTCACCGAGAAGAACTACGCAAAGCGTCAGAGCTTCTTCGAGAAGCTCAGATCGAAGCTGGACTTCTGAGTGCGGACGAACACGGCGATCATGGTGGTGAGACGCTGAGGACGCCGTCCCCTACACAATGGGATTTCAAAGGGACGCTCTGTATGATAGAGCGTCCCCTTGCTGCGTTTACAGATAAAAATGCCTGCGACCGGTGACGGTCGCACGAAAACGGACTCCTATATGGGCGGACTTATTTTGTCCGCCTGTTATTTTGTCCGGCACCGATTCAGAACAGCCCCCGCACGTCCTCGAAGGAGAGTGTCGGCTGGAGGGCAAGGTTTATCCCGAAGGCTATCAGCTGGGAGGCACGCTCCGTCAGACGGTCGATGTCTCGCGGTGTGACAAGCATATTCTGCGTGTCCGGAGGGAGCTCGTCGCCGGTAAGGCTGCGAACTATCGTGTGCATATCCACGACCGTCGGCACGCCGACCGCTATCACCGGCACTCCCAGTATGCGCTCGGAGAGCTCCTTCCGCGCGTTCGAGACACCGCTCCCCGGCGATATACCTGTATCTGTGAGCTGTATCGTGGTGCCGAGGCGGCTGATGTCAGAGCACGCCAGCGCGTCCACAGCTATCACTCCCGCGGGACGCAGCTCCCCGACCACAGCACGGACTAACTCCGCAGTCTCGATACCGGTCTGTCCGAGTACTCCCCCCGCAAAGGCACTGACCCTCCGCAGCGACGTCAGGAAACGCTCCTCCTCGCCGCCGAGCTCGTCCTGCAAATGCCGTGTCGCGAGTACCCGAGAGACGGTCTGCGGGCCTATCGCGTCGGGAGTGATGTCGTTGTTGCCAAGACCGACGACCAGTATCTCGCCGTCCGGCACGAGACGTGTGAGCTCCCCCGCGAGCTCCTGTGCCATATCCTCGTAATCGTCGGAAAATCGGCTCAGGCTTTCCCCTTCAAGAGTGACGTACCGCCCCCGCTCCTTGCCGACCGCCTCCGCGCCGGTCTCGTCCGAAATGACTATCTCAGTTATTGCGAAGGCGCTCCCGCGGACCGTCCTCTGCACTCCCTCCGGCAGCTCCCCGCCGGATATGCTCTCGACCGCAAGATCAGTTCGTATATCCATATGATACCTCCTGTTGTGAATTGTGCTGAAAAAGCTGCGTGAAAAAGATCGTAATATTTTCATTTTGCCTATTGAAAAATATTACAAAAAATGCTATAATTATCATTGTCTCAGTAGGCGGCTGTGCGTTGCAGCCGTCGGCGCACATTTCCTGTGCGCATATTATCTGCAATACGCGGGCGATTATACGGCTCGCGAGTTCAAGGAGGTGTAACGAAATGCCGAACATTAAATCCGCAAAGAAGAGAGTAAAGGTTAACGCTACCAAGGCTGCTGCCAACAAGGCAAGAAAGTCCAATCTCAAGACTATCCTCAAGAAGGCTGACGCTGCTGTAGCTACAGGTGCTGCTGACAAGGCAGAGGCTATCAGAGTTGCTATCAAGAGAGTTGATCAGGCTTGCGCTAAGGGTCTTATGCATAAGAATAAGGCTGCAAGAAAGAAGGCTCAGCTCGCTAAGAAGCTCAACGGCTAAGTTTTTCTGTTGAATAAAACAAAGAACCCCTGTGTATCTCACAACACAGGGGATTTTTCTTTTTGTAGGGGCGTCCTTGGGGCGCCCGAGCTGCAAAGGGACAACCTCATCGGAGGAGGGGCTGATACAGCTCGGCTGCCCCTCCTCCGCGCGGTTTTCCCTCTGCACTCTCTTTCCCCGCTCCACTACCCCGCCGTTGGGGTCTTACAAACGGGCGGCGTGTACCGTGTGTCGGCATAAGCGCCGACACAATGCAGCGTGAATAAACGGTTTTGTAGGGGACGCCACCCTTGGCGCACCGCAGGTCAATATTCGGGAATGCTTATACCGGAGCAGCAGTTAAACTTGATATGATCATCGCTCCTGTTACCCAAGCTACAATGCCAACGATAAGGTAAACTAAGCCAGAGTTTTTCTTTCCTTTCGCAAGATTAACTATACCAATTATAACGCCTACAATCGGAATCAGAATTGATAAAACAACCATTCCACCGCTAACTTTATCTTCAACTTCTTCCTTCGCTTTACCAAACTTCTCCGTTTGTACTCCACATTTTGGGCAGATAACAGATTCATCATCTATTTCTGCGCCGCACTTTCTACAATATGTCATAAAAATAACCTCCTGCTCTTTAAAATTTAGGACAATTCGTCCTATTTGTCAAGCATTTTTTCGCCTGCCTTATAATAATATTAGAGGTGATGAAAATGTTCGTGAGGATAAGAAACCTGCGTGAAGACCACGATATGACACAAAAAGAGGTCGCCGGATACCTTTTCTGCGACCAGTCCCTTTATTCCAAATATGAGCGCGGGCTGCGCGATGTCCCCGTAAGCATTATCATCAAGCTGGCAAAGCTGTACAAAACAAGTACTGACTATATCCTCGGTCTGACCGACGAGACCTCACCCTACAAATAAAGCCTCCCGCATGGGAGGCTCTTTTCATCAATATTTAAACTGTCCCCCACCGATGAACTCGCACACGAGCGAATCCGGCGTGACGAGCTTGCCGTCGAGCGGCGCGAGCTGCTCCATGACCTCGGTCACGTCCGCGAGCTCGGGAATGTCCGTCATCTCGCGCAGCTGCTCCAGCAGCACATTGCGGTACGCGCTCATCTCATACGCCATGAAGGTGTCGATGTCGTAGTCCGAGCGGTATTTGTAGGGCATTATGTACTTGTTCTCGCCCTCCTCGACGCTGTGGAACATATTCATCGTCTCGCGCAGAGCACGCTTGCGGAACTTGCTGTCGCGGCACATTCTCCTCATCAGACGCACCTTAGACGGATGCAGGATTATGTCCCCGCAGGTTATCCTCGTGCGCACGCTGACATATATCTTGTTGATCCTGTCGTCGGGAACAGTTATGACGTCTGGGTTGAGGGCGTGGATACCCTCGAATATGACTATCTCGCCGTCCTTGCGGGTGAGTACATTGCCGTTGTAGGAGCGCGTGGAGTCGGCGAAGTTGTACTTGGGTATGCGGACGGTCTCGCAGCGCTCTATCGCCTCTATCTGCTCGTTGAGAAGCTCCTTGTCCATGCGCAGCGGGGACTCGAGGTCGAACTTGCCGAGTGCGGCGAGCTCCTTTTCCTCGTCGGAGAGCGGACGGAAATAGTTGTCCATAGAGAGGGTATGGGTCTCATGGCCGAGCTCGTCGAGTATTTTTTCTATCATGAGGGCGGTAGTGGTCTTGCCCGAGCCGGACGGTCCGGAGAGGAGTATGACGGGGCGCTCGCTGCCGTGCTCAGCGATGTCAGTGGCTATCTTTGCGAGCTGGTAGAAGTAGTTGTCGTTCACCGCGCGGACGTAAGCCTGCGGGTCGTTCTCTATCTCGTGGTTTATGCGGGTCACTTCGATGTTCATGCGGGGGTGCTCCTTTCGGGGTGCTTTTACATATTATAGCACAGCGGCGGAATAAATGCAATATTTGTCGGAAAAAAGGCTGGAAACTTGTACAGTTACGAACAAAGGGACAGCCTGAGCTGTCCCGATAGTTTATGCATTCTCTTTTTTGTCGCCGCCGTCGTTGATGAACTCAACTCCCAGCTCGTTGATGAAGTCCGCGATGATGAACCTCGGGCGCTGCTTGACCTCCGCATATATCTTCCCGACGTACTCGCCGATGATACCCAGACAGAACAGCTGCAAGCCGCCTATCAGCCATATCGAGCAGATCGTGCTCGACCAGCCGAGCTCCGCGAATCCTGCGAATTTCGCGATAAACGCCCAGATGAAGGCGATCACGCTGAGCACCGACATGATGAAGCCCAGACTTGTTATGAGCTTCAGGGGCTTGGTGCTGAACGAGGTTATGCCGTTTATTGCGAAAGCCATCATCTTCTTCAGCGGGTACTTGCTCTCGCCGGCGAAGCGCTCGTGGCGCTCGTAGTATACCGAGCAGCTCTGGAAGCCGATGAGCGGCACCATTCCGCGCAGGAAGAGGTTGACCTCCTTGAAGTTCGCGAGCTCCTGCAGCACGCGCCTGCTCATGAGACGGAAATCCGCGTGATTGTACACGACGTCCGCGCCCATGACCTTCATGAACTTATAGAAGCTCTCCGCAGTGAATTTTTTGAAGAAGGTATCAGTCTTGCGGGCACTGCGCACGCCGTAAACGACCTGATTTCCCTCGTAGTACTTCTCGACCATTGCGTCGATAGTATTTATGTCGTCCTGGAGGTCGGCGTCCATGGTTATTGCCATGTCGCAGATGTCCTTGACGGTCATGAGTCCCGCGAGGACCGCGTTCTGGTGACCCGCGTTGTGGGCGAGGTTTATGCCCGAGAAGAACTGCGGATCGGCTTTGTGGAGCTCCTGAATGATGTCCCACGTTTTGTCCTTGGAGCCGTCGTTGACGAATACCACGCGGCTCTGCTCGGAGATGAGCCCGCGGGAGATGAGCGATTCATATTTTTCCTTGAGCTGCTTTGAAGTTTCGTGCAGAACTGCTTCCTCGTTGTAGCAGGGCACGACCATGTATAAGATTTCCGGATTTCCCATATTATTCCCTCTCTGTGTCATTTTTGCGGTGATAAAATGATTATAGCACTATATCTCGGGATTGTCAATAATCCCGTGTGAGAATGCGCAAAAAACTCCGTGTCGGCTGCCACCGTATCATGTAACTGCCTTCCAGCGACACGAAGTGTTCGCGAAGAAGCTGAACTTCGGCAGGGGGGGTAAGGGGAAAGAGAGTCCGGAGGGAAAACGCACAGGGGCGGGGACAGCCGTGCATAATATCACCGTCCCCGCCCCTGTTGAGGTCGTCCCTTTGGAAGCCAAAGAGGATCATTTATTTGTGGTACTTCCCGCCCTCGGCGATCTGGAAAGCACGGTATATCTGCTCGAGCAGCATCACTCTCGCGAGCTGGTGCGGGAACGTCATCTTTGACATCGACAGCTTGACCGCGCCCATGTCCTTTATCTCCTGCGCAAGCCCGAACGAGCTCCCGATGATGAACGTCACCGTGCTCTGCCCGCTCACTCCCGCGGACATTATCCACTCCGATAGCTCGGGGCTCGTCAGCTGCTTGCCCTCAATACACATCGGGACTATCATCCCACGCGCGTGCTTCCTTATCGCTTCCGCTTCCTTTTTCAGTGCCGCGGCTATCTCCTTTTCCGAAGGCGTATCGCTGAGACGGCATTCGTCCAGCTCGTGCAGCTCGAACGTGCAGTACCTTCCCAGCCGCTTTATGTATTCCGCACAGGCGCTCCTGAGGTAGTCCTCCTTGAGCTTGCCTATCACTATCAGATTTATCGTCATCAGAAGATCACTGCTCCTCCCTGCGTCTCGACCGGCGCGACCCCGAGCAGATAATCCTTTCCGCGGACGTGCGGGAGACTGTTCTGCACCGCAGAATCAGCGATGTGCGGACGGTTGTTGTCCTGACTGAGATGCCCGAGGATAAAATGCGTGGTGCCGCGCTCTATGAGCTTGCCTATCTGCGCTGCGCAGTCGTCGTTGGAGAGATGTCCCACCGGCGACAGGATACGCTCCTTCAGGTAGAACGGATACGGACCCGTGCGCAGCATATTCTCGTCGTAATTTGCCTCGATGAGCACGAGACGGCAGCCCGTGAGGGCGTCGTCCACCTCGGGGGTGATGTGTCCGAGATCCGTGCAGACCGCACAGAGCCTGCCGTCCTCGGTACGGACACGGTAGCCGCAGCTCTGTATGGCGTCGTGTGGAGTATTGAAGCAGCTTATCTCGTTCCCCGCGCAGCTTATCGAGATACCGGTCATGTCGATGACCGGAGACGCCGCCGATATCTTGTCTGAATCGCACAGCCGCTGGAGAGTACGCTTCTGACCGTAGACGGGAAGGGAGGTCTTCGCGGTGAGCATTTTCAGTCCGCTGACGTGGTCGCTGTGCTCGTGGGTGATGAACACCGCCTGCACTGCGGAAAGCGGTATGCGGTTTATCTCAAGGGCGGCAGCGAGGCGCTTGAAGCTCACGCCGCAGTCGATAAGTATCCCGCCCTTTTCTGTGCCGATGAAAGTAGAATTCCCCTTGCTTGAGCTGAAAAGAGGATATATCCTTGCCATATCAGTCTCCTGACTATAGATTTGTGTGCCGGGAGCAGCGGTGCGTCACTCCGCGAGCAATCCAGCCTCTCCGAGGAAAAGCTCCGCGGAAAGGTACCATTTGCCGTTGATGCGGTAGCAGGCGATGTCGTCGATTATGCAGTACGCTGCGTTATGCTTGAACGCCGGATCCTTGAACCACACATCATAGACCGCCACCTCCTCAAGACCTTCGTCCTTGAGGAAATCAAGGTAGTCGCCGTAAAAACCATTGTCGTCCGTATCCTCGATCAGATCATCAAGACCGTAATTTCTCGGGCTGCCGTAAGTGAAGCTCCAGAGGTCAAAGTCGGAGCGCTCGTCTTCATCGTAGTCCTCGTAGCTCTCAACGTCCATGAGGAACTCAACTATGCCGTCGGCAAGGAACTCCCTGAACAGATCAAGGTTGTCGTCCGCCTTTTTCTTCGGACCGTATTCAAGCAGGTATTCGAGCTCCGGCTGGTAGAACATCGGTATGATCTCGTCCGCAAGCTCTTGTGCTGCCTTGTAGTCGCTCGAGGGCGTGTCCTCTGTATCCATATCGAGAAGCCGGAACGGGATATCTGTGTAGTAGTCCATGACGTCGAGACCGGACTTGAAGCTCAGCTGATCGTAGCCAAGGTCTGTATCGCCGCTCTTTGATCCTGAAGCTGTGCGGGACGCGGGCTCATCGTCATCGTCCTTATTGAACAGCTTGAAGCCAAGGAAAATGCCCCCGCCCAAAACTGCCAGAAGAGCAAGTATCAGCAAAACGATCAGCACCTTGGAGCCTTTTTTCTTCTTCCCTGCTGCGGGCTGCTGTACGGGCTGCGGCGCGATAGGCTGTACAGGCTGCTGTACGGGCTGCTGTACGGGCTGCTGTACAAGTGGTTCCAATGCATAGCCGCAAAAGCTGCAGAACTTGGTGCCCGGCTCGACCGGCTTTCCGCATCTTGAACAATTCATAATGATACCTCCCTGATCTCTCCGGTCAGACCCGGAGAAAGTCGAAATTACAAATATATTATACATCGCTTTGCCTATTATGTCAATCATACATACGGGCAGCGTAAATGCCGCCCCGCTAATTGTTGAATAAATTGTGCACATTTCCGAATTTTGTGAAAGCTGACTGATAACACTTGATTTATTGTAAAAAGGTGGTAAAATATAATTAGCACTCAGAAAGAGAGAGTGCTAACTGTATCGCAAATCATTATCAGGAGGTAATATATCATGACTATCAAACCTTTACAGGACAGAGTCGTCGTTAAGATGACCGAAGCCGAGGAGACCACAAAGGGCGGCATCATTCTTTCCGGCTCCGCCAAGGAAAAGCCCGAGGTAGCCGAGGTCGTTGAGGTAGGCCCCGGAACATCGGACGTTAAAATGGAGGTAAAGAAGGGCGACAAGGTGCTCATCTCCAAGTATTCCGGCACTAACGTAAAGCTCGACGGCGAGGAGTACATCATCGTTAAAATGGAAGACATTCTCGCAGTAGTAAAATAAATTCGGAATCAGGGATCAATGCATCGCCTCCGGCGATAGATCATAATTCTTAAATTGTGAGCGCAAGCGAACACAATTGATTCCGCATTCCGAATAAACCAGTTTATCATCTATAAAGGAGTTAATCTATCATGGCTAAGGATATTAAGTACGGCGCAGACGCCAGAAACGCATTACAGGCAGGTATCGACAAGCTCGCTGATACCGTAAGGATAACAATGGGCCCCAAGGGCAGGAATGTCGTTCTCGACAAGAAGTTCGGTGCTCCGCTCATCACTAACGACGGCGTTACTATCGCCAAGGACATCGAGCTTGAGGACGCTTTCGAGAACATGGGCGCACAGCTCGTCAAGGAGGTCGCTACCAAGACCAACGACGCTGCCGGCGACGGTACCACTACCGCTACACTTCTCGCTCAGACTATCGTCCGCGAGGGTATGAAGAACATCGCAGCAGGTGCAAATCCGATGGTGCTCAAGAAGGGTATCGCCAAGGCTGTTGACACTGCTGTAACGAGCATCGTTGCGAACTCCAAGGCTGTTGCAGGCTCTGAGGACATCGCAAGAGTCGGCACTGTTTCCTCCGCTGACGAGAATGTCGGCAAGCTCATCGCTGAGGCTATGGAGAAGGTCACCGCTGACGGCGTTATCACCATCGAGGAGTCCAAGACCGCTGAGACCTACAGCGAGGTAGTTGAGGGTATGCAGTTCGACAGAGGCTACATCTCCCCCTACATGATCACAGATGCTGACAAGATGGAGGCTGTTTACGACGACGCTTACGTTCTCATCACCGACAAGAAGATAAGCTCCATTCAGGAGATACTTCCCCTCCTCGAGCAGATCGTTAAAATGGGCAAGAAGCTCGTTATCATCGCCGAGGACGTAGAGGGCGAGGCCCTCACAACTATTATCCTCAACAACCTCCGCGGCACATTCAACTGCGTGGCTGTAAAGGCTCCGGGCTTCGGCGACAGACGTAAGGAGATGCTCCAGGATATAGCAGTTCTCACCGGCGGTCAGGTCATCACGAGCGATCTCGGCATCGAGCTTGCTGACGCTACGGTCGATATGCTCGGTACCGAAAAGCAGGTGACCGTTACAAAGGAAAACACAACGATAGTTGACGGCGCAGGC
>JAFRXR010000123.1 GCA_017443395.1 Ruminococcus sp. | reverse complement strand
GTCGAGGCAGCTCGTATCGACGGATGTAATGAGTTCAGGACCTTTATCTCTATCGCGATCCCCATGATGAAGCCCGCTATCGCGGTTCAGGCTATCTTCGCCTTTATCGCAAGCTGGAACAACTTCTATACACCTAACATGATCCTTATCTCGTCCAGATTCAAGCAGAAGACCCTCCCGATGATGATCTCTGCCGTTCAGGCTTCTGATAAGTTCACTGATTACGGTGCGATCTACCTCGCGATAGCACTCTCTATTCTTCCTATCGTAACTGTTTACATTCTCCTTTCGAGATTCATCATTGCCGGCGTTGCACTCGGCGGTGTAAAGGAATAATAGTACATCAGACAGCACACTTCGGTGTGCTGTTTTTTTATGGGCGCGTTTGCGCCCTTTTTTGTTCTAACCTCGTCCGCAGCTGAATATTATTTATCAGACGAAAACGAGGAGTGATTTAATGACAGGAAGTACAAGCTATGAGGTCGCGGCAGCTTATATGACTGAGCGGCTGCGTTCGGTTCTGCTGAGTGTTCCGCAGTCCGCTCGGGAGAGGCTGACCGAGATAAGGCTCCGCAGCGGGCGGTCGGTTTCTATGGTCTACCCGGACAGGATACGTTACCTTACAGCGGAGGGTGTTATCGCTGAGAAGCCGGGTACGGACTGCGTGGCGGTCACGTCTGAGGAGATCAGCTCTATCGTGAACGCGCTTTGTCGGTACTCAGTCCATAGCTGCTCGCGGGAGCTCAGGGAAGGTTATTTCATGCTCGAAAACGGAGTGAGGGTCGGCGTCGCGGGGACTGCTTCTGAGACTGCTGAGCGTACCCTTCGCGACATCAGCTCCCTGAATTTCAGGATATCGCGCTGCGTGATCGGCTGTGCTGAGGCTGTCGCAGAACGTGTCGGGACGGATTCCGGCGTGCTCATCTGCGGGGGAGTCAACTCAGGCAAGACGACTGTTCTGCGTGACCTTTGCCGAATTTTCAGCGATCACAGGAAGTGCGTGCTCATCGACGAGCGCAATGAGATATCAGCGACAGTCGCCGGTACACCGACCAACGATGTCGGTCTGAACACAGATGTGCTTGTCGGGACGAGCCGTGCAGACGGCGTAATTTCGGCGATAAGGACGCTTTCTCCAGACTTCGTTTTCTGCGACGAGATCTCGTCGTCCGAGGACGCGAGCGCGATCATTCAAGGGCATGGCTGCGGTGTGCAGTTCGTAGCGACTGTCCATGCGGGGTCGTATGATGAGCTGATGTGCAGGCGGGTCGCGGCTGAGCTCATCGACGCCGGTGTTTTTCGGTACGCGGTCATTCTCGCAGGGGCTCAAGCGCCCGGGAAGGTCGCGGAGATCAGGAGGCTCAGCCATGCTTCTTAGGGTTTCTGCGGCGCTAATGATAACAGGTGCAGGCGCGCTGATCGGCGTAAAACAGGCTGAAAAGCTGCGCAACGCACGCGAGGTGTCCCGCCAGACGTCAGAGCTCATGCGCCGCAGCTGCGGTCTTCTGAGGTGTCAGGCGCTGAACGTCTACCAGCTCGCGGGCGCGCTGAAATGCTCTGAGACACTCGATAAACTGAGCTTTCTGAGCGATGTTCCGACGGTCTACCGACAGGGAAGCGACTTCCATTCACATTGGCGGGAGGCGGTCTCAGGTCAGGACTGCCTCATGGACGAGGAGCGGGGTCTGCTGCTCAGATTTGGCGAAATACTGGGGACTACTGACATCGAGGGACAGGTCTCTGCGATCTCTGCGCTCCTATCTGAGGCGGACGTACTGACACTCCGACGCTCTGAGGAGTACGCTCATCGGGGTCGGCTCTGCCGAAGTATATGGACGCTTTTCGGCTTAATGGCGGGGATTCTCGTGATTTAGGAGGGGCAGGATTGGACATTGATCTCATTTTCAAGATCGCGGGGACGGGGATCATCGTCGCGGTGCTGAATCTCGTGCTGAAGCGTGCGGAGCGCGAGGAACAGGCGATGATGACCACTCTCGCCGGGCTGATAGTCGTGCTCGTGGTCATCGTCGAGGAGATCGGCGACCTCTTCGAGACGGTCAAGACCGTGTTCGGGCTATGGTAGAGAGCTGCTTCACTGTTGCGGTTTTCTGCGTAGTTTCAGCGATCATAGCTGTTCTGCTGCGTCAGTACAGCCGAGAGCAGTCCCTCATGGCGGCGCTTGCGGCGAGCTGTGCGGTCGGGGGAGCGTGCATCGTGCTGCTGAGTACCTTCATCGGCGAGCTCGGTGATATGTTCACCGCGGCGGGCGTGTCAGATGCCTATATTTCACTGATCTTCAAGGCGGCAGCGGTCTGCTTCATCACTCAGCTGACCTGCGACATCTGCCGGGACAGCGGTGAGACGGCTATCGCGTCAGCTGCTGAGATGTGGGGACGAGCCGCTGTGACGTTCATGAGCCTGCCGGTACTCAGCGCCCTTCTCGAAAAAATCACGGAACTCATTCAAGGCGGACAAGTATGAAAAAAATTTTTATTATTATCTCTGCGGTACTCACATTCCTCGCTGTCAAGCCTTTTCCGGCATCTGCCGAGGACTGGAGCGAGGCGCAGTCGGAGCTCGTTTCGGAGGTCGATGAGCTTCTCGGGGACTATGACATCGGCGGATCGGCAGAGTCAGTGAGCGGGCTGTCATTCGGCGAAATACTGGTGAGTGTGCGTGATCGTGCTGCGGACAGGCTGACGGCGCCCGTGCAGATGCTTGGAACTCTGCTTGCGGTCGTGCTGTTCACGGCGGTATTGCAAAGCTCGGGCGGGACATTTATCCCCCAAAGTCCGAATTCAAGCCTTTTCAACATGATCTGTGTGCTCACTGCTGTGACTGTCATCACGCCGCCTCTGCTAACTGTCTACGAGCGCGCACTGAGCTCCATAACCCGTACAGGCGGCTTCATTTCGGTGTTTGTACCGATATTCGCAGCCGTGACTGCCGCTGCGGGCGGGTTCACCTCGGGGAGCGCCTACGACATACTCATTCTCACGGCATCGGAGGTCGTTGTGCAGCTGTCGGTGCGCTTCCTGATGCCGGTACTCAGCGTAACTACGGTGCTCGCGATATCGGGAAGCGTCTTCCCGAAGGCCTCGCTCGACAGCATATCTGTCCTCATGAAAAAGCTCGTGACATGGGGGCTGACCGTCGCGATGACGCTGTTCACGGGGTTCGTTTCGATGAAATGCACCCTCACCGGCAAGGCGGACGGCGCTGCGACCAAGACAGCAAAGTTCATGATATCGGGGTTTGTGCCGGTCGTTGGGAGCGCGGTCTCAGACGCCTATGCGACCGTGCGGAGCAGTCTCGACGTCATGCGGACGACTATCGGTGCGGCGGGGACAGTCGCTGTGGTGCTCATCATGCTGCCGCCGGTGCTGGAACTGCTTGCTTTCAGGGCGGCTATGTGGGCGGGCGCGGCTGCTGCGGACGTTTTCTCCGTTACACCGCTCTCAAAGCTGCTGAAAGGGCTCGACAGCGGGCTTGCGATCGCGCAGAGCGTGCTGGTCTGCTACTCGGTGATATTCGTGATCTGCACCGGGATACTGATGAATGCGGTGAATTGAATGGAAGAACTGAAGGCGTCCGTCGTCGCGGTGTGCGCGGTCTCCGGGGCTATATGCGCTGTGGAGAACCTCATCGCGGGGACCGGGCTCAAAACGCAGATGAGGCTGCTGATGAGCCTCGTGCTCATGCTGACCGTCATCACGCCGTTCGTTCGCGGAGGGATAGACATCGAGCTGCCCGAGGCGGGAGACTTCGGCGTGGACATCGGCTGGTCGCAGGAGATATACAGGGAGGAGCTCGCGCGGCAGACTGCGGAGAACGTCTGCGAGGTTCTGCGCGGGCAGATCGAAGCCGCAGGGGTGAGCTGCGGGGAAATTTCAGCGGAGGTTAATATTTCGGAGGATATGAGCATATCTATTAGTAGGGTGACTGTCAGCGCGGAGGATTTTGACGCGGCTGCGGAGATAGTGCGGAGCTGTCTCGGGAGCGGGACGGAGGTGTGCAATGGGGATACTTGACCGGTTTTCGGGCATGAAGTCCGACAAGCGCCTGACCGCCGCGATAACTGCTCTCGGCATCGGCGGACTGCTGCTGATACTGCTGTCGTCGGTGCTGCCGGGGAAGAAGTCCGAGGTCGGGAATGAGACTGTGCAGACGGTCTCTGTGAGCGCGGAGGAGTACTGCCGGGAGACCGAGCAGCGGCTCGAGGGCTTCATCTCACAGATCGAGGGCGCGGGAAGAGTTCGCGTGTATCTCACTGTCGGGACAGACCTCCGGTACGTCTACGCTACCGAGGATAAGCTCAGCCGTTCCGACTCAAAGACAGAGGAGGAGGAGAAATATGTGATGATCGGGAACGGCAGCGACAAGTCTGCGCTGATAGAAACGGTACAGGCTCCGGCGATAGTCGGAGCGGTGGTCGCCTGCACTGGTGCGGACAGTCCCGCTGTGCAGGAGAAGATATACAGGACGGTCTCGGCGGCGCTGGGTCTGCCAACTTCGGATATCTTCGTAACTAAGCTAAAAGGAGAATAACTATGAAAAAGCCATCGGTAATAATCGGGAAGAAGCAGATAATCATGACCTGTCTCACGCTCATGCTCGCGATCGCGGTCTACATAAACTACACCACAGCCCCCAAGCTCTCGGACAGGAGCGAGGCTGCTGCGGCGTCCGAGATGAACGACATCGTGAGTTACGGCGATACGGAGTTCGTCAACGCTGATGCTGCCGGTACGGACTACTTCGCACAGGCTCGTCTTGACCGCATGAACAACCGCGACGAAGCCGTGCAGACCCTCCAGACCATGATAGGCGGCGGTGACGTCAGCGACGACGAAATGGTCGTGAATGCGCTCGACGCGGTGCAGGTCTCGAAGCTGATAGAGTCGGAGGGGACGATCGAATCCCTTGTGAAGGCGCAGGGCTTTGCGGACTGCGTTGCCTACCTCGACGGCGAATCTGCGAAGATAGTCGTCAAGACAGAGGGGCTCGACAAGGCTCAGGCTGCCGCGATAAAGGAGATAATACTCGGGGAAACTGACGTTTCGGCAGAAAATATCAGAATTTTTGAGGTAAAGTAGTTGTAATCGGCTGCATTTTCTGATATAATATACAAGTAAGAGTGTTTACGGTCGATTGATTAAAAGATACACTCAAATAATGCCGGCGGAGGTACAAAATGGAAGTTTCAAAAGAACCTGCAAAGAGCAGACTTAAAATATCCGATGACGTCATCATTACCGTTGCGAAGCTCGCCGCTCTCGACGTAAAGGGAGTGGCTGGGCTCAGCGGCGAGATAAAGAAGTCGAACAAGCTCAGGAAGAGCGGTCCGATAAAGATCTCCATGATTGGCGACGTTGCTGCTATCGACATGAAGATAGTCGTAAAGAGCAGCGAGAAGGCTGTAAGCGTCGCACAGGATGTTCAGAACGCGGTCAAGGAGAACGTCCAGAACATGACAGGCGTCACCGTCGCAAGAGTGAACGTGACGGTCAGCGGAGTAGTTTTTGAATGAGCCTGCGCGCTCGGTAAGGAGAGTCCAAATGACAAGACGTGAAATAAGAGACAGCGCATTCAAGCTGGTTTTTGAGCAGCTCCTGCGCGACGACGATATAAACGAGCTCTATGACATCGCTGAGGAGATAGACGAGATAACGGTCAACGACGAGGTGAAGAAGTTAGTCGAGGGTACGCTCGAGCACGCTGAGGAGCTGGATAAGATAATCGCCGGCTACAGCAAGTCGAGAGCGCTTTCGCG
>JAFRXR010000005.1 GCA_017443395.1 Ruminococcus sp. | reverse complement strand
TTGAGGTCGCGGAGCTCGTCGAGGGTGTCGTAGACGACCTCCACGGGGCTGGTCTTCTTCGGGGGGAATACCTCGAACGAAAATACCGTTTTTTCTTCAAATAGATCTCTTATCTTCATGGCTGCTCCTTAGTCTATACTCCAGTCTATCGCTCCCTGACCTGTCTTTTCGAGGAAGCTGTTCGCCTTTGAGAAATGTCTGCACCCGAAAAAGCCGTTGTATGCCGAGAGAGGGCTCGGGTGCGCTGCCCTCAGCACGAGATGAGCGGGGTTGGTTATGTACTGCTGCTTAGCCTTGGCGTCGCCGCCCCAGAGCATGAACACCATGGGCTTCGGGCGCTCGTTGAGCAGCTTTATCACGTCCGTGGTGAACTCCTCCCAGCCGATACCGCGGTGGCTGCGAGCCTGATCCGCGCGGACGGTCAGGACGGAATTCAGCAGCAGCACGCCGCTCTCCGCCCACTTGGTCAGCTCGCCGTGCCTGCCGAGGTTGTCTATGCCTACGTCGTCGCGTATCTCCTTGAAGATGTTCACCAGCGACGGCGGCGGGGCTATCCCCTTGCGCACCGAAAAGCTCAGTCCGTGTGCCTGTCCCTCGCCGTGGTAAGGGTCCTGTCCGATTATCACGCACTTCACGCTGTCGTAGGAGGTCAGCTTCATGGCGTTGAAGATGTCGTACATCCCGGGGTATATGCGCTGCGTGCGGTACTCCTGTATCAGGGTCTGACGCAGCTTCAGGTAGTATTCCTTTGCGAACTCGCCGCGCAGCAGCTCGTCCCAGTCGTTGTTGAACTGTACCATAATATCGCCTCATAAATAACAAGGGCGGACCGCGCCGCCCTGTTGTCAGTTATTGAATATCGTGTCCTCGTAGTACTTGAACTTCACAAGGACGTTGCGCCTGTACGTCAGCGAGCCCTGCTGGTTGAAGGGTATGCGGTCGTAGGCGTCGCGCGAGCACTCTATGCGGAGCTTCTGCCCCTTGCGGGTGACGAAGGTGAGCTCGTAGAACTCGTCCACAAGGCGCTCCTGACCGGTGCTCTCGATTATGCGCTGGCGGTCATCGGTCTTGCGGATAAGCGTTGCCATTTCGACGATCGGCTCCCACGTTTTCTTCTGCTGCTGGTCATCACTGCTGCTCTCACGTCCGCGGCGGCTGTTGACCCTTCCGCCGTCTGCCTTGTCCTGATCCTCGAGGAATATCGACATGAATCTCATAAACGAGCTCTTGCCGCTGAACAGTAATATGACGATTATCAGTGCGATAACTATTCCCGCAAGCAGTATCAGCAGGTTTCTCAGCTGTGGTGTCATCCGGAACGCCCTTCTTCCATGGTAATTATAGTGTACGTCAAAGGCTTTTGTCGTTTGCCATATATCACCATTATAGTATATTTCCGGACGTTTTGCAAGGGAAATGCGCAAATTGTTACCGTTTTGAGACCTTACTTCCTTATCTTCATCGAGATGTCGAAGCACTTTACGGAATGCGTCAGCGCACCGAGGGAGATGATGTCCACTCCGGTCTCTGCGACGGCGCGGATATTCTCTGCGGTGACATTGCCCGAAGCCTCAAGGAGCGCGCGTCCGGCTGCTATGCCGACTGCCTCCTTCATCTCCTCACAGGACATATTGTCGAGCATGATTATCTCCACCTTATTGTCGAGCGCCTCGCGGAGCTCGTCGAGGGTGCGCACCTCGACCTCTATCTTGACTGTGTGTCCTATCTTTTCGCGCAGCGCCGAGACTGCTGCCGTTATGCCGCCGTATGCGTCGATGTGATTGTCCTTGAGCATTGCGGCGTCGGAGAGATTGAAGCGGTGGTTCTTGCCGCCGCCTACGGTCACGGAGTACTTCTGTAACGCGCGCAGACCCGGGAGAGTCTTGCGGGTGTCGGTCACGGAGGCGTTGGTGCCCTTGACGAGCTCCACGCACTTATTTGTGGCTGTCGCGATACCGGACATATGCTGGAGAAGGTTCAGAGCCGTGCGCTCGCCCTTTAAAAGCGTGAGCGTGCTGCCGCTCAGCTCGGCGATGATGTCGCCCTTCTGCACCTTTGAGCCGTCGGGCAGGAGTATGCGAAAATCAACGTCGCCGCCGGCAAGCTCGAAGACGCGCTTTGCGACCTCTATGCCGCACACCACGCCGGCGTCCTTCGCGACGTAGTAGGCGGAGCTGGTATGCTCGGGCGGGATAAGGTTATCCGCAGCGGCGTCGATGTAGTTGATGTCCTCCATGAGGGCCGCGGTTATTATGTTGTCGATATAGCACTGGAGCAGTTTCATTGTGTTCCCCTTTCTTACTGGAGCATTTCCCCGAGAATGATGTAGGCTACGGTCACGATGGACTTCGCGAGGACGTAGTCGGCGTCCACGCAGTAATTGCCGTTGAGGAGGTCATTGCGCATTTCATTTACGCGGACAAAGCCCTCCGCCGCTGCCTTCTTGTCAGGGATAACGAAGTGGCTGCGCTGCATGATACGGCGGGTCTCTGTACGGCAGCCCTTGGGGATATGACGGCTGTCGGTGTGGGCGTCGAACTCCGCGGTCTCGAAGGTGTCGGAGACGCTGCCTACTCTGAGGGCTATGCTGTCGGCGGCATGGCGCGAGAACACCAGCGCTTCGAGGAGGGAGTTGCTCGCGAGGCGGTTGCTGCCGTGTACGCCCGTGTGTGAGCACTCGCCGCAGGCAAAGAGGTTCGGCAGGCTGGTCTCGGAATTGCGGTCAACGTCGATACCGCCCATGAGGTAGTGCTGGCAGGGATAAATCGGGACGGGTCCCTTGGTGAGATCCCAGCCCTGCTCGAGGAGGTTCTTGTATATCATCGGGAAGCGCTTTTTGAGGAAGTCGCTGTCCTTGTAGCTGATGTCAAGGAAGAAGTCGGTGGAGTTCTGCTTGCGGGACTCCTGTATTATCGCGTGGGATACGACGTCACGCGGAGCGAGCTCAAGGCGTTCGTCATAGTTGTGCATGAAGCGCTCCTTGTGGCAGTTGAGGAGGTATGCACCCTCGCCGCGGACTGCCTCGGAGATGAGGAAGCACTCACGGGTATTGCGGTTGTTGAAGGCCGTGGGGTGGAACTGGACGTAGCTGAGGTTCTTGATCTTCGCGCCCATTTCGTATGCAAAGGTTATGCCGTCGCCGGTCGCAATAGCAGAATTGGTGGTGAACTCGTACACTCTGCCGATACCGCCGGTAGCCAGTATCATGAAGTGGCAGTTAGCGGTCTCGTAGGTGTCGTCGGGCATTTTCAGGAAAGCCGAGTAGCCTGTGGAGGTCTGCTTCACAGCACACATGAGGGTGTTGTCCATGATAGTCACGTTCTTCAGACTCTGGACGTAGGTGAGGAGCTTGGTGGTTATCTCCTTGCCGGTGGAGTCGGTATGGTGGAAGATACGGTGATGACCGTGGCCGCCCTCAAGGGTGCGGTGGTAGGAGCCGTCGGGGTTCTTGTCGAAGTCCACGCCGAGCTCGATGATACGGGCGATGTCCTGTGCAGCCTCGCTGACGAGGGTGTGGACTGCGTCGACGTTGTTCTTGAAGCTGCCCGCGATGAGGGTGTCGTTCTGGTGGTACTGGATATTATCCGTGGGGGAATCGTAAACTCCCGCGATACCGCCCTGCGCCAGCATGGAGTTGCAGAGGGAGAGCTCTCGCTTGCAGAGAATGAGCACGCGGAGATCGGAGGGGAGGTTTATCGCTGCGTAAAGTCCTGCCGCGCCGCAGCCGGCGATGATGACATCATAGTTTATTGCCATAGTTGAGCACGTCCTTTTAGTCGGAGCCGCCGCGCGGGCGGTCTCTGAGTATTTACAGTGAACGTCAAAAAATGACGTCCACTATAATAAATGATCTAAAGTGCCTCGCACATCCGCAAACTTATTGTTTGCTACGTGCGGATCGGCAAACAGCAAACGCCAAAATAATTTGTCGTTTGCTATAGCTTCATTATACCATATCGCGCGGGAAAATGCAATATATTGGACAGAATTAATGTCCGGAGCAACAAAAAAGGACGCACTGATGTGCGTCCTCGTGATGTCATTATTCAGCTGCCTCGGGAGCTGCTTCCTCGGGCTCGGCTGCGGGAGCTTCCTCCTGAGCAGGAGCCTCCTCGCCTGCGGGCTCCGCCTTCGCAAGCGGAAGGGAATTGCCGTCCTCGTCGTAGAACACGATGTTATCGAGGTAGAAGTTGCCCTCGTTCTTCGGTCCCCACCGCATTATGAGGAAGGTAGCCTCAGGCATGGTCTCGTCCCAGCACTTTCCGCCTGCTGCGAGCAGGAACTTGAACTCGCCGTGGACTGCACCGGACATCTCAAAGTTGTACTCGCCGCCGCTCCATTCGCCGAAGTCGTACCAGTTGTCGCCGGCACAGTTCGCGCCGCCGCCTCCGCCGATCCAGCCGGGGACCTTCAGGCTCTCGCCGCTGTCTGCCACGAAGCTGTCCGCTGTTGCGTCTGCGTAGACGTCGAACTCTATCCTGCGCACCTTCGCAACGTTCTCGGGAGTGAGGAGCATTGCTGCGTCGATCTGTATCTTCTGGACGGTATCGTTCGCAAAGTTCGTGCCGTCGTCGGTGAAGCGGAGCATCTTGTTGCCCTCGACCTCAACTACCTCGAGCTCACCCTGCGCGGAATCCTTGTCTACCGTCTTTGCGGAAGCGAACGAGAAATCGCCGTCGTCAAAGGTGACGGTGTTGGGGTCGGTCGCCTCGGCGGGGGTAGGCGGAATGAGCTCCTCCGTCGTGGGCTCGGTCGCCTCAACTGTCTCAGCCTCTGTTGCTGCTTCTGTCGTTTCTGCCGCAGCAGTGATCTCCGCCGCGCTTTCCTGAGCTGACGAGCTGCCATTTCCGCAGCCGGTGCTTATCGCTGCGAGTGAAAGTGCGAGCGCACTCGCCACTATCTTCCTGTAATCCATGTTTTCTCCTCCCTGTAAAAATGCCCTCTGCAGGCAGAGGGCATTATCAGTGCTTTAAAGACTTAATCAGTCCTTCTTTCTTGCTACATATGCTGCAACGCCTGCAAGTGTCATAAAGGATACTGCAACAGCTACGCCGTGGTCACCTGTAGCAGCAGATTTAACTCCTGTTGTGGTAGTTGCGCCGCCCTCAGCAGCCTTTGTTGTAGTTGTTGTGGAGTTATTGTCAGCTGCTGCGCCCGAAGTAGTTGTTGTGGTCGAAGTTGTTGTCTCGTCCTCCTTGCCGGTCTTGATAGACTTTATAGTGAGGGAAACGCCCGAGCCGTCGAGGCCTGTGAAGCTGCCGTAGTTGTAGCAGTTGATGTCAGACTCAAGGATAAGGCAGTCGATATTTGCGGAATTGACGCCTGTCCACGAAACTGTATAATCGCCGTTGCCATTGATCTTGATAGCGTCAGCAGCCTCGTCGAGATCCCATACGGATACGCCGCCGATGCTTCCTGCGAGCCAGATGTTAGCCTCGTCGCCGTCGTTGATGCCGGAAACTGTGAAGTCTACCGTGATCATCTCTTCAACAGTCGTGTTGGCACCGTCGATATCCTTGATCTGAGGGGTCGTCCATACGTTGTAGATATTTCTGCGGATCATCTTGCCGTCGTTTGCAAGATTGAGGGAATTGTCGGACTGAGTGTAAGCGATCTCAGTCTGGGCAGCACTTGCGTTAGTCGCGGACATTGCTGCGAAAGCAGAAACGGAGAGAGCTGATGCAGCAACTGCTGCAATGAACTTATTCATCTTCATGATAAAAACTCCTTACTTGAGCGCGGCGGGAACCTACTCCGCCACACTATATTATTATACCATCATTGTATCACAAAAAATTTCCCGTGTAAAGTAGCATTTTGCACAAATATGCCCATTCTTCTGACTGCACACTTCACAATTCCGAGCATTATCACGCCTTCTCACGGCTGTCGTAAATGATGTCCACGGTGTCGCGCATCATGTCGAACGGTCTCACCTTCGGGGATATCTTCACCGAGACGTATGAGCGTCCCATGCCGTTGAATGTTATGCGTCCCTTGTATGCCTTCGACAGCGCTGCTATCTGGGAGGTGTCCATGTACTCGGTGTAGAAGTACATCGAGCCGTTTTTCTGCGATATCTCGGTGATGCCGAGGTGTGCTGCCTTGTTGCGGAGCAGGGAGACGTCGATGAGTCCCACGACGGACTTCGGGGGCTCGCCGTAGCGGTCTATCAGCTCGTCGATGAGGTCGGTCTTGTCGGCGTCCTCATTTACGAGCATTATCTTGCGGTACATATCTATGCGCTGATTAAGGCTTGAAATGTAGGCTTCAGGGATATGTGCGTCTATCTGTATGTCCACGAGGCACTCCGGTATCTTCTCGGGCTGCTCGCCCTTTTCCTCCGCGATAGCCTCCGACAGCAGCTTGAGGTACATATCGTAGCCGACTGCCTCCATGTGTCCGTGCTGGCGCCCGCCGAGTATGCTTCCCGCACCGCGTATCTCGAGATCGCGGAGGGCTATGCGGAAACCGCTGCCGAACTGCGTGAACTCGCGCATGGCGCTCAGCCGCTTCGCTGCGACCTCGGTCAGCACCTTGTCGCGCTTATAAGTGAAATACGCATAGCCGCGCCTGTTGGAGCGTCCCACACGTCCGCGGAGCTGGTAGAGCTGGGAAAGTCCGAAGCGGTCGGAGTCCTCGATTATCAGCGTGTTCACATTCGGGACGTCCACGCCGGTCTCGATTATGGTCGTGCAGACGAGTATGTCTATCTCGTGCTCCACGAGCTGCTCCCAGATGTCCGACATCTCGTCCTCGCTCATCTGTCCGTGCGCGTAGGCTATCCTCGCTTCCGGGAGGAGCTGGTGCAGACGTCCTGCGCAAGCCATTATCGTCTCCACGCGGTTGTGGATATAGTAGACCTGTCCGCCGCGGCGCAGCTCACGCACTATCGCCTGCACGACCGTGCCTGCGTTGTACTCTATGACGTAGGTCTGCACCGGGTATCGGTCCTGCGGGGGCTCCTCGATGACCGACATATCGCGTATGCCGCTCATCGCCATGTTCAGCGTGCGCGGGATAGGCGTGGCGGAGAGCATTAGCACGTCTACCCCCGTGAACGCCTCCTTGAAGCGCTCCTTGTGCGCCACGCCGAAGCGCTGCTCCTCGTCGATTATGGCAAGCCCGAGATCCTTGAAGACTACGGACTTCTGTATGATCTTGTGGGTGCCGATGAGCAGGTCTATCCTCCCCTGCTTCAGCTTCTTCACTATCTCCGCCTGCTGCTTCGGGGAGCGGTAGCGGCTCAGCAGCTCGACGTTCACCGGGAAGTGCTCGAAGCGGCGCAGCGCGGTCTGGTAGTGCTGGTAGGCGAGGACTGTGGTCGGAGCGAGGAGGGCGCACTGCTTCCCTGCGAGGACGCACTTCATCGCTGCTCGCAACGCGACCTCGGTCTTGCCGAAGCCGACGTCACCGCAGAGCAGTCTCTCCATAGGTCGGGGACGCTCCATGTCTGCCTTTATCTCGGCGATGGAGGTGAGCTGATCGTCGGTCTCAACGTAGGGGAAGCGTTCCTCGAAATCGCGCTGTATCTCGTCGTCCGGGAAGAACGCGAAGCCCTGACTCTGCTCGCGCTTCGCGTACAGTGCGATGAGCTCATGTGCCATGTCCCTGACCGCGCGCTTGACGTTCGAGCGGGTCTTCTGCCACTCGCCCGAGCTGAGCTTGTTCAGCTTCACGCCGGTGTCATCGCGGGGCCCGATGTACTTCGAGACCATGTCGAGCTGCGTGACGGGTATGTACAGCTTATCCGTGCCGGCGTACTGTATGGTGATGTAGTCCTTGGTCACGCCGTCGAATTCGAGCTTGCGTATGCCGATGAAGCGCCCGATGCCGTGTCCCGAATGTACCACGAGGTCGCCCTCGGTGATGTCCGCGAGGGAGCGTATCTCCTCGGCTTTGTTCTTCTTTTTGCGGCGCTTCTTACGCGTGGCATCGAGGGCGCGTCCCTGCGTGATGAGCGCGGTGCGGGTCTCGGGATACTCGAAGCCGCCCGAGAAGCTGCCCGTCATCAGGAGCACCCTGCCGGTCTGCGGAGCTATCCCCTCCCCTGCGAGGTCACACGGTATGCCCTGCCCGCGGAGGTCGTCCTGTATTATGGGGAGCGTCTTCTCGCTGCCTGCCGCGAGTATCACGCGGTAGCTGCGGCGTATGTACTCCTCAAGGTCCTCGGTGAGCTGCTTCATCTCGCCGCCCCACGAGGCGGTCTGCATGGCTTCAAAGCTCACCATGCGGCGGAAATCCACCCTCTCGCCGCCCTGCACGAAGGTGCTCATGTACAGGCAGACGCTCTTTTCGGCGCGGGCGAGAACGTCCGGGAGCTCCAGCACATGACCGTCCAGACCCTTGCAGAGCTGTCCGTCCTCGATGAGTATCTTCACGTCCTCGGCGTAGCGGGAGGAAACTCCTGCGGCATTGTCCATGACGTCCGAAAAATCGCTGAAAAGCACGACTCCGTCGATGTAGTCGAGGACAGTTGTCGGCTCGCCGTATATGAGAGGGTAGTACTTCTGCGCATGGACGAGCAGCTCACCCGCACGCAGCCTGCGGACATCCGCGCCAAGGTGCTCACGAATGGCTTCCGCACGCTTTCCGCGGGCTTTTTTGCACAGCTCCTCTATCTTGTCCGCGAGCTCGGCGGGGTCGTAGAGTATCTCACTCGCGGGGGAGATGTCTATGCTGTCGAGCGGCTCAGTGCGGCGCTGGGTGTCGGTCTCGAACTCGGATATGGAGTCTATCTCGTCGCCCCAGAGCTCGATGCGCACGGGTCTGTCGCACTGTACGGGGAAGATATCCACGATCGAGCCTCGCACGCTGAACTGCGATGCGCCCTCGACCTTCTCGCAGCGCTGGTACCCGCACGCAGCAAGGTCGCGGCACAGCTTGGTGAGGTCGATCTCAGCGCCCTGCTTCAGCTCTGTCCCCGCCGCGATGAGCACCCCAACCGGTATCACCGGCTGCATGACGGCTTCTATGCTCGCGCAGATGACCGAGCAGCTGCCCTTTGCGGCGCGTGACAGCGCTGATATCCTCATGTGCTCATACTCGTGGTTCGCGCTGTCCACGGGCGTGAAGACGAGCTCCTTCGACGGGAAGAGCACTGCTGTTTCTCCGCCGGTCATGGCATTCACGTCGTCGCAGAGCTTCTTCGCCTCGGCTTCGGTGCCGGTCACGGCGAGGTGTACTCCCTCCCCGCTCAGCGCCGCGATGAGGTTCGCCCTGTGTATATGTGAAAGACCCGTCACGGAGACGGG
Organism: Ruminococcus sp.; assembly: GCA_017443395.1. Classification (GTDB taxonomy): domain Bacteria; phylum Bacillota; class Clostridia; order Oscillospirales; family Ruminococcaceae; genus Ruminococcus. The sequence continues at coordinate 2,830 of JAFRXR010000005.1, read as the reverse complement.
CGATATGTTTTTTTCGATCGCTTCGCGAATACTCCGGAATGCCGGCAGCTCGCGGAATATGTCCTTGAATATGTTCATTCTGTTTCTCCGTTTTTCGGGGCGGTGGTGCCTTTGCGTGCGGCGGCATGACGTCACACGGGACACCGTGGGCGGCGTTCCCTACAGTCACCTGATACCTGACACCTAAGAATTGTACTTGTTCATTGCTTCGTCGGTCTTGCCCTGCACCATGAGCTTCAGGCACTCACAGGCGTTCTTCGCCGACTCCTGCATCAGCGCGGCGTCGTCCTTGCTGAACCTCCCCAGCACCCATTTCGCGAGGTCGTAGTCGGGGTGCGGCTTCTTGCCTACGCCCATTTTTATCCGCTGGAAATCGTCCCTGCCGGTCAGGTCTACTATGCTGCGCAGTCCGTTGTGTCCGCCGTGGCTGCCCTTGCGGCGTATGCGCAGCTTTCCCGCGTCGAGGGAGATGTCATCGCACACCACTATCAGCCGCTCCGCGCCGAGCTTGTAGAAGTCCAGCGCCTGCACGACCGACTCGCCGCTGTTATTCATGTAGGTCGTCGGCTTCAGCAGCAGGCAACGCACCCCGCAGATATCCACGTCCGCGGTCTTGCCCTTGAACTGCAAACGGTCTATCCTCGCGCCGAGCTGCTCTGCGAGCGCGTCGAGCACCATGAAGCCTGCGTTGTGGCGGGTGTTATCGTACTCCATGCCGGGGTTGCCGAGTCCGGCTATCACATATTCTATCTTACCCCTCGGGGCTGTCGATTTAGCCGAAATACGGTCGAATACATCAAAAATACTCATCTTGCTCTTCCTTTCAGTTCGGTGCCTTTGTCACGCTCTCCTCGGATATCAGGAAGTCGTAGGGCTTGTCGAGATTCACCGGCATGAGGTCGTAGACCACCGACTCCCCGACGGTATAGCTGTCCATGTAGCGCAGGTAGACCATGTTTTTCGCGATGTACAGCAGCTCCGTGCAGTTCTCGTCACGCGACTTTTCAAGGTCGCTCAGGTCGTCGTCCGGAGTGACCGGGGTGCAGAACTCCTGCTTCGAGAGCTTTTCCCTTATCCCGAGCGCCGAGAGCGGGGTGCCGTTCTCGTCTACCCAGTACATATCGTTCGTTATGTCGAGCATTATCCATGCTCCGCGCTCGCTGTCCCAGACCTCATTCACGACGTGGCAGTCGCTGTCGTAGACCGATATCGGCATGAGCCACAGCTTCCGCGAATATATCCCCAGCGCAAGGCACATCTCGTTGAGTATCTGCGCCTTTGCGCGGCAGTTTATGCCGTTTCTCTTCTGGTCGAGGCTGTAGTTCAGGAGGTACAGGGCGTTGAAGTTCTCGCGCTCGGCCGAGAAGGTGCCATTGTGTCTGAGACGTCCCGAAAATTCATCCATGAGGCGCACTGCGCGGTCGAATCCGCTGCCCTCTCCCGCTATCGCTTCGAGGTTGTAGTCTTCTCTGAGCCGGGCGTACTCAGGGGCGTTGAAGTCGTATTTTATGTCCACTGTACCGCCGCTGCGAATCGCGGAATTTGCCTCTATCACGCCGCATTCCATGCAGTATATCTCCTCCGGGGACTGAAGGTAGCTGCGCTGTCTTTCCATGAAGCACAGCGAGTAGACATTGTATCCGACACTCATGGCGAGTGCCGCGGAAAGGGCTATTATTGCCGCCTTAGCCTTTTTCATGGGGCGATACCTCCGTCAAGCCCGGGGAGAGTCTCGATGAGCGGCAGTCCGGCGCCCTCCGCGAGCGTGCGGCACAGCTCGATCGAGGCGGTGTCCGAGAGTGCTTCGGGGGTGTGTGCGTCACAGCCGATGATCGCTGAAAGTCCGTACTCCGCCGCTATTTTCAGGAAGTGGACGGAGGTATAGTGTCTGCCGCCGCACACTCCGAGCATATTTATCTCCACGGGGAGAGACTTCTCCTTCATGTACGCACAGAGCCGCCTGAGCTCACGGTCGCGCAGCTCCTGCGGACCTGCAAAGCAGACGAGGTCAGGGTGCGCGATATAGCGGTAAAGTCCTGTTTCCATTCCCTCGATGATGAGGTCTGTGTAGCGGCGGAGCTCCTCCTCACTGTCCGTGGGGAAGCCGGTATACGTGCCGTAGGGCTCGGGCTGGGTGAAATGTTCCCCGAGTATCATGTAGTCCACCGGGTAGTCCGCGAGGAGCCGTGTCTGCGCCTCAATGAGCTCGGGCGTATACTCCGACTCGAAGCCGATATATATGGAAATGTCGCTGCGGTACTCGTCGCGGAGCGCGGTCAGCGAGGTGAAATAATCGTCGAGCTGCGAGGGCTGCATACGCGTCGGGGAGACGTAGCCCCCCGGGAAGACCCACGGGCAGTGGTCGGAGAATCCGAGTATCTTTATCCCGCTGTTTATCGCCTGTTCGACGTATTCTCTGTCCTCGCCTATAGCGTGGTTGCAGCGGAAGGTGTGGGTGTGGTAGTTGGCTGTCATATTTTTACCTCGTTATTCTGGTTTGAGTAGCTTTTTCGTGCGGTCGTCACCGGCCGCAGGCATTGTCATTTTGTTGTGGCAGCAAGGGGACGCCTTCAGCTATGCATATAGCATTTTCTGCAAATCAAAGATTTGCGAAACTGCTTATCTTACAAGGCGTCCCTTCGGGTCCAACCCCTCTGTCAGCTCCGCTGACATCTCCCCGCACTGCGGGGAGTCACCTCTCGAAAAACGATTCACTGGATCGTTTTTCGATTCACCCCTTGCGAGGCGCCTTTCAGATAGTTTCGCTTCGCCTTAAAAACTAATGCGAAGCGACCAGAGGCTCTGCCTCTGGACTCCGCCAAAGGGTCAG
>JAFRXR010000122.1 GCA_017443395.1 Ruminococcus sp. | reverse complement strand
GTCCGCAACGACGAGGAATACTTCGCGCACGTCTGCAAGGACGGACCGGTGTTCAAGGCTGAGGAGGTGCTCTGGTAATGGCTGATATGTCTGTAAAGGTCTGCGGCGTGGACTTCAAGAACCCCATAATCCCGGCTTCGGGCGTGTTCGGCTACGGGCGCGAGTACGAGGAGCTGTTCCCGCTTTGTAAGCTCGGCGGTATCGCGACAAAGGGCACGACCCTCCATAAGCGCACGGGCAACCTCGCTCCCCGAATAGCTGAGACTCCCGCGGGTATGCTAAATTCCGTGGGGCTCCAGAACCCCGGCATCGACCACTTTATCGAGACTGAGCTGCCCTATCTGCTCACGAAGGACCTCGTTGTCCTCGCGAATATCGCTGGCTCTACTCCCGAGGAGTGCGCACAGGTCGCGGAGAAGCTCGATGCGACGGACGTCCACATGATAGAGCTCAACATCTCCTGCCCGAACGTCAAGCAGGGCGGAGCTGCTTTCGGTACCAGCTGCGATATGGCTGCTGAGGTGACACGTCAGGTGCGAAAGGTCACAAAAAAGCCGCTCGTGGTGAAGCTCTCCCCGAATGTTACGAGCATCACCGACATCGCAAAGGCGGTCGAGGCTGCCGGAGCGGACGCGGTCTCGCTCATAAATACCCTCCTCGGAATGAGGATAGACATAAACACCGGACGCCCGATCCTCCGCAATAATGTGGGCGGAATGAGCGGTCCGGCGGTGTTCCCGATAGCTGTTCGCATGGTATGGCAGGTCGCGAACGCTGTGCAGATACCTGTTATCGGTATGGGCGGAGTTTCGTCCGGCAGAGACGCGATAGAGCTCATGATGGCTGGCGCGAGTGCGGTGCAGGTCGGTGCCGCTATCTTCACAGACCCCTTCGCTCCCGTGCGTATCGCTGAGGAGATGAACGACTGGCTCGACGCCAAGGGGATAGCCTCGGTCCGCGATATCATCGGCACCGTCAAGCCGTGGTGAGGACTGCGCTATGATAATAATGTCAGTTGATTTCGGCGACTCACGCACCGGTATCGCGGTGTGCGGAAAGAGCGAGATGATCGCCTCGCCGGTCACGGTGATAAACGAAAAGGACTTCGGTGAGTGCATAAAAAAGACCGCTGCCCTCGCGAAAGAGCAGCGTGCTGAGGAGGTAGTCGTCGGCTACCCGAAGAATATGAACGGCACCGTCGGCGAGAGGGCTGAGAAATGTCAGCTTTTCGCGGACGAGCTCGCGAAGCTCATCGACTGTCCCGTCAGGCTCTGGGACGAGCGCTGCACGACCGTTTCCGCGCACAATTACCTCAATGCTACCAATACACGCGGCAAGAAGCGAAAGGCTGTCGTGGACGCCGTTGCTGCCGTCATAATCCTCGAGAGCTATCTTGAATTCCGGCGAAACACCGGGGCTACATGATGATAGACTTTATATCGTCGAGCAGGCTGCCGGCAGCCTTGAGGGTCTTGCCCGCGTCGCGCTTGAGGCTGAACCTCTTCATCGGCGATGCCGCCGTGAAGGCGTAGTATGCAAAGCCGGCAAGAGCTCCGGCTGCGGCGCTCTTGGTCAGTGTTTTTACGTCCATGCTGAGACCTCCTTTCTGCCGGAAATTCCCGGCGTGAGTGCGGTACTCCGCACGGATAGTGTCTGACCCTGCGCAAATAATATACATGGAGATATTTTTCATGCACAACCTGAACATAGTGCTCGTCGAGCCGCAGATACCCCAGAATACCGGCAATATCTCCCGCACCTGCGCGGTCACGGGAGCGCGGCTGCACCTCGTCCGCCCGCTCGGGTTCGAGGTCACTGATAAGCAGCTCAAACGCGCCGGACTCGACTACTGGGACAAGCTCGACATCACCTACTACGACGGTCTGGACGACTTTTTCAGCAGGAATCCGGACGGGAAATTCTTCTATTTTACGACAAAGGGACGGCGTGTCCACAGCGAGGTCAGCTATCCCGACAATGCATATATCGTTTTCGGCAGAGAGGACAGGGGACTCCCGGAGGAGCTGCTCCACGCGAATCCCGACAGCTGCGTGCGTATCCCCATGAGGAACGAGCTGCGCAGCCTGAACCTCTCGAATTCCGTCGCGATAGCCGTATACGAAGCCCTCAGACAGTGGGATTATCCCGATCTTTCACGCGAGGGCAGACTCACTAAATATGAATGGTAAAGGAGAAAACACAATGCAGAAGATAATTATTCTCACAGACTCGTGCTGCGACCTCCCCAAGGAGACTATCGAGGAGCTCGGCATAAAGGTGCTCCCGTTCGAGCTGAGCATAGCAGGGGAGACCTTCCGCGAGATATTCGACAAGTCCACACAGGAGGTCTACGATCTTATGGCTTCCACCGACGAGATCCCCAAGCACTCGCAGATCTCGCCGCTCACCTTCGAGGAGACCTACAAGGAGCTCTTTGAGCAGGGGTACACCGATATTATTCACGTTTCGATAAACAGTCAGGGCTCGGGTACATATAATAATTCTATCCTCGGCAAGAACGATTTCTTTGAGAACAATCCCGAAGCAGCGGGCAAGATAAACATATACAACCTCGATTCCAAGTCCTACAGTATCCTCTACGGATACCCGATCATGGAGGCTGCAAAGCGGATACGCAAGGGCGAGACCGCTGAGAATATCGTTGCGTACTTCGAGGACTGGTTCAATGTGACCGCTATGTACGCTGTTCCCTACACGCTGAAGTACGCGCGCAAGTCCGGACGTGTCTCCGCAGCGAAGGCTTTTGCGGGCGAAATGCTCGGACTGAAGCCCATTATCGAGTTCGCGGACGGCTCGACCAACACCGTGGACAAGATACGCGGCGAGAAGAACATAGTTGCGAAGCTCGTGGAGTGTGTCGAGAAGCGCATGACCCCGCAGACACCGTACATCATGCTGTGCGGCAGGGACGACACTCTTGCCAAGGAGATAGAGAAGGAGCTCACCAAGAAGTTCGGCAGGAAGGCGGAGATGTACAGCCGTATCGGTGCGGTCGTTTCTGCTAATATCGGTGCGGACATCGTGGCGGTGCTCATCAGGAGAAAGAATAAGTAAGCTGAAATGCCATAAATTTGCTGTAATATTGCCCATGCCGCGAGTTATAATACTATCACGGCATCAATCTCAGCTTTAAGGAGTTAAAACAATGAGCGATAATAACAGCAATAAGGGTACAATGACACAGAAGGGCAGAG
>JAFRXR010000121.1 GCA_017443395.1 Ruminococcus sp. | reverse complement strand
TGTACTCGCCGTCGATGAAGACATAGCACTTGCCCATTCCGGCGTCAGTGAGGTCGACCTGAAGGTCGGTGCCCTCAGTGGTGTGGTAAACGACCGTGAGGAGCGGGAGCACAAGCTCGGGCTCTGCTTCTATATCGACCTGCGTGTAGGTCAGTATCGACATAGAGTCGAAGTAGTTCTTGAAGTCAGCAGCGGTGCTGGTGTTGCTGAGGTCTATGGGGGTGCCGCTGCGCTCCGCGGTGTTCGCTGAGTAATCGAGGGTGATGTTCTCGGTGTACTCGCCGAAATGCATATCGAAGCCGGTGATGTTCGCCATTGATATCACCGGAGCGGACGCAACGATGAAATCGAGCGGGGTGTAGTTGATGAAGTCGAGGTCGGAGCGGTAGTACTTCTCTACCTGGTTGTCATCGCACATCAGGACGTACATATACTCGTTGGAGTTGCCCGCAAGGCGGCTGCTGAACAGCATTGTGTGCTGGGTGCCGTCCTGACCGTAAATGGTCATCTTCGCTGCGGGTTCGTCGAAGCCGTAGCGGGAGAGATCATCGAGATCCTCGTCGAGCATTTCCTCGGCGGTGAGACTCATCATCAGGGATGTCATCGAGGAGACCGCAGTGGTGTCGAAGACAAGTCCTGAGTAGCCCTCGGGGAGCGACCAGTGTGCAGCGTCGGTGTCATAGGTGAGGTCGTAGACTGTCTCGCCGTCCCTTTCGAGGACGATACGCTGCATTGAAGCAGAATTATAGGGGATAAGATCCTTGTTCTTCAGCAGGAGACGGTTCGGGCGGAGAATGCTCCCGTAGAGGCTGTTTATGGCGTAGATCGTGTCTCTGCTGTCTACCATGATGTAGTAGTAGTCTCCCGTGGGGCTCATATTCCCGACGCTTATCCGGTGCTCTTCCGTGCCGGTGCTGACCGTAACGGTAGCGGGGTCCGTGAGTCCGTACATTTCCTTTTTCTCATCGTCAGCAGCGCCGTAGTCGGTGATCGCCTCGAGCGAGGAGGCGTAGGTCGCGACGTTCTGTATGTAGGACTGGTCGAGCTTGAACTCACCGCTCTTCAGCACCCACTCGCTGCCGTCGCTGCAGACCTCGTACAGACCGTCCTCGCAGTCGAAGGTGATCTGCGCAATGGATTCGGAGTCGTAGCTGAACAGAACGTATTCCGCGGACTTCTCCGCAGCCTGCTTCTGCTCCTTATCCTTCCTGCCCTTTACGGCGATGAATGCGCCGACCGAGCCTGCCGCGACGAGCAGCAGGACGATCAGTGCTATGATCGGTCTTTTCATTTATGCATATCTCCTCTTGAGCCATACCGCTACGCCGATGAGTGCAACGGCGATAGGTACGATTATTATTATCGCGAGCACGGACTCGGCGTCCTTGGCGTTCTCAAAGTCCATGTGGTCGTAGGAGGTGACCTTGTTGCCGATACCCATTTCAACGTCTCCGTCGTAGAGCCATGTGTTCGAGAATATCGTGAGGTACTGCGAGCCGGATACATAGAGAGATACTCGGTTTTCGTCCTCGAGGTCGGAGTTGATGATGTCAGCTGAGCCGATAGCGATGAGCTTGGCGCCTGTTATCTTGTTGTAGGAGTAGTAGCCGAAGTCAAGGTTGATCCCGCTGAGCTCGCTGTTCGCAGCGACAGTCTCAGAGTCGCCGCCCATCGCGGTGCTGACTGTGGTGTACTCGCCGGTGAGGGAGTTCTGGACGTTCTCGATTATCTCCGACTTCTCGATAGCCTCGGTGTCGGTGGAGAGCATATAGAGGCTCCTTGTGTTGCTGATGCCGGGGATATAGGCTCCCTGATCTATCATGTAGTTGATGTCAGTGGTGAGATCCTGCGTGAATTCGGAGTTGAACGGGGTGAACTCGACGCGGAAGAAGTTGGGGACCTGTTCGTCGTTTGAATTGTGGAACTGATTGCCGGAGTAGGACTCGGTGACGATGTTGTAGTCCATGCCGAGCTCGAACTTGGCGAGGAGGTACTCGATGTTATTGAAGCGTCCCTCGGTCTCGCACGGTGCGAGCAGCATCGCCATTGCACCGCCGTTGTCGATGTAGTCGGAGAGCTTGGCGCGCTCAGCGTCGGAGATATCCTGCGTAGGACCGGCAAGGTAGAGTATGCAGGCGTTGTCGGGGACTCTGTCCACGGTGCTGAGGTCGAGCTCCTGAACGTCGTAGTTGTTTGCCTTGAGGGTCTGAGCGTAGACGGAGTAAGCGTCGTTTATGGACTTCTCCCCGTGACCGGTGAGGAAGTAGATAGTGGGGAGGGTGCCGCTGGTGCATATCTGGATAGCGCCTGCGATCATCTCCTCGCCCGCGTATTCTGCGAGTCCCTCGGAGTTGGTCTGGAAGAGCTTGTCGTGGTTGATGTACTTGATGACGTCGCCGCACCTGACGAAGACGTCGGCTGTGCTGATATTGAAGATACCCGTGGGGTTGAGCTCGTTGGCGAGGTTGGTGTCCTCGTTGGGGTCGAAGCAGGTGAGGGTGATGTTGTCACGCGCGTCGAGCTCCGTGAGCGTGTGGTACAGCGGCAGGAACTCAGGCGCGTCCTGGAGGTAGCGCAGCTCGGACAGGTAGTAGATGTCGATGTGCTTGTCTGCGGTGGAATCGAGCAGCTGGACGGTCCTGGAGTTGAGCGTGTACTTGCCCGAGGGAGTGAGGTCGTATACCTTGTCGTAGTAGCTCACGATGAGGTTTATCGGAATGAATATCACGAGCACGAGCAATGAGATCACGAATGCGAGCGTGCCGGAAAAATTGTGCTTTTTCTTCTGCATTTCGGTCAACCTCTCTTCCAGCGGCGCTTCTCGATGGAGATGTAGGTCCATGAGAGCAGCACGATTATCGCGGATACAAAGAATACGATGTCGGAGAGCCTGATGAAGCCCTGCGAGAAATAGCCGAATCTCGGCTGTGCTGCAAAGGAGTAGAGCACAGACTGGAGCTTCGGGTACTGGCTGAAGAAGGCGATGCCTGAGAAGTTGTCGATGAACAGGAACAGGAACATCGCGAGCTCACCGAGGATAGCGGCGATTATCGCGCTCTCGGTGAAGGAGGATATGAACATTCCGAGGGTTATGTACATGAGTCCCCAGAGGAAGAAGCCGAGATATGCGCAGAGGAGCTGGCTCATAACGACCTCGCCCTTGAAGGCGGTGATTATCGGGAATACCGCAGAGCCCGCGAGCATACAGAGGAATACGGTCGCGTTCGCAAGGAACTTAGCGAGGACTATTTTAAGTACGCTGACGGGTGAGGTCATGAGCAGCACCTCGGTGCCGAACTTGCGCTCGTCGGGGAAGGTGCGCATGGTGAGGATAGGTATGAGGAAGATGAAGTAGAGTATCGCGTTGTAGAATACCTCGGCGTAGGAGAACGTGAGGCGGCTGCTGTCCATATCGCCGATAAGGGCGCCTATGGTGTAGGTGAAGAGCAGCATGAACAGTGCGATCAGCGCATACGCGAACGGAGTGAAGAAGAACGACTGGAGCTCCTTCTTATATATAGAGAACATTTCAGTTTTCCTCCTTTTCTTCTTCAGCTTCTGCGGAGGGCTCCTCCGCGGCGGGCTCTTCTGCCGGAGCCTTCTCGCTGTCGGGGACTATCTCGTCGATGAGGTCGCTGAGCGAGGTCTTCTTGACAGGGCGGTTGATGAGCTCGATGAAGACGTTCTCGAGGTTGGGCTTTTCGGTGTATATCTCGAGTATCTTCACATTGTTCTTGAGCAGCTCTGACATGAGCTCGGCCTGGACTGTCTCTGCGTCGCCCTCGAGCTGGACAGCAAATGCGAATATCTCGCTGCCCTCGTCGTCGATGGAGATGATCTCCTTGACGCCCTCGGTCATCTCGATGATCGAGGAAGCCTTCGCACGGGCGCCCTTTATCTTCAGGCGCAGCACGAGCGATGAGCTGTAGGACCTCTCGAGGTTCTCGATAGTGTCTATCGCGCGGATATCACCCTTGTTTATAATGATGACCCTGTCACAGACCGCGCTCACCTCACTGAGGATATGTGAGCTGAATATGACGGAGTGGTCCTTCTTTAAGTCCTTGATTATGCTGCGCACCTCCATGACCTGATTCGGGTCAAGTCCGACTGTGGGCTCGTCGAGTATCAGGAACTTGGGGTCGCCGAGGAGCGCCTGCGCGAAGCCGACACGCTGCTTGTAGCCCTTGGAGAGGTTCTTTATCAGCTTGCTGCTGACGTCGGTTATCTTCAGGAGCTTGGATACACGCTCGATCTCGTCCGCGCGCTTG
>JAFRXR010000120.1 GCA_017443395.1 Ruminococcus sp. | reverse complement strand
GGACGATGATATGCCCGTCCTGCGCACGAAGTTCTGCCTGATCCTCGAAACGTACATCAAGCGTATCTCGAACCTCATGCTCATCGCGGGCGGCAGCTCTGAGATATCCTCGGACGAGCTGCTTTTCTCGATACGCGAGTCTGAGGAGTACCTGACCCTCCTCGGTATCGACTGCTTTGCCGACAGCGGCGCGAAGCAGCTCTGGCAGTCCGGGAGCGCAGTCCTCACATACGACATCTTTGAAGCCATAGTCGAGCAGACGATGTACCGGATACACGCCCTCGCGGCTGCAGTAGTTTCCTCCGGGGACATTCTCCTGCGCATTGAGATAGACACAACGGGCACCCTTGACCTCGGGCAGTTCAGCGGTGAGCTGAGCCGTCTCGGCATGACGCTCGATATCAGGGAATACGACGGTCAGACCACCCTCACAGTGAGGAGGTCTGACGCATGATAGTCACACGCGCAGCGATACTGCTGCTCCTGCTGCTCACGCTTCTCGTCGGCTACGAACTCATCGAGAGCGTCATGCTGAGAATGCGGAAGCGGATCTCGGCAGCAATGCTCGTTATACTGCTGGTGACGGGAGCGGTCTCCTCGAACTGCTGTGAGGCGGTCAAGGATTCAAACCTCAGGATACATCCGCTGCTCCTCATGGGGATAGCCGTTGCACTGATGATAACGGGGCTGCTCATTCTTGGTATGATCGAGAAATGGAAGGCTTCGCAGCTCACCGCGATATCCGTGAAAGAGTGCGTGGATACGCTCCCGACGGGCATCTGCTTTTGCAGCGAAAATGGTCTTCCTGTGCTGACGAACACCGTAATGGAGCACATCTGCCGTGAGCTGCTCGGGGTATACCTCTCGGATGGCGGAGCGCTGTGGAGGGCGGTCGCAGAGAAGAACGAGCTCTCTGATATCCCCGGAAAGAGCGGGAACATCGTGAAGCTCTCCGACGGCAAGGTCTTCAGCTTCACGCGATACAAGGCAGATATCGGCGGGCAGAGGTTCTTCGAGCTCATCGCCTCGGACATGACCTCCGAGTACGCTCTCACGCAGGAGCTCCGCGAAAAGCAGGTTCACGCGGACAACATCAACAGGCGTCTCCGCGAACTCAGCCGCAGTATCGGTGAGGCGATAAAGGAGCGTGAGCTCCTGCAAATAAAGGTAAACATTCACGACGGCTTCGGGAAAATGCTCCTGCTCACCAAGAGGAGCCTCCTCGTGGAGGGCAGCGTGGATCAGGACGAGCTGCTCCGCCTGTGGAAGCGCAATACCATGCTCCTCAGCAACGTGCAGAGCGAGAAGCCGCAGACAGTCCGTCTGCCGAGCCTGCGCCACGCGGAAAAGCTCGGTCTGAACGTGAAGCTGAGCGGGGACACTCTCCCCGACCAGCCCGGTCTCATAAGCCTTATCGACGAAGCTATCACGGTACACGTCACGAATGTGTTCCGCCATGCGCACGGCAGTAATGTCTACATAAACGTCGTCAGCAGCGGGGGAGTGTGCGAGCTGAACCTCACCAATGACGGCGTCCGGAACGGGAATATCCGCGAAAGGGGCGGGCTCTTGAATCTTCGCCGTATCATCAAGGGACGCGGCGGTACCATGGAAATAAAGAGTGGCGAGCACTTCGAGATGATACTTCGTCTGCCGCTTGAAAAAGGAGAAACCGAAAATGGCATATAGTGTTTTGATCGTCGATGACTGCAAGCTCATACGCCGTATCTTTGAGGACTCGATCAGCGGCTCGGACAGATATGTGCTCGTCGGCTCGGTCGGGAGCGAAGAGGAGGCTCTTGAGCACTGCCGGGAGCGCCGCGTCGATATCGTCCTTATGGACGTCGTCATGGGCAGCGGCATGGACGGCATAACTGCCTCGGGCGAGCTGAAAAAGGAGTTTCCCGGAGTGAAGATACTTCTCGTGACGTCGATGTTCGATGTCACATATATCCGCCGTGCGAGGGAGACCGGCGTGGACAGCTTCTGGCACAAGGAGGTCCAGCAGCCACTCCTTGAGGTCATGGACAGGACCATGGCAGGGGAGCAGATTTTCCCCGACACCATGCCCTCTGTGCCTTTCGGGAACATGGTCAGCACCGAGCTTTCGGAGCGCGAGCAGGACATTCTCCGCGGGCTTGTCAGCGGAGCGTCCAACACTGAGATCGCCGAGCAGCTCGGTATCTCGAAGCGCACGGTGAAAATGCACATCACGAACCTCCTCCAGAAGACAGGCTTCCAGACCCGTTTACAGCTTGCGGTCCGCGCAAGGGCAGGTGGGATAGTGATAAATGACAACGGCTGACGGGCACGCTCCCGCAGCTGCTGGATAACGTGAAAAAAGCGACTTGAAAAGGTCACTTTTTGCGTCAAATGAAGGGAAGCGGCTGAGGGATACTGTTTTTTTTTGAGAGTTAAAACAAGATAATTTTTGGCGGATATTGACTTTCTGCCCGATATATGGTAGGATAAAGGTGAATAATATAATCCGTGAACTGACTTTTTTACAAGGGAGGCGTATCTTATGAAATGCAGAAAAATACTTGCGGCGGCTGCGGCGGTGTCAGTCGCATTGACGTCTGTTCTGTGCGAGCCCTGCCGGGACGTCATGACGGGCGTGGTATCTGCGGCGGCGTCTCAGTCGGAGATGTATATCTACAGACCCGATGATGTCCAGCTGCAATACACTATCAGCAGCGGCGAGGCGGTCGTACACGCCATTTCCTCTTTGTCAATGACCGAGGAATTCGTTATCCCGTCCGAGCTGAATGGCTGCCCCGTCACGACTATAGCGGAGGACTGCACAGTAACTATGGAGTATTTAGAGGGGCTCGTTATCCCCGAGAGCGTTGAGCGCATACTCTCGAAGCAGTTCATTCTTTACCGTGGAGACGAGTATCGCTGGGTGCGCATTGAGAATCCCGATATGTATATCCCTGAGGTGCCATATGTCTTCGGGCAGAAATTGACCGTACTCGGCAAGTCCGGCTCGACTGCCGAGAGATACTGTTTTATGAATACCATGGACGGCATACGGTTCAAGGATTACGAGAAGAACGTGACGTTCGGTCCGCTCACGGGCGTCATTACGGACAGCGGTGTGACCATTACCGGCTGTGATAAGAGCGCAGTGAATGTCGTTATCCCCGACGAGATAAACGGCGTCCCCGTTACTGCTATAGGTACATACGCTTTCGCTGACTGCACTGCCATGGAGAGCGTTTATATCCCCGACACCGTTACTGAGATAGGCGATATCACATTTTCGTACTGTACCTCGCTCACTGATGTGAGACTGCCGGAGGGGCTGAAAACTCTCCCGTCGGGCTGCTTTCAGCATTGCAAGGCACTGACGGAGATAAACCTTCCCGACAGCATTACGACTGTAGGGTCGGCGTTCTATGACTGTTCTGCGCTCGAAAGCGTGGACTTCCCGGACAATGTGACGTCCGTAGGCGGCGGGGTTTTCAATAACACTCCCTTCAAGGAGAATAACACTGACGAGAACGGGCTGTTCATCGTCAAGGGCTGCCTCCTCGACGCCGCTGCCTACACCGGCGAGGAGCTCGTCGTTCCAGACGGGGTCAGGTGCATAGCGGATAGTGCTTTCTCCGGAAGCGAAACTCTGAAAACTGTCGTCATTCCCGACTGCGTCGAAATTATCGGCGAGTACGCATTCAGGGGCTGTGAGGCGCTGACATCGGTCACCCTGCCGGATACGCTAACTGAGATCCGCGAGGGGACGTTTGAGCGCTGCACGTCGCTCGCTTCTGTGGATATACCCTCCGGGCTCAAAATGATCGATGCCTACGGTTTCAATGACTGCTGGAAGCTCGGCAATGTGTCCTTCCCCGATACGCTCACAGAGATCGGGTACGGGGCGTTCATGGGCTGCGCGTCGCTCACTGAGATCACTCTGCCGGGCAGCCTGATCTCTGCCGGAAACGCCTTCACAAACTGCACAGGGCTGAAAAAGGCCGTATTGAGTGACGGCATAAAGGAGGTCGGATACGGATCCTTTTCCGGCTGTACTTCGCTGGAGGAATTAGTCCTGCCGGCTGACCTCGAGACCGTCGGCACCGGGGCTTTCAATAAATGCACCTCGCTCACGGAGGTCGCGCTCCCGGAGACTGTTCAGACGATAGGAGGATCGGCGTTCGGGAACTGCACCTCGCTCGCTGAGGTGACTATCCCCGAAAAGAACGGCATGGACATCAGCCGCACCTCATTTTTGGGGACGCCGTGGTATGAAGCGTTCAGCGAGGGCAAGGAGCTCGTCATCATAAACGATATCCTTGTGGACGGTACAAAGTGTACGGGCGATGTCGTCGTTCCCGACGGTGTGGCAGCAATAGGCAGTGAGGCGTTCAAGTATTCGGAGGTGACTTCCGTTACTGTGCCCGACTCCATACAGCGGTTCGGCAGCAGCTGCTTCTACGGCTGCAAAAACCTGACTGAGTTCACTATACCCGAGGGTGTCACTGAGATAGCATTGGGTATGTTTTACTGCTGTGCAGGGCTCAAAAATGTCGATATACCGGAGACAATCACTGCGATAAGAAGGGCCGCTTTTGAATTCTGCGATAGCCTGACCGAGTTCACTGTTCCTAAGAACGTCGAGATCGTGGAAATGGCATTCGAGTACTGCGATCACCTGAAAAAGATAACCTTTGAGAACCCTGACTGCTTTATACTCGGCGACAGTGAGAACTTCTTTCTCATGCCTCAGAATACGACGGTCTGCGGGTATGCGGAGTCCACTGCGTACTGTTACGCTTTTTCGACCCGCAGGGAATTTGAGTTCCTGACTATTCCGGGCGACGTGAACGCGGATACGAAGGCGAATGTCGCTGACGCGGTGTGCGTTCAGCTGTGGCTGCTCGGGGACAGGAGCGTCACTCTCAGGGATTGGAAGGGCGCTGACCTCAACGGGGACGGCGTGCTGGATATTTTCGACCTGATCGCGATGAGGCAGATGCTCGTGAATGGCTGAATACAGCCGTCTGCACTGATGTGACCGGAGCGAAATAATGTTCGGCTGCTCCATTTGAAGAAGATCAGAAAAGAGCCGCACTGGTGAGGTGCGGCTCTTTTTGTGTGTTGTTCAGCGGTCTGCGGGTCACGCTGCTTTTAGTTCAGCAATGAAATCCGACATTGTGAGAGTGGAGTTCTCAGCCTTTTCGGCGTTGAAAACGAGTATCAGCGATGCGTCTACGGAATCCACCATGCCGTCGCTGTTTATGTCACTGCGGGAGAGCTGTTCGTCTGTGAGGAACTGCTCACCCTGCGTAGCACCGGCATTGTGGACAAGTATCATCGAGGAGTCAACGGAGTCGATAAGTCCATCGCCGTTGACGTCGCCGAGATTTTGGCTGTCCTTGGATTCCGGTATCTCACCTGCTTCGAGGACTCTCAGTGCGGAGGTCTGTGCTGCGCAGGCTGTTCCAGCGTAGCTGAGGGCGTCTGCGGTGACGTTCACCTGTGCGCTCGTGAGGTCTGTGCCGGGAGCGGCGGTGAGGGTGAATATCATGGAGGCGTTGGTGGAGTTGCCCTCCTCCTTTATCGCCTTGACCTCGGCTGGGATAATATTTCCTGCGGGATCGGTGAGGAAGAGACTGTCAGCTGTTACGGAGGTGTCGAGCATATGCTTCGAGAATGTCACCATTGCGGTGTTCCCGCTGCTTCCTGCGTCCTTGATGACTGCGGGCAGCTTGCTCGTCATGTTTATGTTCACGCCGACCTGTACGGGAAGTACCGGCAGCCATTCGGACTGCGCGTCATCATATCCGTCAGCACTCAGACGTACCTGCCACATACCCTCGGGAACGTCCCATGCGAACCAGCCTGAGCTGTCGGTTATCTGCGGGTTGAGCTGGTCGTAGTCCCCGGCGTTCCACAGGACGGCGTTTCCGCTCTCGTCCTGATAGTATATCTGTGCCGTCACTCCCTCGATCGGGTTCGATGGCAGGAATTCGTAGGCTATGCCGCTCGGGTCTATCAGCGTGTTTAAGTTTGCGGGAGGTGTTGCTGCATATGCCTCCTTTCGCAATTCGTTGTCTACATAGTCAAGCATACTGTTCGCTATCAACGCGATTATTCCGACCACAAGACCGATCAAAAGCCCCACAAGTAAAGGTACGCCAACTGTCAGTGCTTCGAGCAAAACAATGAAACCTACGACCAATACCGCAGCAGCGACCATCACTCGTGCGAGGAAGCTGCCGCAGAGCTGCGTTTTCAGCCATGCTGCCTTCGCCTTTACTTCCGGGTTGTTGGAGAAGTTTATCTGCTCCCAGATGTCATTGATGTCGATGCCCTTGTGGTAGAGATCCCAACCAGTTTTTATAACATTAAAGAGATATGCAACAACATTTCCGACCGAAGCAGCGCCTTCCAGTGCTTTTTTTGATGCCCACTCGATTATGCCTGAAACAGTAAGGTCAGTGGTCTGACCGAGAATGAATTCCAGTGATGCCGAGAATATCTGAACGCATATCTGCGTTGCACCTGTCTTTACGTCGCGGTAGAGGGTTATGCAGCCTTCCTTCATTTTATTGCCGCAGGATTCGATGAATCCGTCGATCGCTCTGTCGCTCTCCTCAAGATATAGCAGTATTTTGTCGGTAAGTCCAAGGCTCTCATCGTCCAGAGGCATGACGTAGACCTCTGTTATCGAGTCTTCGCTTATCACGACCTTGAATGGAGATCTTTCGAGCCTGAATGTGTCGGCTGCGTTTATCATGTCGTTGCCGGTGTAGGTCGTGCCGTCGATAGTCAGCTCGGGGAGGGTTGCTGTGACCACGTTGATCGACGGGAGCTCCGTGCTCTCGGAGCCGTTCTTCTTGTTCGACGCATTGGTCAGGAGCGCGAGCTTTGAGGGCTTGCTCAATGCGGGGGTGATGTCTCCGTTGTTAGCGACGAAGCGTACTGCGAGCATATTCTCGTTGTTGACTTCCACCTGCATGGGATATGCGTCGAGGAAAGCCTGTGTGACGGCGTCGCTCTGAGAGGAGACGATGTCGCCGAATACCGGCTTGCCGCCCTCGGTGGTGAGGGAGGTGCTGCCGTCGTCGTCGGTGCTGACCGTGAGCTCCATGTCCTGTTCCTTCGGGACTGCGAGGACGTTCAGCTCGCCCGGGATACGGGTATCGAAGTAGCCCTCGCCCTTCCATGTGCCGGTGGCTTCGCTGTATTCGAGGTAGATGATTGATGTATCGCCGTTTGTTGTTGACGATACGCCCACCTGAGAGCAGTTGTTGTCGCTGAGAGTGACCTCAAAGCCGACGGGTCTGTTGGGGTTGTACGCGAGGTAGGGTCTCTCTCCGTACTTGAATGCGCCGGTGATGTCAAGCTCGTAGGTGGTGTGGGCGTTATTGTGGCAGAGCACGACCTTCTCGACGTCTACGACGCTGAAGCTGCACTCTACGGACTGCTCGGCGGACTTGGTCTCGCCGGATTGCGCGTACAGACTGAGCGTATCGCCGTAGTCGGCGGGAGCGGTCACGGTCGCGGAGAATCTGCCGGTGTAGGGATTGGGGGTGGCTGCTGCGGCAGGCTCGCCGTTGAGGTAGATAGTTACCTCTGAATCCGGGGAAGCGCTTCCGAAGACGCCGAACTCTGCCATGCCGTCCTTGACGCCTGTTCTTGCGGGGACGGTCAGGGTGACAGGCTCCCAGCCCTTGGAGTCGTTGTTTACGGGGATAGTCTTCCAGTAGGTGTTGTAGCCGTTGGTGTAATTTGCCTCTAATGTCACCTCGACGGTGGTGTCGGCGTTTGCCTTGGGCTCGGTGCTGAAACGGAATACGCCCATTTCAGTTCCGTCGGGTATGGTGTAGTTGGTGCGGTAGAAGTACTGCACGAGTTCGTCTTCTCTCAGTCCTACCGGCAGACTGCGGGCAACTATGGGGTTGCTGTCCTTGGTGCGGACCTGTATGTTCCCATTCTTGTAGATGTCCTTGAAAACGGGGTTGAGCGAGAAGTAGACGGTGTAGTTTATGATACCGCCCTCGCCGGTGGTGCTCTCGATGCGGTTCACGAACGTTCCGGAGGCGTCATAGGGGATAACACGCTCGTCGAAAAGTGAATAGCACTCGTAGAAGGTATACCTTGCGAAGTTTTCGTTGGGGAGGAGATAGCCGGGCTCAAACGGCATATCGAGCGTTTTAAGGTTGTAGCAGCCGCTGAATGCGCTTTCGCCGAAAGTTGTGACAGAAGCGGGGATATGCGCTGTTTCGAGCTGCTTTGCGTTCAGACACGCGTGCTCGGGTATCGTTATGGTGCCGTCCTCGAACCATACTTCGCGCAGTCCGCAATTAAAAGCGTTGTTCTCTATTGTGGTGACGGACTTGGGTATGGTGATCTCAGTGAGGGCGGAGCAGCCCTCAAATGCGTAGGCGTCGATCTTTTCGAGATTCGGAGGGAGCTCGACGTCGTGGAGGCTTTCGTCGAATGCAAATGCTCCGTTGCCTATCACGGTGACGGAATCAGGGATATTTACCTTTTCAAGGTTAGGACAGTACTTGAACGAGATGTAGCCTATCTTTTCGAGAGTCTCAGGGAAGACGATCTCGGTGAGAAGGTCGCAGTATGTGCAGCAGCACGAGGGTATCTCGGTGATACCGTCCGCAAAGGTTATCTTTTGCAGGCTCGTACAGCCATTGAACAGGTAGGCTGTGTCATTGTTCTCGATAGCGGTAATGCCCGCGGGGACGTATGCTTCCTGCAGGCTGGTGCAGCCGCTGAAAAGGTATGTGCCTATCTGGCAGCCGTTCTCAGGGATATGCAGGTTTTTCAGCGACTCGCAGTAGCAGAATGCGGAGTTGCCTATGGTGGTCACGGTATCGGGGATATCCGCGGTCACGAGTCCCTTGCACTCGATGAAGGCTCTTTCGCCTATCTCGGTGATGTCGCTGGTCCAGTCGATATTTACGAGCTTTTCAGCGCCGCTGCATAAGCGCTCGGGTATCTTAGTGAGGCCGGGCTCGAAGTGTATCGTTTCAAGTGAAGATCCGCTGAAAACACTGTCTGCATAGGTTATCTGCGCGGGGACAGTGAATTCCTTGATACCGGTCGCACTGCCGAAAAGCCGGCTGCCGAGCGATGTAACGGAATCGGGGATATTAATGGTCGTGACGTGTTCAGTCCATGCGCAGAGACCGTTTGCGATCGTTTCTGTGCCGTCCGCGATGTTGACAGTCTCGATGTACGATTTGTCGAGCGGCGACCAGACTTCGTTCACGGTGGTGGGGATAGTTATCTCCTTCAGGCTCTCGCAGCCCTCGAATATACGGACGTTCAAAACCTCAACGCCCTCTGGGATAGTAACGGAGGTGAGTGATTTGCAGTCTGTGAACATATAGTTGTTGATTTTCTTGAGGGTCGACGGAAATACAAAAGATGTAAGATTATCGCATTTTCCGAAAGCAGAGCTCCATATCTCCTCAACGCCCTCAGGGATAACGACATCAGTCAGACCGTCGCAGTCGTAGAAGGCCTCGTTCTCAATGATCCTGATAGTTGATGGCAGCTTGAGCGATGTCAGAGCGTCATCATAAATGAACGCCTCATATCCGATAGTCGTAACAGAATCGGGGATAACGATGTTTTTCAGCTCGGGAGCATTGTACGCACAGTAGTCCGGGATAGCCTCGAGACCGTCCTCGAAGATAAGCGTTTCTATGCATGAATCTGAAAGGGTGCTTATAGTGCCTACGCCGTAGAAGTTTGAGCAGCTCATACCGTCCTTGGGGAAGCCCTTGGGGATAGTCAGTTCCTTGAGGCTTTCACAGGCCTCGAACACACGGTAGCTCAGCTCCTGTATGCCGTCGGGCAGATCGATCGAGGTAAGACCGGTGTTACTGAACGCGCCCCAGCCGATATAGGTGACGCTGTCAGGGATAGAAATGCTCGTCAGCGACGGCATATCCTCAAAGGCTCCGCTGCCTATCGCATTGACGGTCATGCCGCCTGCTTCAGAGGGTATGATGAGCGAGGTGACGGACTCCTTGTCGCCGGTCCAGCCGGTGATCGAGACCCTGTCATCTTCGATCTCGTAGGTGAAGCCGTTCGGCGTCTCGCCCGTTATCTTCTCCTCCGCGTTAGCGAAGAAGGTCCCGTAGGGGAAGACTGCTATCTCGGCAGTGAACGCCATTACCGAAGCGGTAACGGCGGCTATGATCTTTTTCGTCATGTACAGCACCTCCGGATAAAGTCAGACCTTTGCTGACCGTTTTGTAGTATTATACCACGGCTGGGAAGATGTGTCAAGGACATTTTATGAATTTATAATTAAATCATACAATTGGAAGTGCTTCGATATCTGCCAATATTTCCGACTTTATCGCGGGGTTAGCCCGGCGGGGCGCGTGACATTGGGGACTGTGCGCCTGTGTTGATGATTAACAAAATATTAACAAAGCTCCGCGGGATTTGTGATATAATGTATAAAATGACGCTTCAGGCTGGAAAATGCTCCATACGGGAGAAAAAGCGCACTGAAACGTCTGCATTTTATACAAATCCGGGCACTGAGATTTGTGCATACATACAAAGTTTGCGGGCAAATGTCAGAACTCGGCATTTTTTCGGCATTACATATACAAAGGGACATTTTGTCCCGCCGAAAAGGAGTGATATTTATGTTGAATAAGCGATTTACAAATGTACATTACCCATAAGGAAACTAACCTACGATTTAACTAACCGATTATTCAAGGGCATTCAGCGGATCATTCAATCCCTTGTCAATCAGCTTGTAATAGATATGGATTTCACGCTCGTTCATGCGTGATCTGCTTCTGGGGTTTTTGTCAATTGTCACGTACTCGATAAGCTGTAAAGCCATTTCACGGGTAAAGACCTCTGCTCCTGCAAACATCTTCAAACGGCGGATAAATTCATCAACGTCATCGCTGTCCTGCTTTTGCGATTCGAGCCTGCTTTTCAGCTCGTTAAGCTCCGAGGATAGCTTTTCTTTCTCTTGCTGATAATCATTAAGGAGCGAGAGAGCCATATCCTCTGCCACCCTGCCCATAACCTTGTCCTCATACACGGATCGGATCAGCTTATCAAGCTCCGCAAGACGTTTTTCAGCCTGCTTTATCTTTTTGGTGTTCTCTGCGGTCTGAATAGCTCTGGTACCCGACTTGCGTTTCAGAAAATACGCTCTTGCCTTATCTTCATCAACGGTCAGTTTCAGCATAGAGCGAATGTCAGCAAGGATAACCTGTTCAAGCATATTCACCCTGATATAGTGCGTACTGCAAACTGTTCTGCCCGACTTTGAGTATCTACCGCAGATATATGCTGACGGCTCACCGCTTTGACGCATTTTGTGTCCGCAGTCAGCACAATAACAGAATCCCGAAAGAGGGAGAGTGACACCTTCCTTTGTGCATTTACCTCTGCTGCACGAATTGTCGATCTCAACACATCTGTCCCAAAGCTCCTGTGAAATAAGAGGTTCGTGAGCGTTTTCGACTACCGCCCATTCGGACTCGTCCCTGCCGATCACCTTATGATTTTTGTGTGATACAGTAGTGGTGCGAAGCTGTACAAGTCTGCCGATATATGATTGATTATGAACAATAGACTTGATCACTTCTTCACTCCACACTCCGCTTGTTGTTCTCGGATTGGGTTTGCCGAGCTTATCGTAACGATACTGTGACGGAGTAGGTATTTTTGCAAGGTTCATTTCTCTTGCGACCTTGCGATAGGACAGCCCCGATGCCCGTAATTCAAAGACCTTTCTAACATACGGAGCGGCTTCGGTGTCGATAACAAGCGTATGATTCGGGGTATCGCTCCTGACATAACCAAAGGGAGCGAGTGCGCCCATGTAGTTGCCTGCCTTTGCATTTGCTTCATAGACAGCTCTGATTTTTTTGCTCGTGGAACTGCTGTGCCACTCGTTAAAGAGATTGACAATAGGCATCATTTCAAGTGCGGCACTGTTGCGTTCTGCCGTATCAACATTGTCATTGATCGCAATAAAGCGAATGTTGTTCATCGGAAAAATATAGTCAATGTAGCGGCCTACCTCAATATAATTTCGACCAAAGCGAGAAAGGTCTTTTACTACGATGATATTGATTTTTCCGGACTGGGCATCGGCAAGGAGTTTCTGTACCCCCGGTCGTTCAAAATCAGTTCCTGTGTAACCATCGTCCACATATTCCGAAACGAGCTTCCACCCCTTGTCCTCGACATATTTTGTCAGTATCAGTTTTTGGTTTTCTATTGAAAGGGAATCACCCTCACGCAAATCCTCTTGACTAAGGCGGAGGTAGATACCCACATTGTATTCGGTCTGCTTTGCCATTTAGCAACTCCTTTCAAATCAAAGCAGTACCAAATCCGACATATCCATTATAGCGCAATATATCGGATTTGGCAAGTGCTTTTTCCGATATTTTTACGCCGTTACAGCTTCTTTCATAGCGGCATCATACGCAAGCTGTTCCATAACTTCATCAAGGTCTTTATCACCTACAAAATGACTATGGACGGTATACTTGCAGCCGCCTATCTCATAAACGCTGACACGTTCGGGGCAGCCCTTAAACTGCTCCTCAAGTGTCTGCACAGTTTTGAATACTGCCTTCTCTCTGTCTACGGCAGTTGTTGTCTCTTTCAAATTGCTCCTTTCCGCCTGCGATATCTTTTTCTCTACACGCAATGGCTTTTTGTTGCAGGGTCGTTACTCCTGCACAGAACGTTTTGCTGTCGGATATATGTTAATCCGAGTAAGGATTTTTCTTCTCAAAGAAAGAAGTCTGACCGAGCATTTCTTCCTCGTCAGCATCATCGGCAGTGCTGTTATCCGACACAGATTTATCATCAGCATCGG
>JAFRXR010000119.1 GCA_017443395.1 Ruminococcus sp. | reverse complement strand
AGAGCGAGACTGACGACGCTGGGCGCGTTTACAGCAACACTTATTACCTCATCACTGATGAGGATTACCCGTCAAATGAGCGCATATACAGTATGTTCAGCGAGGCGTGCAGTGGTGTCATCAAGGACGAACTCTATGTAGCTGACGCTGACGAATGGTGCTACTACAATGCGAGCAATTTCCTGCAAAAGGACGGAAGCTGGTATATCCTGAAAGAGCGATACGATAACGTAGGCACTATAAGCGACTGGAAGAACAAGCCGCTGATATTTGAGAGGGACGGCGACAATATCAAAATAGTACGCAGATACACTTACAGCTCCGAGAAGAACGAGTACGACGTGGAGGTATACTTCACAATCAGCAAGACTGACGACGGCTGGCGCATTATTGATTTCACAAAACAGTGGGTCGAATGAGAAAAATACGATAAAACAGAGCAGCGGCACTTTTATGAGTGCCGCTGTTTTTTTGCCAAAATTAAGCACAATGTACAAAGAAACACTCCTGACTTTGTGCAGCTGTACGAAATTTTGGAAAACTTCAAATTTTTTTCGTCTTTTTTGCCTCCGAAAGTCACTTATAAGTGAAAACTGTCCGCACGGACAAAATTAAGGAGGTAATACTATGAAAAAAATCACATCTTTACTGACAGCACTGGCACTTATCTGCACGCTGACTGCCTGCTCGAAGGGCAGCAGCGAGTCCAAGCAGAGCTACACCGCCGAGAAGCTCTCGGACGCCGCCTACAAACAGGAGAATGTTGCTCTCCCCGAGAATGCGCAGCTCTTTTTCCTGAACCTGCCTTACAACGGCGGCGAGAGCCGCTTCATCGTCGGCTCGGCGGAGGTCAGCCCCGCCTTCTGGGTGGCTGACCGCGATTTCTCGAAGTGCGAGCGTATCGAGCTCGAGGACTACGACATCGGCGTGCAGTACAACATCGCCGTCAGCGGCGCGGGCGAGATAGCGGAGCTCTTTGTCTATGCTGACTACGGCGACCTGCCCGACCCCGACCCTTCCTCGCCCGACTATGACGAGGCACTGTACGACAGCGCGGCAGAGTACAGCCTGCATATCCGCAGGTACTCCATCGACGGCAAGCTCATCGCGGACGCGGAGGTCACCGACTACGACGGCGATATCGGGCGCACTATGAGTATCGGCTCGCTAACCTACGACGGGGAGCACCTCGTCGCGAACATCGGCGGCAGCTTCTGCGTATTCACCGCGGACGGCGCCTATCTCGGCGAGCTGACCGCTGATGAGGGCGAGACTGTCTGCGAGGTCTGCTGCGACAGCTCGGGCAAGCTCATGGCGGCGGTAGAGACCTCGAACGGAGTAGTCGATATCCGCGAGATCAACGCGGCGGAGCGGTCGCTGAAAAGCGGCGATACCTACGACCTCGGCGAGAGTGTGCAGCAGCTGACCTGCGGTGCAGGCGACTATTCGCTGTTCCTGCGCACGAGAAGCACCATTTACGGTATCGGAGATGACGGCATAGAGGCGCTGTTCAGCGTGAATGCGACAAGCGTGAACGTCAACAACATCATCGGCTTCTCGCTCGGCACGGACGGCAACATCATCATCTCCGTAACCGACTACGGCAACTGGAAGGCTAAATTGCTCCGCTTTATCCCGTGCGACCCTGCGGAGCTCGGTGACATCAAGAAGCTGCGAATCGGTGTTGGCGACGAGCACAGCTATGACAGGGAAACGGAGATATTCCTCGACGAGAATCCCGACTTGCAGATAGAGCGCGTTGTTTATGCGCAGAACAGCGAGGACGCCTATAACGCCTCGGTCACACAGCTGACGGAGGACGCGCTCGCGGGTAACCTCCCCGACGTTATGGTGGTCGATTATCAGGGCATGATGTGCGGAGTTGACCTCGCGGACAAGGGCGCATTCATTGACCTTACGCCGTTTATGGAGCAGGACGAGAATCTGAAGCCCGATATGCTCTTCCCGAATGTGCGCGAGTACCTCACTGACGACGACGGCAAGATTTACTGCCTGCCGTGGCGTATCTGCGTGGATATGGGCTACGTCTGCAAGAAAAAGTGGGCGGACAAATATATCCACGGCGACTGGTGCCTCGACACGTTTATGGACACTATCGAGGCTCTGCCTGAGGGTATGCACACAAGTGACTGGCAGGACAACGGCAGCAAGTGGTGGCGTACAGGTATTGCAAGCAACACTTGGTGGATAGACGGCGAAACAGCAACGTGTAATTTCAATTCGGATTCCTTTATCCGTTATCTTCGCTTTGTTGCGAACGGCAACGATGAAGAAGGCATTGACAGCATTTTCGCTGACCCTACGAACCCCACTGCCGCCGAACTGAAAAAGCAGCTGATGAGCCAGCAGAGGCAGTACAGAGATGACGTGACGATGT
>JAFRXR010000118.1 GCA_017443395.1 Ruminococcus sp. | reverse complement strand
CTCCTCGATCGCAGCGGACAATGACGCGATCCTCGCTATAAACGGAGACTACTACGGTGCAAGGGAGCGCGGCTATGTCATCCGCAACGGGATAGTCTACCGCGATACGCCAAGCAGCGACGATCTGCTTTGTATCTTCGCCAACGGCACGATGAAGGTCGTAAGCCAGAGCGACTATACCGCAGATGAGCTCGTGGAGCAGGGAGTGTGGCAGGCATTCGCGTTCGGACCCGGTCTCATTGAGGACGGCACGATAACCGTCTCCGAGGACGAGGAGGTCGGCAGGGCAATGGCGAGCAATCCCCGCACGGCTGTCGGTATCATCTCCGAGAACCACTACCTGTTCGTCGTGTCTGACGGCAGAACGGACGACAGTGAGGGCTTATCCCTGTACGAGCTCGCGCAGTTCATGCAGTCTCTTGGCGCGGAGACAGCCTATAACCTTGACGGCGGCGGCTCCTCTACGATGTATTACGGCGGGGAGATAGTCAACAATCCGACCACCAACGGAAGCATAAAGGAAAGAGGTGTGAGCGACATTGTATACATCGGATAAAACAGCTCTGAAAAACTGTATCGGTCACATCTGTGCAGCGGCGTTCCTCGCATTCTTCGGTGCCGTTTACGAGCATTTCAGCCACGAGGTCTACTCGTACTACATGATATATGCATTCGCGGTGCCGCTGCTGCTCGGCGCACTGCCGTTCGGCATACTTGCGCTGAAGGACAGGACCCCGGACAGAGCTTTCGTCAGACTTTGGAACTCCGCAGCGGCAGCATTTGCAGTGGGGAGCGTCTACAGGGGCGTCCTCGACATCTACGGAACGACCAACCGCCTTGTAATCGTCTACCCCATAGCCGGAGCTGTGCTTGCGTTGTCAGCGCTGCTCGCATATGCACTCAGACACCGCACCGCGCGGAGAGCGGAGTCCCGCGGGGAGGATAACTTCTCCCGCGAAAGCGTGCTATCGTAGGTCATCTCCGCGTGCAGGAGCGGACATTTGATACATACCCATGCAAACCAAACAGGAAGATGCTTCATTTTGAAGTGTCTTCCTTTTTTTATTTTTTGCAAAAAAACCTTGACAAAGTGTAACGCCCCTGCTATAATTGTATATATAGTAGTTATACAATTTAGACTTTGCCGTTACAGTCCGGAATGTACGGCAAGGTTATATAACCACAAGGAGTGTACACTTAAATGAATATCAACATCAGCAATTCATCGGGGGAGCCTATCTATATCCAGATATCGAACCAGATCAAAACACTGATACTTGAGGGAAAGCTCAAGGAGGGCGAAGCACTGCCTTCTATGCGTATCTTAGCGACTGAGCTCCGTATCAGCTTCATGACGACCAAGCGTGCCTATGAGGAGCTTGAACGTGACGGCTTTATCGAGTCGTACACGGGCAGAGGCTCATTCGTGAAGGCGCAGAACTTAGAGCTATATCGTGAGGAGCAGATCAAGCGGGTCGAATCCCTGCTCATGGAAGCAAGCGATACGGCGCAGAAAGCAGGTATAACTATTGATGAGCTCCACGAAATGCTCGACCTTGTAAACGGAGGGGATTAACATGACCGCATATGAAAATGCAATCGAAATCAAGGGCGTGACCAAGCGTTATGACGGATTCACGCTCGACAACATCAGCTTTGATGTGCCGAAGGGCTGTATTATGGGCTTTATCGGGCAGAACGGCGCAGGCAAGACCACTACTATCCGCAGTCTTCTTCACATCACGGATATTGACTGCGGCGAGATACGCTTGCTCGGTCTTGACCATATCAATGACGAGACCGGGATAAAGAAGCGTATCGCCGTTGTGTTCGACGAGCTGCCGTTCCACGACATTTTCAATGCAAAGGATATGGCGCGTATCTTCGATGGTATGTATCCCGAATGGGACAATGCTGCGTATATGCAGTATATCGAGCGTTTCCAGCTGCCCGTCAAAAAGAAGATAGGACAGTTTTCAAAGGGCATGAAGATGAAATTGCAGATAGCCTGTGCGCTCTCGCACAACGCCGAGCTGCTCGTCATGGACGAGGCGACGACAGGACTTGACCCCGTTGTACGCGATGAGATACTGCACATCTTTATGGAATATCTGCAAAGCGGTGAGCGATCTATCCTGATGTCCTCGCATATCACCTCGGACCTTGAAAAAATAGCCGATATGGTGACCTTCATCGACAAGGGAAAGATACTGCTCACAGGCTACAAGGACGAGATAATCGAATCTCACGGCATACTGAAATGTGACAAGGACAAGATAAAGGAAATAGACACTGATGACATCGTCAGCGTGCGCACGAATAGTTTCGGGGCGGAGGTCATGGTGAAGGACCGCGAGAGTGCGGGCTTCAAGTACCGCGACTGCGTCATTGACCCCGCAAGCCTTGACGATATCATGCTCTACTATGTCCACAAGGACGCGAAGGAGTGGTCGTGATGAAACTCTACAGATCTCTCATTTACAGGGAATTGAAGCTGACCCGCAGGCATTATCTCCTCATGCTGATACTGTTCCTGCTCATGCTGATATGTATACTCATACCCGTCATTCTTTCCGGTGATGATGAGCCCGACGCAGCCGCAGACAGCTCCGGTATGGGAATGCTGGGACTGATGGTAGCAATGGTCGGCGGAGCAGCAGCCGGGCTTGACAACGAGCTGCACAAAGCTGACATAAACGTCGGCTGGAGACGCTACAGGATAGTTCTGCCTCCGACAGCTTTACAAAGCGCGGCTGCCGACCTGCTTGTTAAGCTGATGTACGTTTTGATTTTCGGTGTGCTGACAGGAGCGTTCTGCGTGCTGATAAACGTTTTTGCCGGCGGCATGGACTCACTCGCCGTGATGAACCAATTCCTTATGTTTACAACTGTCTTCTTTCTTTTCAGCCTTGTTTACGACGGTATCCTGATGCTCGCAAAGGACGAGAAGGATCTGAAAAAGTACGGAACTATGGCAAGTATCTCGGTCAT
>JAFRXR010000117.1 GCA_017443395.1 Ruminococcus sp. | reverse complement strand
ATGGGCTGCGGCAGCGGTATACTCTCGATAGGAGCTGTGCTCCTCGGAGCTTCCGGTGCTGTCGCTGTGGACATCGAGGAGAACGCTGCTGCAACTGCCCGCGAAAATGCAGCCAAGAACCATATCCCGCCCGAAAAATACACCGCATATTACGGCAATATCCTCACGGACGCGAAGCTCGCTGACACTATCGACGCTAAGTATGACGTCATCACGGCTAACATCGTCGCTGACGTACTCATCGCTATGAAGGACTATTTCGTCCGCTACCTCAGAGACGGCGGAACGCTTATAGTTTCCGGAATCATCGAGGAGCGCATGGACGAGGTCGTGAGCGCGCTCGAGGGAGTGGGCTTCCACTCGCCGGAGGCTAACGTCAAGGAAGGCTGGGCAGCGGTAAAGCTGACACGGTAACCATTATGCAAAGCATATATTTATACAAATCTAAACACGCAAGGAGAAATTAACAATGGCGCTTTTCAAGAAAAAAAATCAGCAGACTGACGAGATAAATACAGTGAAGGATCAGGGCGCGGAGCTCAAGCAGCTCGTGCTGAAGGCACTGACGGAGAAATTCCCGAACGGCACGCTCTACGACGACTGCATTATCATGCCGAGAGGCTTCACGATCGACGTTCAGGTCGGTAGATATGAGGAGCGCGATGAAGTCAAGCTCCTTTCTATGATCTACATTGTCAAGCACGACGACTTCGACGAGCCTCTCATCGACCCCGTGGATTCGCAGGGCAAGTCCTTCGAGGAAGCTGCAAAGATGTCTGTTGAGATATTCTTCGGCGGCGTATGGCACCCGCTCGACCAGTCCATAACGAAGAAGAATCCGATCCACATATCGGTAAATTATCTCATGCAGCACTATGATTTTGATATGTACGCTCAGTCGATAGTCCGTATCGGAGTCAAGGACAAGCAGCCCACGATGCTGGTGAACTACATCAAGGCAGAGCTGCCCAAGTACCTCGGCTCGAAGAAGTACTACTGGGTGCGCATATATCTTGCAAAGATGAAGGAAAAGAAGATAATCGAGGTCCGCGTGAACGGCTCAGTCTGCTCGGAGCTTTCCAAGCCGCTCTCTCAGTACATCGACACATGGGAGGAGACAGAGAGCTTCGTGAGCGAGAAGCAGTATGCTATCTTCGTTCAGCGCGAGGACGACCAGTGCCCGTTCAAGAAGGATACAGTGATCCAGGCAGCACAGAAGGCGATCGACATGATGGCTAATATCAATTCCAAAGAGGACTACGACGAGATGACGAAGGCAGTCGAGGAGATAACCGGGGACAAGGATCTTGCAGCTGAGATACGCATATTTATCCCTGAGATACTGGCGAAGCTCACGCTCGGCTACAAGGAGGGCGACAGCCTCTTCCTTCTCGAAGACGATTCAAGCATTGAGTTCAAGAAGACGCAGCTCCGCTCATACTTCTATATCCAGCAGGCGCTGCTCGAATTTCTCTCGAAGAATCCCCCGGAGGATCACGTCAAGCGTATCGTGACGAACAGCGTAGCGTTCCGCGAGCTGAGGAAGGCGCATGATCAGGGACACCAGCCCAACGAGCTGTATGTTCCGGGTACGTCATACAAGATCAACCACGAGGGCTATAAAGTCTGGTAAGGCGGGGACGCCCCGCGGGCGAGCACTTTTCCGCTTGCTCCGCGCGCTCATTCTTAATAAAACCAATACTCGTACATCGCATACGGAAGTATATGCAGCGCGGGATAATTGCTGTGTGAAAATGTAGGGGACGCCGCATCGGCGTCCCCTTCTATGTTTACTGGAGGTCGGGCGAGTGCGCGACCCTACAAAAACAAATAAAGTCCGGGACATAAAAGCGAAGCCCTCACTCCATATGCGTAGAGACAGACAAGCAAAGGAGAAAGTTGACTATGAACAACTCCTATCGGTCAACAGCACGGCACCAATGTTAATTTCAGCAGAAAACAAGACATTTACTCAGGCAGCTTGCTAAAAGGGAAACCGAGTGGCTTATTAGCACTCGGTTTACATAAGTATTTAATAAAGCTCCATTAAGGATAGCACGCATATGATTTAAGGTATATTTAAGGTTTGTATATTATTGTATAATAGGTAAGTTATATATTTTGGAAAGTCGGGAGATGTTGCTATGGAAAGACTTATGCTATTAGATTCAAAAAACTACGATGAAACTATGGACGAATTTGTAAGAGCCGCTGTGCGCGGTATTATTTTTATCGGGGACAAGCTGCTTCTCATCGAGGACAACAAGGGCGAGGTCAAGCTCCCCGGCGGAGGTGTTGAGGAGGGCGAAAGTGACAGCGAAACCCTGATCCGTGAAGTCAGGGAGGAAACAGGCTACGCCGTTATCCCCGAAACAATACGCCCATTTGGATATATCGAGGAAAAGCGCAAAGACTTCAAGAATTATCACGAAGGCAGGATATTCCACCAGTTCAGCAGGCTGTATTTTTGTGAGGTGTCAGACGAGCGGGAAGAAACTGCAATGAGCGACAATGAAAAGGACTACGGTATGCAGTTCAAAACATATACCCTCGATGAAGCGATAGCTAAAAATCGGGATATGCTCGACAATGTAGGCGAGCTTGCGTGGAATCAGAGGGAGTATAAAACGCTTCTGCTTATCAAAGAGTATATGCAGTCATATGATTGATGATCGGAGTAGATGAAATGAAAAAAGAGAGTATTCTTAGAGTGCTTATAAATCTGAACAGCGGTGTATCAGACATCGCATACGCCGGCGAACACATCTGGCACAGTCAAAAAGCGGAATATGCAGAGCTGACTGATAAGCTGACCGCTTTCGTTCATAGCGAAAACATCCGTGGAACGCTCCTTTTAGCTGCGGACAGCGATATTATCTGGGCTTCGGGTTCGAGGTCAAAGGATATTCACGGCGAGATCGTTTCTCCGCTGACTACATACGAGATCGGCTCGGTCACAAAATCTTTCACGGCTACGCTCATCATGAAGCTGGCTGAGGAGGGCAGGCTGAGTATCTGGGACAATGTGCGCAAGTTTCTCCCGAAATACGAAAAGGCAGGCGATATGCGTATCTTCAACCTCCTGCATATGAGTTCGGGTATCGTTGACGCTCACCTGAATCCTACGATATTTTTCGGCAGCGATTGGGAGCAATTAGAAAAAACATTTTGGGCAGGCGAGCTGCCCGATGAGGTCTATCTGGAATACCTGTACAAGTGCGACTTGAATTTTGTCTCCGGTACGAATTTTGAATACAGCAACACAAATTATAGACTGCTGGCACTCATACTCGAAATGGTAACAGGCAGGACTTACAAGGAACTCATGTATGATACGTTTTTCACACCGCTGGGCATGACTGCGACTTCCGCAGGCACATTGGGCGATGTCACAAGCGTTCCGGAGACAGGCAGTTACATTAGTGAAACAAGTGTTGCTAAGGGTGCAGGCGATATTCATTCAAACGTGCTCGACCTGCTAAAATTCGACAGGGCGTTTTTTGCAGGGCAAATAGTAGGCGAAAAAACGCTGGATACCATGTTCCAGTTTTATCCCTACGGCTGCGGCTGGCGTGGCTGGAAGCGGTATCCGGGCGGTGACTATGATCTGATCTGTCACGGCGGCGGAACAATATCCTATCGCACTCAGAATTATGTGTTCTGCAAGCCGGGACAGCCGAGATACTATCTGATTTTTATGAGCCCTCGCATTGATGATGAGGTCGATGATATTTTTGATAAGCTCCTTGACTTGACTGAGCCTTATATCCGCTGTCCCATAATTGAAGCAGAGGAGCAGGAAAAGTATAACTTCCGCTTCAAAGACGAGAACAAGAACAAAACAATGGATTCTCTGCGGAAATTCCCGAATGAGAACGCATATGAAATCACATACTACGGCGACTATGCCCTTGATGAATACCTGAAATGCGGTGCTGCCGATGAATGGGCGATGCTGGAATTTCAGACCGAGCATTTGTATGAGGGTGTCAGAAACGACTTTTTCTACCAGTACCGCCATAACTGCTCCGGATTTACGGCTCGCAATGCTGAGGGCGATTTTCTGTTATGCCATAACCTTGACAACCCGAAGAAATTGCCCGGCGTCACACTTGCGGAAAATGCCGTGACGGGCAAAACGATCGGACTTTCCAATCTGCTGTACTACTACCGCTTTGATACAGAATGGGATAAGTTCGCTGACCTGACAGTGGATAAGCCTGTCAATCGTGCGAGGGTGTTGGGTGTGCCTTATGAAATGCAGGACGGCATGAACGCTCACGGTCTGGCGCTCGTTACTTTTACGGCAAGCGGCACGGAGGTCGAATCAGACGGCAGGAAGATACCGCTGTGCTATTATTCTCTGTACCGTGCTATCATCGACCGCTGCAAAAATGTAAAAGAGGCGCTGGAATTTCTGGAGCATTACACTATGTCCCCTGCGGACAATTACTCCCATTTTCAGATCGCCGATGCAAGCGGCGACAGTGCTATCATTGAGTATGTAGGCGGCGAGATGAAGATACTCCGCAGCGACAAACCTTATCAGGTCTGCTCGAATTTCCTGATCTATAACAATCCCGAAATGGAGGGCTTCGGCAAGGACAGGTATCTTGCCTATCAGGAGTACCTCGATGCACATGACGGCATTGTCGATGAGGACACGGCGTTCAGGCTTCTTCACGAGAACCATATCCCCGGCGATGAGGATTACTCGGTGGTGTTCAATTTAACGAAACGGACAGCGGCGGTGGAGTTTGCACCGGATTTTGCGGTGCGGCATGGGTATCGGTTGTTATAATAATGACAGGACAGATTTGCGGCATACCTGCTGAGTACAGGTGTGCCGTTGTTTCTTTCAAAGCATCTCACTGATGACAACACGCCCACGAACTTATTGAGAAGCTCGTTGTTCACTCTCCAGATAAGAGCTGTTGTCATCGTACGCGCAGTTCAACATTTTCTATCGTTTTGATGTTGCCGTATCTGATGCAGTCATTGCTGACAGCATGAAGTATGACAAAAAGAAGGGCTGCGTAACCAAGGCGGTTACGCAGCCTGTTCTTAAAATCTTAAATACTTCCTTACCGGCGCGCCTCTAACGTACCGGACATTTTTATCATTAGTTAATGCTTCTCTTAACGTAAGATGTGTGGAGGATCTCGTGAGCCTTGTGGCTGCCGGGCTTCTCCAGGTACTCATCGTAGAGCGCCTTAACAGCGGGATTGTTATGCGACTGACGGAGCGGCATCGACTTATCGAGGTTGTAGAGCACCTTAGCTCTTTCAGCTCTGATATCAACGAAGTTTCTGACGCCCATCGGTACCTGAGGCTGACCGCCGCCGTTTACGCAGCCGCCGGGACAAGCCATGATCTCGATGAACTGATAATCTGCTTCGCCGCGCTTTACCTTCTCAAGAACCTCGCGAGCATTGGACAGTCCGCTTGCAACGCAGACCTTGACGTCCATACCGCCGACGTTGTAGGTAGCCTCCTTGATACCCTCAGTACCGCGTACCTCAGGAAGATCAGTCACCTCATTGCCTGTGAGCGTGTAAACAGCAGTACGGAGAGCAGCCTCCAT
>JAFRXR010000116.1 GCA_017443395.1 Ruminococcus sp. | reverse complement strand
ATGCTCCCTGACTGTCATATCATCGGGAGCAGATGTGCGGCAGCTGCTGTCGATCTTGCGGAGCGTTTCCTGCTCGGTGCTTTCCTCTGTGCCGAAATAGTACCCGTCCCAATAGGCAGTGCGGATGATCTCATCGGCACTCGCTTCTATCTCAAATTCGGAATGATAATTCATTGAGCCGCCGCTGGATTCGTAGCGTATCTTTTTCAGCTTACAGTTTTCAAGTGATGTTTTCGTCAGTATTCACCTCGCTTCGGGTCAGTTCTTTCCTGTGTAGTAGCCGTGTTCCTTTGCTTTTTCAATAAACGCAGCGAGCCTGCCGTCATTTATGACCTCATCGTATATCGCGCCACGAAATCCCTGCGCGATATCCTCAACAGTCTGCGTCAGATAAAAATTCTTATTCAAGGGGTGTTCAAAGCTGCCGCCGAAGGTGTTGCCTGCGGAGGAACCCGGTGACGATACTCTTTCTATGATCTTTACATTACCGTTTCGCATGAACACAAGTGTCAGGTCGGTGCTTTCCTGAACAGGCTCATACATATAGCTTGCAAAAAGATAATCGGCAGGGCGGAAGTGCAGACCGTTCTCGGCGGCAAAGCGCTCCGCATAAGAATCAAATCTGCCCCGTATCAGAGTATCGTTTTCTTTGAGTATCCTTTCAAGCTCGGGTGTCATATCAATGTTCGTCACTGCATCGGGAAGGATAAGCTCCTTCAGCGTTTTCAGATTTTCGAGGAAAGCCGTGTCGACAGCGTGTATGCAGTAACCGAAAGCACTTGAGTCCTGCACCTCAAGAGAGATGCTTTTCGGAAAGCGCTTATACTTTTTCATAAACTCTTCAAATACTTTGGCTGAACTCATAAAATCCGTATCATCGGTGTCCCTCAGCACGGTCTCGCCCCACGCCGAGAAAGACAGCTCGTATTCTGTCATAAAATCATGATTCAGTAAGCACATTTTATTCACCTGCCATTATTTGCTGTTCTGAAATAATCACAAATTACTTTCATTCTTTCGCTCTGCCTTACACCGAAGGGACACCGGCTGTCGCAGTGACCGCAGGAGATACAGTCGCTTGCATTGAACTCTAGCGTTTTGTAATGCTCGACAGCGAGGGTATCGCCTGCTTTTGCGAGGTCATAGTATTTGTTCACAAGCCCGATGTCGATATCCACAGGGCAGGGTTTGCAATGGTTGCAGTAAACACATTTGCCTGCCGCCTCCGTCGGAGCGAAGCTGCCTATAACGGAATAGTCGAGTTCATCATCGGTCTTGTCGAAGTATGAGAGCAGGCGCTCGACTTCGGCAACGCTCTGCGCTCCCGGAAGTACTGTCAGCACTCCCGGCTTGTCGAGGGCGTATTTTATGCACTGATAAATGTCAAGCGCCTTTCCGAAGGGTGACTGCGCCGCATCAAGAAGCGGTCCGCCTGAAAAGGGCTTCATAACCGAAATGCCCACTCCCTCCGCCTCGCAGCGCTTGTAAACCTCTGCACGTTCATCGACTCCGCCGTTTGCAAATTCCCCGTGACCGTAATCGTAAGCCGGATTCACTGAGAACATGAGCATATCTATTTTTACATCGTTCATGATAGTCTGAATAACAGACGGTGTGTGTGAGGACAGACCGAGGTGCTTTACCAAGCCCTGACTTTGCAGTTCTTTTATGTATTCATAAACGCCGTTCTGCTGATAAGTGACCCAGTCGCTCTGCTCGTCCTGGCAGTGGATAAAGCCGTAGTCGATGTAGTCGGTGTGAAGTGTCTTGAGCTGCCAGTCCACCGAGCGTCTTATGGTATCGAGGTCGAGAGACCAACCGTATTCACCTGCGGAGTAGTCAGCGCCGAAGTGTATCTGATAAAGGATATCCCTGCGCACATCTGTAAACGCTTCGCCGTAAAGCGGGAATGCCTTTGCATCTCCAGCAGCGAGGTCGTAGTAGTTTATGCCGCCCTCATAAGCACGGCGCAAAGCCTTTATTGCTTCCGATTTTTCGGCTTCGTAAATATATGCAGAGCCGAGACCTATCTCGCTTATCTTATCATTTGTCCGGCGGTTGGTTCTGTATTTCATTTTATCACCCTTTGCTGAGATCTCACATTATCCAGAGGTTTGACTCGAATCATATAAGAGGTAATCACTCCGTATCGTCCTCAATATCTTTGATCTTTTTAGCAGGCACACCGCCTACAACGCAGTTATCGGGAATATCCTTCGTCACAACAGCTCCGGCTGCCACAACAACATTATTGCCTATCGTAACACCCGGCAGGATAGTCACGTTACCACCTATCCAAACATCGTTGCCGATGTGAATCGGCTTTGCGAGCCCCATATGTTTGCGCCTTCCCATTGGCGAGAGAGGGTGTCCGACAGTCGTTATCAACGTGTTCGGTCCAATCAT
>JAFRXR010000115.1 GCA_017443395.1 Ruminococcus sp. | reverse complement strand
GATTGCCCTTGCCGTCGTATTTATAAGCCTTCATCTCGATGAGATTAACGTAGGATACTATCTGTCCGCCGCTGATGACCGGGACTACGACCGGGCATACGGTAGGTCCGAAGACAGTCTTGAGCTCCGTGAGGACGTTGAAGAAGTTTGCGTCCTTGTCGTCGATCTTAGTGACAACGAACATCTTGGACTTGCCCTGCTTAACAGCCTCGTCGTATGCCTTGCGGGCTCCGACCTTTACGCCGGATTTCGCGGAAACTGTTATCATCACGGTGTCAGCCGCACGGATACCCTCTATCATCTCTGCCGCAAAATCGAACAGTCCGGGGGTATCGAGGAGGTTGATCTTGAGTCCGTCATATTCAAATGAAGCAAGAGACGTACCGATGGATATGCCTCTCTTTATTTCCTCGGAGTCGTAGTCACATACCGTTGTGCCGTCGGCGGTCTTGCCGAGACGGTCGGAGGCTCCTGTCTTATAGAGGATAGCTTCAGCAAGAGAAGTCTTACCGGAGCCGTTATGGCCGGCGAGTGCAATGTTTCTTATCTTGTTTACATCATAGTCTTTCATTTGGATTCTCCTCTTTAATGAATATGCGCAGATATTAAAACTGCATTTTAATTATAAAATAATTTTGTACAAATTGCAATAGTTTAACAATATTTTCTACATTTTATAACAGTTTCGAGGTGGATAATTGTACATTTCCAACAAAGTTGGCATCTTTTTTCGTCACGGAAGGTGAACATTTGCCGGAAAGTGCGCAGAATCCCGCATAAGACGTTCCCCAGATGAGCGTGAACAGGATCAGCTCAGGGAGGGAATCCCCGTCGGCACGGAGGAGGCGGGTAAGAAGCTCTGCGGCGAGCATGGTCATCACTGCGTAAATGAGCGGGATCGCTATATACCGCACTATTCTGAACCTTGCACGGGTCACGCGAAGTATCTTTACAAGGCGGGAGCAGTTGCCGACGATATTGCTCGCGTAGTACGAGGCGGCTATGCCGTAGAAGCCT
This sequence comes from Ruminococcus sp., assembly GCA_017443395.1. GTDB lineage: Bacteria > Bacillota > Clostridia > Oscillospirales > Ruminococcaceae > Ruminococcus. Next base: position 5,843 of record JAFRXR010000115.1, on the reverse strand, counting down.
ATCCGCGGCACGAAGATCAGCACGATCGCTATGCGGAGGGCGTACTCGGCAAGGTAATTCAGCGACGAGAACGCCTGATGTCCCATGCCCTTTATCTCCGCTTCGAGGATTATCTCCATGTAGATGAACGGCACGACCGGCGCAATGAGCGTTATCATGCGTCCGGCAAGCTCTCCCCCGCCGAGGAGCTCCCCTATCTCGCCGCCAAAGCGCATTATCGCTGCCGCCGCGAATATCGAGAACATGAGCGTGAGCTGCATGAGGCGCGAGGTCAGGCTGCGTATGCGTTCTCGGTCTCCGGCGGCAGCCGCACGGGCGGTCTCGCTGACGATGATACCCGACATCGAACACAGCACCACCGACGGGAAAAACAGCGTCGGTATCACTATCGCTTCAAATATGCCGAACATACTCAGTGCGGCACTCACAGAGTCCCCGTACTGGCGCAGGCAGAGCGGTATCAGTGCATCGTTCGTGCTGCTGAGGGCGGCCGTGAGCACGCTCCCGCCCATTATAGGCAGGGCAAACCGGACGTAATCCCGGAAGCCTATCGAGCAATGACCGTTCCTGCGTACTCTGACACGCAGAAAAGCGCATATGCAGTACGCGAGTGAGAAAACGTTCCCCGCGATGATGCCTGCTATCATTATACCGCAGACGCGCTCCTCGCCTATGTGGTGTACAGTGAGGGTGAGGGTCATTATAAACACCGCGCGGACCGCGAATTCGGCGATGTCCCCCGCTGCGGCAACTGCTGCCTTCCGGCAGGCGTTGAAGTAACCCTTGAAGCACGACGCGAACGCTCCCGAGGCGAGTGCGACAGGCATGAGACGTATCGCACGGGTCATCTGTGCGCCGCTGAAAAAGCGCTCGCTTATCGGCTCCGCGAACAGCAGTATGAGCGTTGAAACAGCTATGCTGAGAAGTCCGCAGAATGCAAGCGCGTAAAGCAGCACGCGGTCAGGATCGGGTCGCGGCTTGCCGAGCTCCTCCGAGATGAGACGGCTCGTGCAGAGGAATGCGTTGCCGTTGGAGAGTATCCCCGCAAAGCCGAGGAACGAGCCGGTGAGCGTAAGTATACCTATCGCGGAGGCTCCGAGGCGGCGCGTGATGAAGACGTTCAGCAGCAGTGCTGCTGTGTCGAGCGCGAGCTGCATAGCGGTCAGCAGAAGCGTATCGCGTACCATTTTGCTCTTGATGATTATCTCCCTCACCTCCGTCATAAAAGTCTATGCGCGGGGGCGGTCAGAAATGCCAAAGGACTGCTCCGCGGGGAAGCAGTCCTGTTGAGAGTTTTCAGTTGTCGGAGAGATCGTAGGGCGGCTCCTCGTTGTTGAGAGCGAGCTCGACGACCTTGCCGTAGAAGCCGGCGGGGTTCAGCATTATGCGCTCACCTATCAGCTTTGCCTGCGTCATGTCAGGCGCGTAAAGACGCAGATCCATGAGGTCGGCGCTGACGTCCAGACAGCGGACGTGGGTATAGTAGCCCTTTCCGGCGGGCTCGTACTCTATCTTGACGTCCTGCTCGTATTTCAGGCGGGTAAAGTACCTTAGCGCAGCAAGGACGAGCTTGTCCCTGTAAGACTTCGGCGCGTAGCTCTTGAGCTGCTTAGCACACTCCCTGCCCTTGGGCTCAAGGACGTAGCATTCAGCGCCGTTTTTGCCCTTAGAGAGCGATATCAAGCCATTTGAGAGAAGGTAGGAGACAGAGTCCTGATAGTAGAAGAAGTTTATCACGCCTGTGCCTATCGCGATGTCGTAGAGCTGCTCGGGCTCGACCGGACGGTCTATCTTGTAGAGCAGATAGCAGATGAGGATATTCAGCGTGGGGACGTCCTTTATCTCGGTATCGGCGCTCGTGGCTATTTTCCTGATGTTTTCTTCCTGCATTCTTGTCACCTCAGCAGAAGTTCGGGTAATCGAGCATATGCGAGAGCAGTGCGATGTTCACAGCAGCCTCCACGCACGGTACTGCGCGTGGAACTGTGCAGGGGTCGCAGATCGCGGAGTTGATGATCTCGTTGGTCATGCCGGAGAGATCAACGGTCTCCTGCGGCTGCGCTATCTTCGGGGAGGGACGTATACCCACACGGAGAGTTATCGGCATTCCGGACGAGATACCGCCAAGTATGCCGCCGTGGTTGTTGGTCTTCGTGAGGACGTGTCCGTGGTCGTCAACGTAGAAATCGTCGTTGTTCTGGCTGCCGACCATTTTCGCTGCGGAGAAGCCTGCGCCAAATTCAAGTCCGCTCACTCCGGGGATACCGAAGACGAGCTGCGCGATGTTGTTCTGGAGTCCGTTGAAGATCGGTGAGCCGATGCCGGCGGGGACGTTCACGGAGGCGCATTCGATGACGCCGCCGAGCGATTCTCCGCCCTCGGCCGCCCTGCGTATATCCTCTGTCATCGCCCAGCCCCTGCGGTCGTTGATGACAGGGAAGCTCTTCATACGGACGCTCAGGACGCCGTCACGGGTGATGTGGACGGGGTCGAAGGGATTGTCCTTGATGTTGTGTATCTGGGCGATGTGGGCACCGGTATAAATGCCGCGGCGCTCGAGTATCTGGGCTGCGATCGCTCCCGCGAAGCAGAGAGGCGCAGTCAGGCGCTCGGAGAAATGTCCGCTGCCGCGAACATCGTTGAAGCCTCTGTAACGCACAGTTCCCGTATAATCAGCGTGTCCGGGGCGCACGAGGTTGTCGAGCTCGGGGTATTCGGGCTCGGCTGCCATGACCTCAGAGTTCTGTATGAAAGCGCAGAGCGGAGAGCCTGTGGTGCGGTCGTTATAGATGCCGGACATGATGTGGGGCATGGTATTCTCAGTGAAAAACGGCGTAGTGCCGTCGTTCTTGGGAGTCCTGCGCGCCATGAAGCGTGCTATCTCCTCAGCGTCTATGAATTCACCGGGAGGGAGGTCGTCGATCGTAACGCCGATCGCCGGACCGTGCGCCTCGCCGAACATTGATATAGATATCCGGTTATTCCAGATCGATGACATTTGCTTTACCTCCAAGATGTGTGTAGTCTTTGAAAAATCCGGGATAAGACTTGCTTACAGCCTCCGCACCCTTTATCACTACCTCGTCGTCTGCGCGCAGAGCGGCTATTGCGGCTGCCATGGCGATACGGTGGTCGCCGGCACTGTCGATGACACCGCCGCGGAGCGAGGTCACTGGGTCGATGATGAGACCGTCGTCAGTCGGGGTGACCCTTCCGCCGAGAGCGTTCAGCATGGCGGCTGTGGTCTCAAGGCGGTCGCTCTCCTTTATCCTGAGCCTTTTGGCGTTGTATATCACGGAACGGCCGCTGCCGAAGGTGCCGAGAACGGCAAGTATCGGGACGAGGTCAGGGATATCGGAGCAGTCCGCGCAGAAGCTCCTCATACTCCCATTATAGCACATTCCGGAGATGATTTCAAGTATGCGTCTGTCGCCCTGAACGCTCTCCGGGGCGAGATTATCTATTTCGACGTCGGAGCCGAGCGCGTTCGCGACACAGAAGAATGCCGCCTGCGAATAGTCTCCCTCTAGGTGCTCGTCGTGGGGTATGTAGATCTGTCCGCCGGGAATGTGGAAGCCGGTCGGGGTCTCCTCAACGGAAATGCCGTACTTTCGCAGCATATCGAGGGTTATGTCCACATACGGGCGGGATTCGAGGTGTGAGGTCAGGACGATGTCGGAGTCCTCCTCAAGGAGCGGGAGCGCAAAGAGCAGTCCCGTGACAAACTGCGAGGAGACGTCGCCCTCTATCTCAAAGGTGCCGCCGCAGAGCATTCCGCCCAGCTTATAGGGCATGGTCTCGGTGAGGAAGCGCACTCCCCTGCGGGTCAGCTCACGCTTGTAGATGTCGATCGGGCGCTCCGGGAGACGTCCTCTGCCGAGGAATTCGCTCTCGGCGCCGAGCGCTGCTGCGACCGGCATGACGAATCTGAGCGTGGAGCCGCTCTCGTTGCAGTCTATGACGGCTGTCTCGGGGACTTGCGAGATACCCGTGACGTAGATGATGTCGCCGCTGACCTCGAATGAGGCGCCGAGTGCGGTCATAGCACCGATCGTGGCCTCGATGTCCTTAGACATGGTGACGCCGGTGAGGGCGGACTCGCCGTTGGCAAGGGACGCACAGATGAGGGCTCTGTGGGCACAGCTCTTCGACGCCGGTATGCTCACGCTGCCGCGCAGCACCGACGGTCTGACACGCATATCCATGCTTATCCCTCCATGATACGGTCAAATTCCGCGACCGCAGCCTTTCTTATCTCAGCTCTGCCGACTGTCGGGCAGACGATATAGCTTATGCTCGAATATTCGCGCTTCTTGTCCTTTGAGCAGAACGGCAGCAGCTCGCTCATCGGGATATCGGTGCCCGTGGGGAGCTTATATGCCTGAACGCAGCGCTTCAGTCTCTCCGAGAGCTGCGGTGCGAGGCGGTCGGTGATGAGGCACATTCCCGCAGCTACGCCCATTCCGTGGGTGTAGTCGGTGTAGTGGTGCCAGCCCTCGAGGGCGTGACCGATCGTGTGTCCGAAGTTGAGTATCATGCGCTCGCCGCGGTCAAATTCATCGTGCTCGACGACGTCGCGCTTTATGTCTATGCAGGTATAGACTATCTCGTCCATTACGGAGTCGATGTCTGATATATCGTGCTTTTCGAGGAGTTCAAAGAGCTTTTCGTCGCGTATCATGCCGTACTTTATGACCTCCGCCATGCCGTCGGAGAGGGTCTCCTGCGGGAGCGTGCGGAGGGTGTCGCTGTCGCAGATGACGAGCACGGGCTGCTTGAATGCGCCGACGAGGTTCTTTCCGCCTGCGATATCGACAGCGGTCTTGCCGCCGACCGAGGAATCCACCTGTGCAAGGAGGGTCGTTGGTATCTGGACGAAGTCCACGCCGCGGAGGTAGGAAGCTGCCGCAAAGCCAGTAATATCGCCGACAACGCCGCCGCCGAGCGCTACGATGATGTCGCTGCGTGTAAGTCCGCTCTCGCAGAGAAAATCAAATATGCCGGCGAGCACGGAGAGGTTCTTCGACTGCTCTCCGTTCGGGAACGTAAAGATGCTGACCTCAAATCCGGCGCTCCGTAGCGAGCTCATGACCGTTTCTGCATACAGTCCGCCTACGATATCGTCGGTGATGACCGCAGCCCTGCGGGACTTCGTCACCTGCGCGATATGCTCTCCGCACCTGCTTATCAGCCCGCGCTCGATGAGCACCTCATACGGCGTGCTTGTCCTTACGTTTATTTTTCTCATGCTTATGCCTCCGAAGGGCGCAGCTCGCCCGTAAAATTCCAGTAAATCATTTAAAATTATACCATAACAGACCGCTCTTGTCAAGACGTTTCACCTGACTTTCATTATAATTACGCTCCGGAGGTTGCATTTTTCCGGAAAGTATGATATAATCATTCGGAAAGGAGTTGAGCTGATGCTGTATTACGGTGATATCTGCGCTGCTATGGCAGCTCCGGCGAAGACACTGACTATCGTTCTGATGATAGTTCTGTTCATCGCGGCTGCTGTTATTTCGGCGTTTGTGACTTATAAGGTGAAGTCGCGCGGCAGGGGCTCCTCTTCCGATGAGCACAGCAAAGACGACAAGGACTGACGGAGGTTCGCCATGGCTGACGTTGATATGTATATTAACACAAAGTATATGGGCTTTCATACTCTCCCCACGATAGACAAGTTCTACAGGGAATACGAAAGGCGTGCCTGCGAGATAGTCCCCGACCTCGGCGACGACGAGATAGTGCTGTTCGCTATCCTGCTGTTCGAGGAGGGCTCGGAGCGGTTCATCTCTGCTGACTTCATGACGCTGCGTATGCCATATGAGACCTACCTCGAG
>JAFRXR010000114.1 GCA_017443395.1 Ruminococcus sp. | reverse complement strand
CTACCGCGTCCCGTGGAACTTCGACGAGGAGAGCTGCGACGTTTCCCGCCACTTCGTTAAGCTCAAGGGACGTCTCATGCCGTATCTCTTCGCGAATGCTGTAAATACGCATAAAACAGGTGTCCCGATGATGAGGGCAATGGTAGTGGACTACAGCTCCGACCGCGCCGCACTGACCGTCGATACGCAGTATATGCTCGGTGACACGCTCCTCACAGCCCCCGTTTTCAACGAGGAGGGCGTGTGCGACTTCTACCTCCCCGCCGGCGGAACATGGACCGATATCCAGACCGGGGAGCAGCTCGAGGGCGGATCGTGGTACACAAAGAAGTACGACTACTTCGGAATGCCGCTGTACGCGAAGCCGGATTCTATCATAGTCTACGGCGACTACAAGGGCAAGGCTGAGTACGACTACGCCGACAACATGAGGATAGTCGTTTACGGTCTTGCGGACGGGCATACCGCAGAAACTGTCGTTTACGACAAGGACGCTCAGCCCGCGGCTTCAATTAAGGCAGTCCGCAGCGGCGGCACGATAACCGTCACCGTCACCGGCACTGACAAGCCGTTCACTGCGGAGAGCGCACAGGGACTCACTGTTATAACTGAATAAAAGCAATGGGTGCAGGAATGCACCCATTTTCTTATTTATCGAGAATTCTCATCAGTTCAGGAAGCCCCCGGAACTCCGCAAGCTCAGGCACCTCCTGCGCGATAGTCCCGAAGCCGTAAGCTGCATGGATAAAGTCCAGCCCAGCCTTCATGGTCGCGTCATAGTCGCCCTGAATGTCACCGACGTACCATGCCCTGTCAAGCGCGTTCCTCTGCACGATGAGCGCAATGTTGTCGCCCTTTTCGAGCAGATTGTTGCCATAGCACTCGATGTCGTCGAAGTACCTCCAGAAGCCGTAATAATCGAGGAAAGCCTCGATGTATCCCTTCTGGCAGTTGCTGACGATATAGAGGTGATACTTTTTTCTCAGCCGGGCGAACGTCTCCTCCAGCTCCGGATAGAGCACACCGCCGTGACTGCGGAGGAATTCGTTCTCGTGCTCACAGCACTTGTCGAGCAGCTCCATGCGTTCGTCCCTGGGGAGGTCGCCGAAAATAATATCCGCGAGCCTGTCCATAGTGAGGCCCATTACCCCCATGATATCGCGCTGAGTTATCGCGGGGCGCTCATAGCCGAGCTCCCGCACTCTTTCAGTCCATGCCGCGGCAACGTTCGCCGAGGAATCCCAGAGCGTGCCGTCCATATCAAAAATAAGTCCCTTTTTCATTTGCCCTCCGTCATTCTTGCGTAGATCTCGCCGAGCTGCACCCTGTCGTGCTTCACATCGTCGAGAACGGTTATCCTGCCCGGACGCACAGTGCGTGCCTTCTCCCACATATCCGCGAACATCTCCTCAGTGATACCATAGGACTTCGGGGAGATGTCCAGCCCGTAGGTCCTGAAGAAATCGAGCAGTCCGTCCGGAGACTGTCCCTGAAAGATACACGCGGGGATTGTTCCCAGCGCAACGGCAAGCCCGTGGGAGATCTTCACATCGGGATAGAACTCCTCGATAGCGTGCGCGAAGAGATGCTCACTGCCGCTGCACGGCCGCGACGACCCCGCTATCTCCATCGCGAGCCCGCCCATGACGAGCGCGCGTGAGAGAATGCGTATGAATACGCGGCTCTTCATGTTTTTCTCATCGCAGTGGTAGACCGAATCATAGCTCATTCGGCTCAGAGCATAGGCGAAGTCGTCCACCCGGGAGTTGGTCCTCGCCGCAGACAGCTTCCAGTCGTAGAGGGCAGTGTGCTTGGCAATAGTGTCGCCGATACCGGAGAGCGTCTGACCCTCGGGAGCGTTGTTTATCATGTTCGTATCGACGATTATCGCCGTAGGTATCTTGCAGTCGAGCGTCCTGCGAGTGCTGCCGACAGTCTCGAGGACCGCGAACGGCGACGCAAGGGAATCGTTGCTCAGAGAGCTCGGCATACAGATGTAGACAGCCTTGCTGATGTGAGCTGCGTACTTCGCCGTATCAAGGACACGTCCACCGCCGAAGCCGATGATGACCTTTATCTCCTCCATGCAGACCTTCTTTGCGATAGCGACAGCCTCGTCGAAGCTCGCGCTGTTCATGGTGATTATCTCAGCACCGCCGAAATCATGGCTGATGTCGTCGATCTTCTCACGGTAGATGTCGATGAGGAACTGCTCGGATACGATGACCGTCTTCTGACCGATCATATCGGGGATATACCGCCTGATTATCTCGTCGGTGTGGAAGAATGCGTCCTCCTCGACCGCGAGGCATATCGGCAGGTTGAATCTTGTATGCTGGTTCATATGCTTACCTCCGCTGTTTTTTACAATTATACCACGTTCCGCGCCGCTTGTCTACCCTTATGCGAAAAGCCGCGCTCTTACGAGCGCGGCTTTTGTCATTCCGTGATGCTTAGTGTCACGAGTATACCAGCTTCATACTGCTGTATCGCGAGGGCATCAGCATTGGTCACGCCGTCCCCTCCTCCGGAGACATCAGCATTTCTCCTGCCCTGTTCAGTGAGTGCGAACTCATCGGGGTCAGCCTGCAAACGCATTATCGCGACCGCGTCTGCCATATTGACCTCACCGTCCCCGTTGGCGTCGCCGGGAACAGGAACTGACGCAGGAGTCGATGTAGTCGAGGTAACGACCTCATGACTGACTGTCGTTGTCGTAGAAACAGTAACGTCAGCCGGAACTCTCGTAGACGTCGCAGTGGTGATGACCGGCACCTCAGCGTCACCAATTGATATTCCGTACTGGAACATCACATCATACAGCCCCGAATATTCCAGCACTTCGACCCGCACGACATACCCGCCGTCCGGGAGCCCGGGCATCTCATCGTAATTATAAATAGTGCCGTCCTCCGCCTCGAGCATTATACTGTTCTGACTGCTGTACGCCGTGACCTCATCGGGGTCGAAGTTCGGGTAGATATTGCACGTCGAATGCACATACCCGTCCCTGGGGTCATCGCTGACCTGCTCCGCGACGTCGCATTTCAGACGCAGCCCGCTGAGGTCGAGCGTATCCCCGCTGTTATAGGCAACAGTGGTCGGGTAGATATCGACACCGACGAAATAGTATGCGTCTGGCTCGCCAGTGAATGACTTATCGACCGCTGTCGTGGTATAGGTGTTAGTATATGTATAAAAATAACGTGTGGTAGTCGTGCCGGGGATAGTCGTGACAGGCTCGCCAACTTTCGTGCTGTCGATATAGGCGGTCAGCTCGATATTCGGGCTCTCGCAGCTGAGCGCATTAGCATTGAGAACGAAGTCTTTCACTCCAACATAGAAACCGGTAACAGTCCTCAGCTTCAGTTTAAACTGTTGTGAATAGTTCTGTGATTTTTGCCAGAAATAATACGGGATACCGTCAACATGAGCCGTACCGTTCTCCGTCTCGAATTCGACCACACGCTCATCGGAGGTGCCTTTTGTAAGCAAGAACTGTGCTACGTCTATCTTCTCTGATGTATACATATCAAATACAGTCAGGTCGATCGAGAACGTCCCCTCCGCCGGATATGACTCCGGGATATAATCGTAATGTCTGAGTTCCACTCTATATTCATTTCCAAGAGGGAGCCAGTTGAGCAGATTCGGAGAGAGCACATAGTCCTGCTCTACATCGGTATACCTTTCGCCGTCATAAACTTCTTTGAAATAGACCCACCCCTCGGGCAGCTCGGGCGCATACAGACAGTAGAACGCATTCTCATCTATCTGCTCCCTTGTCATAAGCGGCGTCACGTGCCCGTATAACCGTAAGTCATCGCTCGTCCATTCGTCAAGCACCTCGTAGTCACCGGCTTTAACGGCTTCATCTGGCGAATCATAGCCCGTTATCTTGATGAACTTCATCTCAACTCCGGGGACGGGCTCATAACCTTCATATACTTGAAATGAGCCGCCGTCCACAACGGTGACCCTGAATCCGACGCCGGTCTCCTGCGGGACGTCCTGCGGTGCGGTGGTGGTAGTAGTGGTAAAGCCCTCTGGCGTAGGCGCAGTGGTAGTCTGTGACACGGAAGTGTCGGGCTCTGCGGCTGCGGAGGTCACGACGGTCTCCCCGCGCAGCTCGTCCGCACTGACATTGACCTGCGGTACGATGAGGGAGCTCAGCGCGAGCGCACCCGAGACCGCACATGATATCAGCTTTGTAGAACACCCAAATAGAAACTTAGGCAATTAGCAGTATCAATCCGACAAGAAAATGCTACCAATATGAACATAGTCTCTTAACATAGGGCTATGTTCATTTCTTTTTCAGCTGATTGACTTTTCAATCCTCAGGTGAACTTGCAAACTTACAAAGTTATTTGCATATATGATAAAGATGTGCTATAATTTATTTTACACAGACTGAACCTTTTACCCAAATTCTCCGACTATATAAATGAAAGCGCTTTCAAATAAAAATCAGGAGGTGAGGATATGAGCGAATTTGAAATGCTTGTTAGTGAACACCGCAATGCTGTCGAGCGGTATGTGCG
>JAFRXR010000113.1 GCA_017443395.1 Ruminococcus sp. | reverse complement strand
GGACGATATCCGTGAGCTTCGTGAGGGCGTTATCTACACACCGGAGCTCTGCAAGTACAAGGTATACATCATCGACGAGGTGCATATGCTCTCGCAGAGCGCTTTCAATGCCCTCCTGAAGATAATGGAGGAGCCGCCTCCGTATGTGAAGTTCATTCTCGCGACCACCGAGATACACAAGGTCCCCGCGACCATAACCTCGCGCTGTCAGCGCTACGACTTCCGCAGGATAAGGTCGGCGGATATCGCAGCGAGACTTAAATTCATCGCCTCTCAGGAGAATATCCCCCTCACTGACGACGGCGCGGACATGATAGCCGGGCTCGCTGACGGCGGTATGCGTGACGCGGTATCGCTGCTCGACAGGTGCTCGGTCTACACCGGCGACATCGACGCGGCAGCGGTCTCCAATGCGGCAGGGATAGCCGGCCGCGAGTACCTCTACGATATGCTCGGGGCGATCTCCGATAACGACACCCCGCGCGCCCTCGCGATAACCGGCTCACTGTACGATATGTCCAAGGATCTGGCAAGGCTCTGCGAGGAGCTCATCGCACAGCTCAGAAACGTCATGCTGATGCTCGCCTCGCCGGATACGGCTGCGGAGCTGATAGTGTGTATGCCGAACGAGCTCGAAAAGCTCAGGGAGCTCGCCGCAAAGACCGATCTCCCGACGGTAATGGACAGGCTCAACGCCCTCCAGCAGTGCCGCGAGCGTATGCCAAAGGTCATGAACCAGCGCGTAGAGTTTGAGATGACGCTGATAAAGCTCTGCTCAGGCGTAAAAAATACGGCTGAGGGTATTGACAATTCCGAAATATATGATAAAATAAAACAGTTGGAGAACAAGATCAATTCCGCTCCGCGCATGGCAAAAGCCTCCCCCGGCAGACCTGCCGAGCCCGAGGTGCTCACTGCGAACGGTCCCTCCGGAGAGGCTGAGCCCGTCCCGGACATCGACCTCAAAAAGCTGCGCATGGAGGACCTCAAGCCGCTCGAGCGCTGGAATGACGTGCTCGAGGAGTTCCGCAAGGTAAACCCCTCTGTTGCGGGCAGTCTTGACGGCTCCTACGCTCAGACCGCGGGGAACGTCATCTTCATCACCTCGCAGAACCGCTTCTTCATCACGCTGTTCAAGGTGCGCGAGAACGCAGTATCGCTCGGCTCGACCATTTCAAAGGTGCTCGGCAAGAGATACGTCATACGCGCCCGCTGCGCTACCACTGCCGAGGAGCAGAAGAGCATGGCGGAGCAGCTCATAAAAAAAGCCATTGACAGCAGCATCGAAACAGCTGTTGATAATAACCAATAATAACTGTAAGGAGAATTTGAAATGAAAGCAAGAATACCGAAGAACATGGGCGGCGGCGCTCAGAACATGAACTCCATGATCCGTCAGGCTCAGAAGATGCAGGATCAGATCACAGAGCTCCAGGAGGACATCGAGCAGAGAGACTTCTCCGCAACTGCCGGCGGCGGTGCCGTTGAGGTAACTGTTTCGGGCAAGAAGGTGCTCAAGTCCCTTACTCTCAAGCCCGAGGTCGTTGACCCCGAGGACATCGAGATGCTCCAGGATCTCATCATCAGCGCTGTGAACGAGGCTGTCAACAAGGTCGAGGCTACCACTGAGGAAGAGATGAGCAAGATCACTGGCGGAGTATCGCTCCCCGGTCTTTTCTAAGATAAAATGGCTGACCATAACGCTCTCCCGCTCGTCATTCTCGCGGAGAAGTTCGCCTCGCTGCCGGGTATCGGCATGAAATCCGCGCAGAGGCTGGCTTATCATGTCATGTCGATGAACGACGAGGAGGTGAGCGAGTTCGCTCAGGCGCTTCTCGACGCAAAGAGGAACGTCCGCAGCTGCAGGTGCTGCCAGAACCTCACCGAGCGTGAGATCTGCCCGATATGCTCCGATGACGAGCGCGATCACAGCGTGATATGCGTGGTCGAGGGACCCAAGGACGTCACTGCCTTTGAGCGCACCCGCGAATACAACGGCGTTTACCACGTCCTGCACGGACTGCTCTCGCCTATGGACGGCATCACCCCGGACAAGCTGCGCTTCCGCGAGCTGCTCGCAAGGATATCGCAGGGCGGCGTGGAGGAGGTCATCATGGCGACCAACCCCACTGTTGAGGGCGACGCTACGGCGATGTACGCAGCAAATCTGCTGAAGCCGCTCGGCGTGAAGGTGACACGTCTGGCGTTCGGACTGCCTGTCGGCGGTATCCTCGAATACGCGGATGAGGTCACGCTCTACAAGGCACTCGAAAACAGAAATGAATTGTGAAAAAAGACGACCTGTAGGGTCGTCTTTTTTAGGTATCAGGGGTCAGGTGTCAGGTATCAGGTATCAGGATGTAGGGGTCGATGCCTACATCGACCCGTATTTTTCGTGCGACCTTACAGTCGCAGACATCTTTGTCCTTAAACGCAGCAAGGGGACGCCCTCTATCGCAGGGCGTCCCCTCTTGCAAAACGATTCACCGGATCGGTTTGCAATTCACCCCTTGCGGAGCTCTTTTCGCTTTTGTGGGACGCTGTCCCACACCCTGCCAGAGGGTACAGGTACCCTTTGGAATCCCTCTGTTATCCGGCGCAGCCTATCCTCTCGCCGTATTTGACGATAGTCTCCGCACCCTCCGCGGAATTCCGCAGGATATCGCGGTCTATGCGTACCTTCCCGCGCTCCGCGAGAAGCACTACCGTCGATCCGCCGAACTCAAAGCAGCCCTTCTCCATGCCGCGCCTTATCACGCCCTCGCTGTGGCGGTTGCATATCCGCCCCACCATCATAGCGCCGACCTCGACCTGCACCACGTCCCCGAAATTATTCGTGTGGAGTATCGTGTATTCGCGGCAGTTGCGCTTGTAGAAGTTGTACCGCTCGAGCGCTATAGGATTGACCGTGTGCAGGACGCCGCGGATATAGGTGTTGCCGGTCTTGGTGCCGTCGTCGATGTAGCAGTAGCGGTGGTAGTCGTCCACCTCAAGGCGGAATATCATGCACAGTCCGCCCTCGTAGCGCCTCGCGAGGAACTTGTTGTTCAGCAGGTCAGCCACGCGGTAGTACGAGTCCTTTATCCGGAAAACGCTCTTCCGTGATATCGGGTAGACCGTCAGCTTGGAGTCACAGGGGCTGATAAAGTGGCGGGGCTCGGTGTCTATCGGGCGCGCCTCCGGACGTATCCGGCGGGTGAAGAAAGCGTTGTAGCTGCGGAATTTCCCGCCCAGATACTGCGACATATCTATCCCGCTGCGCCTGATGAACGGCTTTATCATCGGCACCGACAGCGGTGAATCCATGAACAGTCCGGCAACTGCCGAGACCACGGGCGCAGTGAGCACCTTCAGGGCGCACCTCCCCGGGACCGTCCCGTAGAGCTTTTTCAGGAGCCTGTTCTGCCCCTCATTCGTAGTGACCGTCTCGCCTGACCGAGTTTTTATCATATGCTCCCCCGTATTTTCCCTGATGTATCGTTTCTGTATTTATCTTCTTGCGTTCGCGAGCATGAGCTTTATGCGGTTCTCCTGGTTTACGCGCGTCGCGCCGGGATCATAGTCGATAGCGACGATATTCGCGTTCGGGTTATCCTGCTTTATCGCGCGGGACATTCCCTTTGCGACGATGTGGTTCGGCAGGCAGCCGAAGGGCTGTGTGCAGATGATGTTCTCCACGCCGGACTTCGCCAGCGCAGCCATTTCTGCCGGTATCAGCCAGCCCTCGCCCATGACTACTCCCTGATTTATGTACTTGTCTGCAAGATGTCTGAGGTGCTCAAAGTCGTGGAGCGGCTCGAACGCGCCGTGCTCCTTCATGACCTTGATGAGCTCCTTCTGCTTCGCGTATATCAGCTTATAGCCGATCTTGTTGAATATCGACTCCTTGGTGGTGTGGTCGTATATCTTCGCATCGTTGAAGGTCCCCGCAGCGCAGTACATGACAAACTCGAGCAGCGACGGCACAACAGGCTCGCAGCCCTCCGAGATCAGGAAGTCCTCGAGGTGATTGTTCGCGAGCGGCGAGTACTTGACGTAGATCTCGCCGACTATGCCGACCCTTATCTTCTTCTCGTCCGAGAGCTTTATCGCCGCGAAATCGTCGAGTATCATGCGGTAGAGCTGCTTGGTCTTGAGATAGCGCTTGCTGCCCTTGCGGAAGATGTTCCCGAGGCGGTGCTCCCACTTTTCGAGCACCTTCTTCGACTCGCCCTTGTTTATCTCGTATGCGCGGCACTTGTTGTAGCAGGTCATCAGCAGGTCGCCGTAGAGCACTGCGTACAGCAGCTTCAGGAACATCGGTGCGGATATCCTGAACGCGCTGTCCTTCTCAAGTCCGCTGAAATTCAGCGAAACTACAGGCACCTGCGGGTAGTTCTTGTCCACTGCCTTGCGCAGCAGGTGGATATAGTTCGACGCACGGCAGCCGCCGCCGGTCTGCGTGATGAGCAGGGCGGTCTTGTCGGGGTCGTACTTTCCGCTGTTGAGGGCGTCCATGAACTGCCCGATAACGAGCAGCGCGGGGTAGCAGGCGTCGTTGTGGACATTTTTCAGTCCCTCGTCAACGACGGCACGGCTGTCGTTCTGGAGCAGCTCCATTTTGTAGCCCTTCGCCTCGAAAATGGCGATGAGCAGCTTGAAATGTACCGGAAGCATATCCGGAACGAGGATAGTATGAGTTTTTATCATATCCTCGGTGAATTTTGCATATTCTGGCATAATCGTTCCTCCCAGAATCCGTGGTTTTTGTGTAAGGGACAGCGTCATCGGCGTCCCGTTTTCGTGCGGCCGTCACCGGTCGCAAGGATTGTTTTCACGTTGAGGCGACAAGGAGACGCCCTCAGCTATGCATATAGCATTTTCTGCAAATCAAAGATTTGCGAAACTGCTTATCTTACAGAGCGACCCTTCGGGTCCAACCCCTCTGTCAGCTCCGCTGACATCTCCCCGCACTGCGGGGAGTCACCTCTCGAAAAACGATTCACTGGATCGTTTTTGAATTCACCTCTTGCGGTGACTCCCTACAGTGTAGGGAGATGCCCAAAAGGCAGAGGGTCACGGACCCGGTTAGGGTAGCCCTTCGGTTTTATTTCGCTTCGCCTTGAAAGCTGAAAGCGAAGCGACCAGAGGCGCTGCCTCCGGACTCCGCCAAAGGGACAGTCGCCCCTTTGGAATCCCATTATTCCGCGTTACTTTTGGTCAATAGCCGCCACAAGGCTCCTCAGTCTTATCCTTGCCGCACCGAGGTTGTTTATCTCGTCTATCTTGAGCTGCGTGTAGAGCTTTCCGCCGCCCTCAAGTATCGCACGCACCTCGTCACCGGTGACGGCGTCTATGCCGCAGCCGAATGACACGAGCTGTATCAGCTGCATATCAGGCTGCGTGGTGACGTACTTTGCGGCGCGGTAAAGTCTCGAGTGGTACGTCCACTGGTTGAGCACACCGAGCTTGGGCGTGTGGGCGAGCTGCGCGACGCTGTCCTCGGTGACTACCGCCATGCCGAGGCTCGTCACGAGCTTGTGTATGCCGTGGTTTATCTCCTTGTCGATGTGGTACGGGCGTCCCGCGATGACGATTATCTTGCGTCCCTCCGCGCGCGCCTGCGAGATTATCTCTCTCGCCTTCGAGGCTATCACTGCATGGTGTCTTTCCAGCGCCTCGTATGCCGCGTCCACAGCCGCCGGTATCTTGCCCCGGACGTTGTACTGCTTCAGCGATTCCGACAATACGCGGATAACGTTCTTGCGGATATTGAGGTCGAGGTAGGGGTGAATGAAGTTCTTCGAGTTCAGCCTTGCGTTGTTCGCGAGGAGGAGCTCAGGATAATACGCAACAACAGGGCAGTTGAAGTGGTTGTCGCTGTCGCCCTCGTCGATATTGTAGCTCATGCAGGGGTAGAAGATGAAGTCCACGCCCTTGTCAAGGAGATCCTCGATGTGTCCGTGCGCGAGCTTCGCCGGGTAGCAGACCGTATCCGAGGGGATAGTGTGCTGACCGAGGTAGTACATCTCGCGTGAGCTCTCGCTGGAGGTCACTGTCTCGAAGCCGAGCGTGGTGAACAGCGTGTGCCAGAACGGGAGCTGCTCGTAGAAGCCGAGCGCGAGCGGCAGTCCCACCCTCGCGCGCGGGCGCTTCGGCTGACCGTTGCTGACCATATTTATGATACTGTCGTACTTGTATTCGTAGAGGTTCGGTATCTTGCTGCGGCTGACCGCTCCGCCGCCCTTTTCGCAGCGGTTGCCCGAGATGAAGCGGCGTCCCTTGCCGAAGCTGATGATGTTGAGCTGACAGTTCGCAGTACAGCCGCCGCACTGCGCATTGCGGGAGGTGTAGGTGAAGTTCTCGAGCTCGTCCTTCGGAATGAGCTTTGAGGCGCCGTCGGAGCGCTCCTTCGCGTAGAGGGCACAGCCGAAAGCGCCCATAAGTCCCGAGATAGCCGGGCGGATAACGTTCCTGCCGAGCTCCTTCTCGAACGAGCGCAGCACTGCGTCGTTGAGGAAGGTACCGCCCTGCACGACGATGTTCTTTCCGAGCTCATCCGGCGACTTCGCGCGTATCACCTTGTATATCGCGTTCTTGATGATAGACGACGAAAGTCCCGCGGAGATGTCCTCGACGGTCGCACCGTCCTTCTGCGCCTGCTTTACTGAGCTGTTCATGAATACCGTGCAGCGTGAGCCGAGGTCTACGGGGTGCTCGGCGAAAAGTCCGAGCTGGGAGAACTCAGCGATGTCGTAGCCGAGCGCCATTGCGAAGGTCTGTATGAACGAGCCGCAGCCCGACGAGCAAGCCTCGTTGAGCATTATGCTGTCGATGCTCTTGTTCTTGATCTTGAAGCACTTGATATCCTGTCCGCCGATGTCGATGATGAAGTCAACGTCGGGGCAGAAGTAAGCCGCAGCCTTGAAGTGCGCGACGGTCTCGACGATACCGTGATCTATCGAAAGGCCGGACTTTATGAGGTCCTCGCCGTAGCCGGTGACTGCCGAGCCCTTTATGGTGATGTTCGGGTTCATCGAGGAGTAGATGATCTTGACCTGATCCACTATCTTGTCGAGCGGCTGACCCTGATTCGAGGAGTAGTGGTGGTAGAGTATGCGTCCGTCGCCGGTGATGAGCACGAGCTTTG
>JAFRXR010000112.1 GCA_017443395.1 Ruminococcus sp. | reverse complement strand
GATATCCGCGAAGACCTTCTGTCTGTACAGTGCCACGCGCGTGTCTGCGGTCATATTCGAGATGACGCTCATGATGAGGTTCTGCTCCTTGGTGCTTGAGGTGAGCTCGCGGCAGAGCGTGTCGAGACCGAGGTCGTGGCAGGCAGCCTCGGAGAGCTGCTTATACTTCGTATCCTCGTAATACGGGAACAATATGCTGAACTGGCTGTTTTCCTTCATTGCGGTGTGACATCTCCTTCACAGCTGGTTTTATTTGTCATTATCATATCACATACCGGGGTCTGTGTCAATATTCGCACGATGTCCCACCGAGTGAAAAATTACCTTTCAAAAATTTCAAAAAAGCCTTGACAAAACGAATGTTCTGTGATATCATAAATGTACAGAACATACTTTCGGCAAGCTGAAGGGAGGACCACAATGGACAGGATATATCTCTGTATCGACCTGAAGAGCTTCTATGCGAGCGTGGAGTGCGTCGAGCGCGGATACGACCCGTTCAGGGTCAACCTCGTGGTCGCTGATCCCTCCCGCGGCAGCGGAGCGATAACACTTGCGGTATCCCCCGCGATGAAGGCACTCGGCGTAAAGAGCCGCAGCAGGCTTTTCGAGATACCCAAGAGCATAAAGTACGAGATCGCCGTCCCGCAGATGAGGAAGTACATGGAGGTCTCTGCTCAGATATACGGCGTCTATCTGCGGTATATCTCCCCCGATGATATCCACGTCTACTCGATCGACGAGGTGTTTATCGACATCACGCCGTACCTCAGAACGTACAGAAAAACCCCTAAGCAGATCGCGCAGATGCTCATGGACGCGGTAATGGAGGAGACCGGTATCTGCGCGACCGCCGGTATCGGTACGAACCTGTACCTCGCAAAGGTCGCGATGGATATAGTCGCGAAGCACGTCCCGGGGCACATCGGAGTGCTCAATGAGGGTATGTACAGGAAGTATATGTGGAGTCACCAGCCGCTCACGGATTTCTGGGGCTTCGGCAGGGGGACTGTCCGCAGGCTCGCGAAGTTCGGCGTTTGTGATATGCGCGGGATAGCGGAGATGCCGGAGCAGGCGCTCTACAAGGAGTTCGGCGTAAAGGCTGAGTTCATCATCGACCACGCATGGGGTCGCGAGCCGTGTACTATGGAGGATATCCACAGGTATGAGCCGAAGAGCCATTCGCTCTCCAACAGCCAGATACTGTTCAGCGACTACTGCGCCGATGACGCGCTCATCGTCATGAAGGAAATGGTCGAGAACCTCGTGCTCGAAATGGTCGGGAACGGACTGTATGCCGGCGGGATATCCCTGTTCATACGCTACTCAAAGGACTGCATACCGGCGTCCGGCGGCTCGGCGAAGCTCCCCCAGGCGACGTGCTCGATAAAAAAGATACGGGCTGAATTCGAGAGGATATTCGCGGAAAAGGTCGAGCCGGAGCACAGTATCCGGCAGATAGGGATAGCGCTGACGGAGCTCACAGAGGAATGCGGCAGGCAGCTCAATTTCTTCGATGACTTCGATGGGGACGCCCGCGAGGAGCGGCTCGAGTCAGCGATGGTCTCGATACGCCGGAGATACGGCAAGAATGCGCTGCTGAAGGGGCTGAACTACCTTGGCTGCGCGACCGGAAGAATGCGGAACACGCTCGTCGGCGGACACAAGGGCTGATGTCAGGAGGTGAACAGAATGAAAAATGAGGATCGTGCCATGCAGTTCATGCCGTTCGCGGCGCTGAAGGGCTATTATGAGCGCGTCCGGGAGCAGGAGGAGATCTCCTGTGCGGACGAGACTGAGCGTGAGCAGTCTCACGAAGATGAATACCGGGAGGAGACTTGATTTTGTGCGGCGGCTGCTGTATAATGTAGCTAAAGATCAGATTTCAAGGAGAAGATATGCCGGACATCGAAACAATTATACAGAATGCTGAGATCATCCGCAGCAAGCGCAAGACTATAGCCATGCAGATCTACGACGACGGAAGACTCGTCGTAAGGGCACCGCTTAGATGCTCCTACAGGGAGATATATGCGTTCATCGGGAAGAACCGACACTGGATAGAGATCCATGCGGAAAAAGTGCGCAGGCGGGCTCTTGAGCTGGAAAAGCTCGAGCCGTTCACTGCGCAGGATATCGCTGAGATGACGCGCCGCGCCGGTGAGATCGTGCCGGAGCGGGTAAGGTACTACGCCGCTCTGCTCGGGGTGACATACGGGCGGGTAACAATACGTCATCAGAAGACAAAGTGGGGCAGCTGTACCTCCAAGGGGAATCTGAATTTCAACTGCCTGCTCATGGCTGCTCCGCCGCAGGTGCTGGATTCCGTGGTAGTACATGAGCTGTGCCACAGGCTGCACATGGACCACTCGCGCAGCTTCTATGCGGAGGTGTACCGAGTGTTCCCGGAGTACGACCGTTGGCACAGGTGGCTCAGGGAGAACGGGGCGCTCCTGATAAGGCGTATGACGGCGGGTGAAAAATCTGCGGAAAGCCCTTGAAATATGCTGCGGGATATGGTACAATTAGACAAATAACTGCCCAAGGAGGTATTCTTATGATCGACGTAAATGGCCGCTGGGCGCTCGTCACGGGCGCTGCACGCGGTATCGGACACGGGGCTGCGCTGTTTCTTGCTGAGCGCGGCTGCAACCTCATAGTTCATGGACGTACAAAGGCGCACTGCGCGGCGATACTCGGTGAGGCAAGAGCTCTCGGAGTTGAGGCTTATGCGGTGGGAGCAGAGTTCTCCGAGCTGTCTCAGGTAGAGGCTATGCTCGCTGAGATCGACGGGCTCGGAGTCACGGTGGATATCGTGCTCAACAACGCCGGCATACAGGTCGCGTACAGGACGGATTTCCTGAAAACTCCCGCGGAGGACTACGAGCAAAGCTTCAGGATAAACACTATCGCGCCGATGATGATCGCTTATCATTTCATACCGAAAATGCAGCAGAACGGCTTCGGGCGGATCGTCAACACGACGAGCGGGATACGCCTCGAGCCGGAGCAGGCGGGCTATTCCGCG
>JAFRXR010000111.1 GCA_017443395.1 Ruminococcus sp. | reverse complement strand
GCTCGGTCTTTGTTCCTGCGTATTTGTTAGCCATTGTGATTTTCCTCCTTGATTCATGCTTTCCAGAGCTTGTGAAGATTGCAGTATGCGAAGACTTCTTCGACAGTCTCGCTGCCGATATCGAAGGTAGCCGACGGCTTGTCGCCAGCCTTCAGGTACTTGAAATACAGCCCCGCGTCGGTCTTCACGGCGATCCACTCGATAAAGTGCTCGGGGAGCATGGGGTGTTCAACAGAACCGACAGTAACTACAGCCTTGCCGTCCTCCGTCTGACAGACCGGGACGTGCTTTTCAGCAGCGGCGTCAGTAGTGCCTGCGACGAGTTCCTTTGCCGCCGCGGGAGCAGCCGCTCCGTTGATATTGGCAAGGATAATGCCTGTGTCATCGTTGATGTAGAATTTCTGACTCATGTTTATACCTCCTCTACAGAATCCGGTGTATCGCGTAAGATAATTATATACAATTTTCACTAACTTGTCAATAGCAAATGCGTTTGTTCATAAAAACTTTTTAATTCTCTGCCAACTCACGCAAATTCAGAAAAAAATAGTGACAAATCCCTCCGGACGTGTTATAATGAAATGTATACACACTATTTTAATGGAGATAACGATGAACAAATACAAAAAACTTGCATTCAATACGATGATATTCGCGATAGGCAGCTTCGGGTCGAAGATACTCGTCATACTGCTGACCCGCCTTTATTCGCGCCACCTCGACCCCGCAAGCTCCGGCATAAAGGAGCTCCTCGAGCCTATGGCGCTGTTCCTCCAGCCGATATTCACCTTCGCCCTTCAGGAGTACCTCATACGCTTCGGTCTTGACAAGAAGTACGACAAGCGCGAGGTCTTCACCACGTCCGGGCTGATAACGCTCGCCGGCATGGCGGTCATGGCGCTCGTCGTCCCGCTGATAAGCAATATCCCCGCGCTCGACTTCATCAAGGGCTACACCATACTGCTCATCATTTACGTCCTGACCTCCTCACTGCGAATGCAGTGCCAGCAGTTCGTGCGCTCGCGCGACATGGTCAAGCTCTTCTCCCTCGACGGCATTCTCGCTACCCTGACGCTGTTCATCTTCAACATCGTCTTCATCGCGGGCTTCCACTGGGGAGTGCGCGGCTTCATGCTCGCGGTCATACTCTCCGACCTCCTCTCCGCGGTGTTCCTGTTCCTCGTGGCAGACCTGAAAAGCTTTGTATCCATGCGCTATTTCAGCAAGCCGCTCGCGCGGGAGATGATGAGGTTCGCGGCACCGCTCATACCCACTATCGTCATGTGGACGATAACCAGCCTGTCAGACAGAATGTTCATCAGGGAAATGCACAGCGACCGCGTGCAGCTCGGTGAATCAGCCGTCGGTATCTACGGCTACGCGAACCGTATCCCCAACCTCATCTCAATGGTCTCGACTATCTTCTTCCAGGCGTGGAATATGTCCGCGATAACCGAGAACGACTCCAAGGACCGCAGCATATTCTACGAGCGTGTCTACAGTGCATACGAGGCAATGCTTTTCATCGCCTCCGCGGGGCTTCTCCTGCTGATAAAGCCAGTCACCGGCTTCTTCGTAGTCTCCACGACCTACTCCGAGTACGGCGACGTCTATCTCTACGCGCCTGTGCTGATCGCCGCAGTGCTGTTTATGTGTCTCAACCAGTTCCTCGGCAGTATCTACTCCGCCACCAAGCACACGAAAAACAGCTTCTGGACGGCTCTCACAGCCTGCTCGGTGAACATCGTCATGAACATCTGCCTGATACCGGAGTGGGGCATCCAGGGCGCCGCGATAGCGACCTTCCTGAGCTACTTCATCTGCTTCTGGGCGCGTATCATCGACGCCAGATATTACGTCCCCTTCCGCTTCAACGGCATCAAGTCGCTGCTGAACACTACCGCACTGATACTGATGTGCTGCTTCGCGGTATTCCAGCCGAAGCTCCACTACCTCTGGCTGACCGTGCTTTTCGCGGCGATCGTCATCAGCAACTACAAAGCCCTGCTCATCACAGTAAAAAAGCTGCTCAGACGCGGCTGATACAAAGGAGGAATACCTATGCCCACACCTCATAACAACGCTAAAAAAGGCGACATCGCCCCGACAGTCCTCATGCCCGGCGACCCGCTCCGCGCTAAATTCATCGCAGAGAACTACCTCGACTCCCCCGTCCTCTACAACGAGGTGCGCGGAATGCTCGGATATACCGGCACCTACAAGGGCGTACCGGTGTCCGTGCAGGGCAGCGGCATGGGTATGCCCTCGATAGGGATATATTCGTGGGAGCTCTTCAACGAATATGACGTGCAGAACATCATCAGGGTCGGCACGGCAGGCGCGGTCGCGGACAGCGTTCAGCTCCGCGACGTCATAATCGGTATGAGCGCGAGCACCAACTCCGCCTATGCCTCACAGTACCGTCTCCCCGGCACCTACGCTCCGACGGCTTCGTGGGAGCTGCTCTCTGCGGCAGTCGAGGCTGCAAAGCAGTCCGGTGCGGCGTACCACGTCGGGAATATCCTCTCCAGCGACACCTTCTACGACGACGCCGACAGTCTCGCGGACTGGCAGAAAATGGGCGTCCTCGGCATTGAAATGGAAGCCGCGGCTCTCTATATGAACGCAGCCCGCGCCGGAAAGAACGCCCTGTGCATCCTCACCGTTTCCGACTGTCCGCTCAGGGGTCTTTCCACCTCTGCGGAGGAGCGTCAGACCACCTTCCGCACCATGATGGAGATAGCCCTCGAGACTGCAAAGGCTGTCGCGGGGAAGTGACACCGACCGCATAAGATGAACGCGGACGCCCGAAGGGCGCCCCTACATCTGACACCTGTAACCTGACGCCTGACACCTGTTCAGTATGCGATGCACGGGTAAGGTCGTTGATGAGAGTGAGCGAGTTTACGAGCGGCAGCGTGTCCGGGTGCAGCGTCACGCTGCCGCAAATAAAAAAGCCATGCCCGAAAGCATAGCCTTGAAATAAAATGAATTAAATATAGAAGGGGAATTGGGGGATTACTTAATCCAATTATGAGTATATCCCCCTTTGCTTAAAATAATCTTAAAGTTTCCTTAAAACCGAAAAATTTTCCTCCGCGCACAGTCCCTACGCCTTCCGCACCTCGGTGTAATAGTACACCGCGAGCTGCGTTCGGTCGCGGAGAGCGAGCTTCTCGAGGAGCGTGCTCAGGTAGTTCCGCACTGTCCCCTCTCCGAGGAAAAGCTCCCCCGCTATCTCCTTGTTGCTGAGCCCGCGTGCGACGAGCTCCATGATCTCGCGCTCCTTGGCGTTTATCCCGTGCGCCTCGAAATCGTACTCCTCCCGCTGCTTCATGAGCTCCGGGAGCTTAGTGACTATCTTCTCCCCGAAGACGCTCTGCCCGCGCATGACTGCCTCGAGCGCAGGCGCGATGCTCTCGAAATCCTGCTTCAGTATGTAACCCTTGGCACCCATGCCGAGGGCTTTTATTATGTACTCATCGTCCGCGAAGGTCGTGAGGTAGAGTATCCTCGCGTCGGGAAACTCGCGGAGGAGCTGCTGACCGGCTTCGATACCGTCCATGCCGCCCATGCGTATGTCCATGAGCAGGACGTCTGGCGAATGCTTTCTGTAGAGCGGCAATGCCTCCTCGCCGCCGGAGCCGATAGCCGCAACTGTTATCTGCTGGGTGCTCTCGAGTATCGTTTTCAGCGAGAGCGCGACGAGCTTGTCGTCGTCGATGACTACTATATTCATAAGTCCTCCTGAGCCTTTGGAATTGACATGAACACGCGGAACCCCTTGTCAGAGGGCGTAAAGCTGATAGTTCCGCCGACCGACCTTGCGCGGTCGGTCATATTCGAGAGACCTATCCCCGTCTCCCCTATCTCCGAGCATTTCCCGTTGTCCTCGACGAGGAGCTGGTAGAATGCCGGGTGCTCGAGCATGGTTATGCGGATACGGTCGCCCGCCGAGTGCTTCACCGCATTGGAGAGCGCCTCCCGCACCACTCCCGCAATACAGAACCGCAGTCTGCCCGGCATCTCAGCCGAAACATCGTACCTTATCTCCGTAGTGAAGCGGTCAGACACCGAAGCCGCGCTCTCCTCGATTATCCTCCGCAGATCGACGGAATCGTCATGGAGGTCGTGGACGCTCGCGCGGATACTGGTCATAGCGCTGTCGATGGTATCGTGCAGACTTTTCAGCGGCTCGGCGAGGTTTTCGTCCTTGTTTATGACCATGAGCGCACCCGACTGCAAAAGCGACCGCGTGAGCATATGCCCGACGTTATCGTGTATCTCGCGGGCGATGCGGTTGCGCTCGGAGAGCGTCGCGAGGCGCACCTCATTGTCCTGTGCCTCGGAGAGGAGCTGATTCTGCCGCGAGAGACTGATGTTCCGCTCGGCGGCTTCGTCGCGGAGGGAGGTCATGCGGCTCACGGTCTTCTCGAGCGCGGAGACCCTCAGATAGAGCAGCAGCGACACCGCGCACCCCGCTGCTATCACCAGCAGTCCGCTCACGGGAATACTCAGCGCCGACTTCACCGCAAAGACTGCCGGCAGCAGCAGCCACGGACGTCTCTCGTTGAGCGAATCCAGCAGCATCAGCGGCAGCGCACACAGCATTATCGGGAACGGCACGCACGCAGCTGCCGCAGCGGCTATCATCACCGACGCCGCCGGCTTCCCGGTGAATATCTGCACCAATCCGGACAGCGTCATGGATACGAGCAGTCCCACGACGGGCGCGCTGAAGGAATCAGCCATGCCGAAGGCTATGGCACATATAAAAAGTACAGTGGCTTTGTCGATAAGCCGGCTCAACGCATTCACCTCCGGAGCTCTGCTTTGTCGTACAATAACAGTATACCACATTCTCCGCGGGATTGCAAACCCTCTCCGCCGCGGGGTATTTGTTTATTCCGCACAAAATACAGCAGTGTCTTTTGTGCAGTCATACAAAGCTCAGAAAAAATTTTTCAATATTCAACGGGAAAGCATTGAATGCGCCCCGATTTCAGACCCCTTGTGAACGGCACTCACCCAGAAGCCGTTCGGAAGGGAGTTTTTTTATGTCATCAAACGACGCAAGAGCCAAGCGCAGCGCATTCCGCTCGTACTACGCTTTGCTCGGAGATGTCACAGAGGCTGCGGTGAGGGCGGGTTTCCCGAGGGAGACCGCTCTCGCCGACGGGGCAGCGTGCCTTGCGAGCAGGCCGTGCAGGGAGAAGATAGAGTCGATGAGGGAAGCCCTCGCCGACCCGGACATCGTCTCTGCCGGACTTCGCAGGCTCGCCTTCGGGAGCTGCACGGACGCGGTATACCTCGTGTTCTGCGACGAGCTCCCGCCGCCCTCGGTCATCGAGGGGCTCGACCTCTACAACGTCTCTGAGATAAAGCGCGTGAAGGGCGGGGGCGTTGAGGTGAAGCTGTTCGACAGGCTCAAGGCGCTCGAGAAGCTCTTTGAGCTCGGCACCGCATTCTCCGAAAGGAACAAGGCGGAGAGCCTCCTTGAGGCTCTGACCGCTCCCGGTGAGGAGTGTGAGCCGATTGACAGTTAAGAAGCTCTCAGCCAAGCAAAGGCTCACTGTGAACTGGTGGAAAATGCCGGAATACCGCGGATACGACGCGATCATCTGCGACGGCGCGGTCAGGAGCGGCAAGACCACATCAATGTCGCTGGGCTTCGTGATATGGGCGTGCAGCTCATTCGACGGCGGCACCTTCGCGATGTGCGGGAAGACCGTCACCTCGCTGCGCCGCAACGTCGTCGTGCCGCTGCTGAGAATGCTCAGCGAGTGCGGCTTCCGGTGTACGGACAGGCTTAGCCAGAGCTGCTTTGATGTCACGTTCCTCGGGCGCACGAGCAGGTTCTACCTCTTCGGAGGCAGGGACGAGGGCTCGGCAGCGCTCATACAAGGCATCACGCTCGCAGGCGTCTTCCTCGACGAGGTGGCACTCATGCCGCGCTCGTTCGTGGAGCAGGCGCTCGCGAGGTGCTCGGTCGCGGGCTCGAAGATGTGGTTCAACTGCAACCCCGACAACCCAGCCCACTGGTTCTACTGCGAGTGGATAAAGAAGCGCCGCGAAAAGCGCGCCCTCTATATCCGCTTCACGATGGACGACAACCCATCGCTCTCGGAGGCAATGAAGAGACGCTACGAAAGGCTCTATTCAGGCGCCTTCTACGATCGCTTCGTGCTCGGCAAATGGACCGCCTCAGAGGGGACGGTCTACCCGATGTTCGAGCGGGAAAAGCACGTCTATGCCGGAGAGGTCGAATGCGAGCGCTTCGTCATCTCCTGCGATTACGGCACAGTCAATCCAGCCTCATTTGGTCTGTGGGGACTCCGCGGCGACGTCTGGCACCGTCTGAAGGAGTACTATTATTCCTCGAAAAGAGAGGGAGTTTCCCGCACGGACGAGGAGCACTACGCGGCTCTGGAGGAGCTTGCGGAGGGACACACGATAGACAAGGTCATCGTCGATCCCTCCGCCGCGAGCTTCATCGAGTGTATCCGCAGACACTCGCGCTTCAGAGTCGTGAAGGCAGACAACGACGTAGTCACAGGGATACGGCACGTCAGCTCGGCGCTGCGGCAGAACAAGCTCATGTTCAATGAGCAGTGCAGGGATATCCTGCGCGAATTCAGCCTATACCGCTGGAACGAGAGCTCGGGCACGGACGCTCCCATAAAGGAGAACGATCACGCGATGGACGATATGCGCTACTTCGTGATGGAGGTACTCGCAGAGCGCGGCGACGAGCTCGTCGCGCTGTCGGTGAGCCGGAGCTGAACTCACACGAAAGGAGAGAATATGAAGCTATTCAAAAAGAAGAAGCCCGCCCGCGCCGCTTCCCCGGAGCTCGTTCCGGCACTGCGGCAGGGACCGGGCAGTATCACGCTGCCGGCGGCGGTGGAGCCGTTCGAGCGCGATCTCTACGACAGGCTGCGCTTCGCAGTGCCGCTCATCGACGCGGCGCTGATGAAGGTGATCCGTCTCACGGGCGGATTCAGGGTAGTCTGCACCGACGAGACCGTGCAGGACAGCCTCGACCGCTTCCTCGCTGACGTACCGGTAGGGCTGACCGGAAAGGGCATCGGCTGCTTTGCTGATGAGTTCCTCGACAGCCTCCTCACCTACGGCAGTGCCGTCGGGGAGATAGTCGCAGACCCGGAGCACGGGCGTATCGCAGGACTATGGAACGGCGACATCTCGGCAGTCGTGATAAACGCGGGCAGAGACCCGTTCGCGCGCAGCTATTCCGTCAGGGACAGCGAGGGCACGCTCCGCAGCGTCCCTCACCCGGAGCGGATAGTCTACGCGGCACTCACCGGAGGCAGACCGCTCCTGCGCGGACTCCCGGCACTGAGCAGCATACTCCTGCGCATCTACGAATGCATAGGGCAGAACTTCGACCGCGCGGGCAATGTCCGCTATGCGGTCACCTACAAGCCGTCGAAGGACTCCTCGGACTTCGCCTACTCCCGCGAGCGAGCGGTGCAGATAGCGAAGGAATGGTCAGACGGCATGAACTCGGCGAAGTACGGACAGGTCAAGGACTTCGTGGCAGTCGGGGACGTGGACATCAAGGTCATCGGAGCCGAGAACCAGCTCTTCGATACCAACGTCCCCGTTCGCCAGCTCCTCGAGCAGCTCATCGCGAAGCTCTCGATACCGCCGTTCCTGCTGGGTCTCAACTGGAGCTCCACAGAGCGTATGTCCCAGCAGCAGGCGGACATACTCACGTCCGAGCTCGAATACTACCGCAGACTGCTCACGCCTGTCATCTGTGAAGTCGGCAGGGCGTATCTCGCGTCCATCGGCTCGGAGGCAGCGTGCAGCGTCGAGTGGGACAACATCAATCTCCAGGACGAATCCGCCCTCGCGGAGGCAAGGCTGAAAAACGCCCAGGCACGCGAGATCGAGATGAGACTGGAAAACAACGAAAACGAATAATGGAGGTACATCATGTATAACGATATCAAGCTTGAAAAGGGTCTTTACAATCTGAGCGGCAAGTCCTTCACAGCCGCCCTCGAGGAGCTCGACCCCTCCTCCGGCTATGCAGGCACCCCTCTCGAAAAGCTCGACGCTTTCGAGAGACAGCTCAAGCGCTTCAATATCCGCGTGAGCGGCAGCGAGTGCGACAGAGTGGAGAAGTTCTTCTCCTCCACGGAGAGCGCAGTG
>JAFRXR010000110.1 GCA_017443395.1 Ruminococcus sp. | reverse complement strand
CCGGCGAGGAGGGTGAAGTTTCCGTCGGGGATTATTATGTCGTCGCCGCGCTGCACCGCGCAGATGAGCACGTCGAGCTTCAGGCGGCGGGATAGGTGCATGAGGGAGACGCCGTCGAGTATGCTTCCGGGAGTTATGCGGATCTCGGCGAGGTCTATGCGTCCCTTTGCGAAGGATTCGATGTTTATCGCCTCGGGATAGCGCAGTACCTTGGCTATCTCGTTGGCGGCATTGTAGTCGGGGTTGACCATCATGCTTATGCCGAGCTCGTCGCGCATGAACACGAGCTGCTTGTCGAATTCAGGGCTGCGCACGCGGGAGATACAGTGGCGGGCGCCCATTTTCTTGGCTATGAGGCAGGAGAGGATATTGATCTCGTCCGAGTTCGAGGCGGCGATGAAGATGTTGCACTTCGAGATGTTCGCTTTCTCGAGGACGTCGGTCTGGAGACAGTTGCCGGCGATGCCCATGACATCGAGGTCGTTGATGAGGGCGTTGATCCGCTCCTCGTTCTTATCTATAAGAGTAACGTTATGCTCGTCGCAGAGGACCTCCGCGAGAGCGCTGCCGACCTTGCCGCAGCCAACGATTATAATGTCCATATATCCTCCTTGAAAGGCGTTCAGCCCATAAATATACACTTTAATTATACAACTGCCTTTCGGGTTTGTCAATACTTTTGTTCAGCCGTCTCAATAAAACCGGGTACAGAAAAAAGGGAGACTGAGGGTCTCCCTTTTTGTTTATTTCATTTTCGCTGCGAGCGCCTGTCTGAGGGCGATCATGTCGAAGATGTCGATGATGTTGTCTGCGATGAGGTCGGCGCGGTCTGCCTGCTGCGGGGTGAGAGACTCGACTGCGAGGATATGCTTCTGCACCAGCACGAGGTCTGCCACGTTGAACTCGCCGTCGCCGTTTACGTCGTTCGCGACCTCCTCGGCGGCGCCTGCCGGCTGGGCGAGGAGCATGAAGTTCACGCAGTTGTAGGTCTGTTCGTTGCTGCCTATGCTGACCTTCGTCCCGGTGCTGACGTCCCTGCTGTAGATGACGAATGTCACGTCGTTCGAGGAGGTGAAGGTGAGGGCGGTTTTGGTCCAGCCGTTCAGCCAGTCGGGAGCGTTCTCCACACGGCTGTCCACGGCGGCATAGAGGGTGATGTCCTGTGCGGCTTCGAGAGTCGCGGTCTCGCCCTCGGTGCCCTTTGCGCTGCACGCTGTCAGCAGCACCTCCGCGCCGGTGAGCTCCTCCGAGAGCGACGACACGGTGAAGTCCCTGTCGCCGAATATCAGTGAGCCGGCTGCGAAATCGTATCCTACTGCCCACGAGCCGGGGAGGGCGCTGTCGCTTACGAAGATGTTCTTCAGGAGCTTGCCGCTGAGCGGTATCGCGTCCTTTCCGAAGACGAATTTGTCGATGTTCAGGAGGTAGCCCTCACCGCCGGTGAAGCGGAGGTAGAGGCTGCCCTGTCCGGTGATCTGCGGTATCGGGAACTCGAGCTCCTGATAGTCCGAGAAGCCGCTCGTTCCCGCGAATCTTACCGTCGCTGCGGGAGTGCCGCTGATCCCGCCTATGTAGAGCTCGATGTCCGCGGCGTTGCCCGAGAGGACCGCCTTGAAGCTGCGGGCACCGTCGGCGAAGTCCACCTTGCGGAACATGAGGTAGTCGCCGCTTTCGATGAATCCGACGTTCTTTCCGCCGGAAGCGCTCTCGTTGTCCTCAGCCCTGACGCCCTCCATTGCGGAGTAGTCCTCAGCCTCGATATACTCAAAAGCGGAGACCGGGTCAACTGCGTTCTCGGGCGAAAGCTCAACAACGCCAGCCGGGAACGAATCCACCGTGAGGTCATTGATGTAGTACTCGATGTTCATGTAGCCCTGACCGCAGTAGTCGCCCTTGTAGTCGGTGGGGTCTGTCGGGTCAAGTCCGCGGGCGAGCTCCCAGTCGTCTGCCATGCCGTCGTTGTCGGCGTCGGTTATCTCCTTGGTGAGGACTGCGGAGGGGTAGCTGTAGGTCACGCTGCACTGTATGCTGTACTTGTCGAGGTCGGTCACGGACGAGTCGTAAGCCGCCGTGCCGGAGCAGGAGCCGGTGCCGTTCTTTGTCTCGGACGCGCACTGCTGGTCGATGGCTGTGCGCTTCGTGGGCGAGATACCGTTGCCGGCGTACTGGATAACGTGCTCGTAGGAGTCGGCTGCGCTCTCGCAGGTCATCGCTGTGGAGACGTCCTCGCCGTTTACGGTTATCGGGAAGTGCGATGCGGACTCCGTCGTAGCCTGGCTCTTGCTGCCGTTGTAGCCTATCGCCGACCAGTTATTGTTCTCGGCGTTGGCGACGGTGTTGTCCTTGTTGAGGATACGGTTGCCCGTGAGGTAGAGCTTGAAGTTGTCGTTGTCGGAGACGGAGGCGTAGTGAATGCCGCTGACCGTCGAATTTCCGCGCTTGAGGGTGTTGTTGACGTAGTTGACGTGGCCTATCGTGCCGTAGGTGGTCTGGTAGCCCCAGTCGTAGATGATGTTGTTGGTGAAGTCCGCGGCGTTCTGGTCAGTGACCTTTCCGCGGAAGTTGCGCGATACGTTGTGGATTATGAGGTTGTGGTCGAAGGTGAAGTTCGCGCGGCCGAACATTATGCCGAAGCCGTGTATGCCCTTGTCGTGGCCGCCCCACGAGTTGGCGGGACCGATGACCGAGTACTGGCAGGTGTAGTTGTCGTTCTTGGAGTAAAGTCCCCACTGCTCGTCCGAGCTCCAGCCTATGGAGCAGTGGTCGATTATGGAGTTTCCGCCGGCTGCGCCGCCCCATGCGTCGTTGCCGGAGCTGGTCGCGTTGTAGGGTCCCGGGCGGGAGCTGATATAGCGGGCGATGATGTTCTCGCCGCCCATGCCGAATTTGTAGTTCTTGAGCGTTATGCCCGAGCCGCCGGGAGCGGTCTGTCCCGCTATGGTTATATTGCTCTGGCAGACCACGTTGCTTTGGAGCTCGATAGTTCCGCTGACGTCGAATACGACTATTCGTCCGGATTTGTTCACGGCGTCGCGGAAGGAGCCCTCGCCGCTGTCGTTGAGGTTGGTGACGTGGTAGACCTCGCCGCCTCTGCCGCCTGTTGCGTATTTTCCTCCGCCGACTGCGCCGGGGAAGGCGAGTATGCCGCCGGCTGCGTTCGCGGTGAGCGGGAGTTTCTGCTGATGCTGCGGGGCGTATCCCGCGGAGCTGGCAAAAACTGTGGCGATGCCCGTGACGAGTGCTGCGAGCCGCCTGAATTTTTTGTTCATGATATCCCTCCTGAAATATAATGACTTGTACATACAAAGTTTAAATCTTGATAATATTATACAGTATCCGGGCGGCATTTACAATGAAAAATAGTACTTTTTTTGTGATGTTTTGCACATTTCACAGCGCCGGGAGGTAAAATAATGTTCATAGTCGTGCAGAACGTGATATTATCGTACACAGGCGGATAAATTTGCAAAAACTGTTGAATTTTCCTCGGGTCTGTGTTATACTGTAAAGAGCGGATCTCTGTCCGCGCGATAATTTTTTAACTATTTCGGCTTGACTGTACGCCGCTGAAGAACAGTCTCCGCAGAAGCGGAACGGAGCAAATATGATTTTTAACGATTTACTCACTACCATGGCGCAGACCTCCGACATCGACCAGCCGACGCTGTTCCCGTTCCCGT
The DNA here is from genome assembly GCA_017443395.1 of Ruminococcus sp. GTDB lineage: Bacteria > Bacillota > Clostridia > Oscillospirales > Ruminococcaceae > Ruminococcus. The sequence goes on along the minus strand of JAFRXR010000110.1, from coordinate 5,542 downwards.
TCGGGATGCATCTGTGCTTCGCGCTGATCTCGCTCGTGTTCTTCGTTTACCGCTTCGTCACGGATAAGCGCCCTTATCAGCTCATTCTCGCGATAGCTATACCGCTGTCGCTCACGATTTGGATCTCCGAGAACCGCAAGCTCTTTTACATCATCGGAGCGGTCGAGCTCGTGCTGCTCATCGCGGCGCTCGTGACGTCTATCGTCTTCAAAAAGCCAGAGGATACGGCTGCGGACGATGATGACGATGATGATGACGCCGACGCAGAGGAGGCTCCCGCAGTGCAGGATCTCACTGAGGTCGCTCCCGCAGAGGCTCCTGCTGAGAAGGCTGCCGAAGTTGAGGATCTCCGCGAGGTAGAGGAATGAAGATAGCTGTTCTCGACTGGGCTACAATGTCCATGAACGGCGATATCACGCCGTCTGCGATAGAGGCGCTCGGAGATGTGAGGCTCTTCCGTGCGACCGCTCCCGAGGACGCTGCTGCGAATATCGGCGACGCGGAGGCTGTCCTCTGCAACAAGGTCCCGATCACGCGCGAGGTCATGGAGAAGTGCCCGAATCTGCGGTATATCGGCCTTTTCGCGACCGGCTACAATAACGTCGATATCGCTGCTGCGACCGAGCACGGGATAACTGTCTGCAATGCGGGACAGTACTCCACCAATGCCGTCGCACAGCAGGTGTTTGCCTATATACTGGACTATTTCAGCCGCGTCAGGGACTACTCCGACGCTGTGGAGCGGGGCGAGTGGGTAACCTCTCCCACGTTCTCGTATTTCCCGCTGCGTGCCGGCGAGCTCGCAGGGAAGACGCTCTCGATAGTCGGCTACGGCTCTATCGGGCAGACCGTCGCGAGGCTCGGCGAGGCGTTCGGTATGTATATTATCGTGAGCACGCGCACCGACCCGAAGAAGTGCCCCTATGAGGTCACTGACCTCGGTACGGCTGTCCGCCGCGCTGATGTCCTGACGTTCCACTGCCCGCTCACCGATAAGACCGAGGGGCTGGCGGATAAGTACCTCCTCGGCATGATGAAGCCCTCTGCGGTGCTCATCAATACCTCGCGGGGCGGCGTGGTCAACGAGGCTGACCTTGCGAATGCGCTCAACAACGGCACTATCGCGGCTGCGTACCTCGATGTGCTGCGCAGCGAGCCGATGTCCCCGGACACTCCTCTGCGCAATGCTAAAAACTGTAAGATAACGCCGCATACTGCGTGGGCTGCCTTCGAGACGAGAGAGCGTCTGCTCGGTATCGTCTGCGGCTGCCTCAGGGCGTGGCAGGACGGTGCGCCCGTCAATAAAGTCAACTAAAGGAAGCTGGATATGAGAAATATTTCCGAAAAACAGCGTATCGTCATAAAGCTCGGTACGTCTACGCTCGCCCACAAAACGGGCAAGCTCAATATTCGCAGGATGACTAACCTCGTGCGTGTCATCTCTGACCTGCATAACTCCGGGCGCGACATCATAATCGTGTCGTCAGGAGCCCAGGGGCTCGGTACGGGTAAACTCGGTCTGCGCGAGAAGCCCAAGGATATCCGCATGAAGCAGGCTGTCGCTGCTATCGGGCAGTGCGAGCTCATGCATATCTACGACGATATGTTCGAGAAGTACAGCGTGACCGTCGCGCAGATACTCCTCACCAAAATGATAATCAATACCCCCAGCCACTGCGCGAATTTCCAGAATACAGTCGAGAGCCTTCTCGACCTCGGCGTGATACCGATAGTCAATGAGAACGACGCTATCGCTATTGATGAGCTCGAGCTCGAGATCGGTGAGAATGATTCGCTGTCGGCGCTCGTTGCCACCCTCGCGGGGGCTGACCTGCTGCTGATACTTTCCGACATCGACGCGCTCTACGACGATGACCCCCGCACAAACCCCGATGCGAAGCCCATTAGGGTCGTCGAGAGGATAACTCCCGAGATCGAGGACGCTGCCGGCGGCGCAGGTACGGCGTTCGGCACGGGCGGTATGTCCACGAAGATAAACGCTGCGAAGATAGCTGCCGAAGCCGGCATAGACATGGTCATAATGAACGGCAGAGACCCCGAGAAGCTCTACGACCTCTTCGAGGACAAGGACATCGGCACGATCTTCAAGGCTGCAAAGTAAAAATGAGGTGATACTATGAGCTACACACAGGACTTAGGGATCAGGGCAAAGGCTGCGGAGCCGGCTGTTTCGGCGGCTTCCTCAGCACTCAAGGACGCTGCGCTCGCGGCGATCGCAAGGGCTCTGAGAGAAAATGCGCAGGAGATAATCGCGGAGAATGCGAAGGACCTCGCTGCGGCTGACGAGAACGGCGTTTCAAAGGCTATGCAGGATCGCCTGCGCCTTGACGAGGGACGTATCGAGGGTATGGCAAAGGGCGTTGACGAGCTCATCGCGCTGGCTGACCCGGTCGGCTCGGTGATCGGCGGAGGCTCGCGTCCGAACGGTCTGAGGATCATCAAGACCCGCGTTCCGCTCGGCGTTATAGGTATCATCTATGAGTCACGCCCGAATGTCACGGTCGACGCGGCTGCGCTCTGCCTCAAGGCGGGCAACTGCGTTATCCTCAAGGGCGGCAAGGAAGCGATAAATTCCAACATCTGCCTCGGCAGGATAATGAGAAGGGCTATCGAGGAGAGCGGTCTGCCGGCTGACGCTGTGCAGGTCGTGGAGAATACCTCCCGCGAGATCACCAATGAGCTCATGCAGCTCCGCGGGTACCTCGACGTGCTTATCCCGCGCGGCAGTGCGAGACTGATACAGGCTGTGGTCAATACCGCTAAGGTGCCGGTCATTGAGACAGGCGCGGGCAACTGCCATGTGTACGTTGACGCCTCCGCTGACCTCGGCATGGCGGTGGAGATCACCGACAATGCAAAGACACAGCGCCCGTCGGTGTGCAATGCCATTGAGACTCTGCTCGTCCACAAGGACATCGCGGATACCTTCCTCCCGGCTATCGCTGAGAGGTTCAAGGCACATGACGTGAAGATATACGGCTGTGACCGCACTATCGCTGTACTCGGGGACGGCGTTGAGAAGGCGACTGAGACCGAGTACGCGACTGAGTTCAACGACTTTGTCATCGCTGTGAAGGTGGTGGACAGCGTCGATGAGGCGATAGAGCACATCAGGAAGTACAGCACCAAGCACTCCGAGTGTATCGTGACCAGCTCCCTCGCGAATGCTGAGAAGTTCCAGCGCGAGGTGGACGCGGCGGCGGTATACGTCAATGCCTCCACGCGCTTTACGGACGGCGGAGAGTTCGGCTTCGGCGCTGAGATAGGCATTTCCACGCAGAAGCTCCACGCAAGAGGTCCGATGGGTCTTACGGAGCTCACTACTGTAAAGTATCTGGTCAGCGGAAACGGTCAGATAAGATAATTGATTTAATTTCATCTGGAGGTCGTAATGACTATTAGAAAAGACATCGACGATATGCTCAACAACCTTATGAGCTCTCCCGAGCCTGCGAAAAAGGCGGCTCCTGCGCCTAAAAAGCCCGCAGTGAGGAAAAATAAGTACGATGATATGTCCGTGGACGATCTTCTCAGTGCGCTGACCGGCGGGAAGAAGTCTCCCGCGCCCGCTGCTGAGAGCAGGAGCGCCCCTGCGGCTGATGCTCCCGCTGCAAAGGAAGCCACGGTGTTCGAGGAAGCGCTCGTCGTCAATCAGGCTCCCGCAGAAACGTCAGCCCGGGGGACGATGTTCGAGGAGGAGATGAACATAATCTCCTCCTCGCTGCCGGAGACAGAGGAGAAAGCTCCCGCCGCCGAGCCGGAGCCCGCTCCTGCGCCGAAAAAGAAGAAAAAGATCGTCATTTCGGGCGAGCTCCCGGACTACGAGGCGATACGTCAGCGCGAGCTCGAGAAGGACAGGCTCGCCCGCGAGGCTGCTGAAAGGGCTGCTGCGGAGGCTGCTGAAAAGGAGCGCGCTGAGCGTGAGGCTGCCGAGAGAGCTGCCGCAGAGGCTGCTGAAAGGGAGCGCGCAGAGCGTGAGGCTGCCGAAAGAGCTGCCGCGGAGGCTGCTGAAAGGGAACGTGCTGAGCGTGAGGCGGCTGAGCTGGCTGCTGCACAGGCTGCGGAAGCCGCTGCAAGAGAGCTCGCTGAGCTCGAGGTTGCACAGCAGGCTGCCGAGAAGCTGCTCAGTGCGGAGGAGGCTCCCGCTGAGGAGAATATTTCCGGAAGGATCCTTTCCGACATAGAGTCCGCTGAGGAATACGGTGATGAAGATGACAGCTCGCCGACCGCCGAGGAGCTTGTTGATGCTGCTATTGCTGCGCTTACGGAGGCTGCCGCCGAGGAGAACGCTCCCGGCAGGATACTTTCCGACATCGAGTCAGATGAGGAGTACGGTGATGAGCCTGCGGAGGAGCTCGACACGGTAAGCGAAATGATCGAGACTATGCGCGTGGAGGCTGAGTCCGCGATAGCTGAAATAGAAGCTCCTGCGGCAGAGCCTGAGCCGGTCCCGGAGCCCGCTCCGGTGTCTGAGACCGCGCCCGTCCGTGAGGAGGCTCCCGCTGTACAGGCTGACGGTATCGACGTCAGTGTGGGTCAGGATAAGCCCAAGGGGAAGCTCACGTCCGCGCTCGAGAGAGTGCTCGGCGAGGATCCCGACGAGCTCGCTGCGGAGCGCAGCGAAAAGGTCGAGGAGGACGATATCGACGTTGAGGTCAAGTCCGGCAGGGGCAAGTTCAGGAAGCGCCTGTTCGCGGTGCTCGGAGTGGTGTTCTCCGTGTTCGCGGTCATCGGTATGATAGCCGTTATCAGCAAGGGGGCGGCGTTCTTCAGCAGGTTCACCTCCGGTGACGACAAGAAGGACGGCTTCACTGAGGCTGTTTATCCTGCTGTCATCATGGACATCGAAGCCTTCAATTCGCCGTCTGAGCTCAGCTCCGACAGGATCCTCACCGCGGCGATATGGTCCGTCATCATGGACGACGAGAAGCTCGCGAAGTACGAGAAGACCTTCGACGTTGTGGCTATCCCTGAGGTCGAGATCGAGAAGTACGCTGTCGAGCTGTTCGGAAGCGATATCCCGCAGCTCGAGCACTGCACGGTGGGTCCGCCTTCGTCGCCGTTCTATTACGACAGCAGCAAGAAGGTCTACAACGTGCCTATCCGCCCGATGTTCTACTCCTACTCGCCGGATATCAAGTCCGTGTCGAAGAGCGGGAGCGAGTACACCGTGACCGTTGACTACAGGGAGGAGCGTCCGTCGTGGATGGAGAGCAGTACCTCCAAGACCGTGGAGTTCAGGCTCACTGAGAATCAGGACGGCTCGTACCGTATCAATTCAATGAAGATACTCTCCGCAAATACTCTCTGATATATACATACCCGCTCCGGGAAGCAGACTGACGCTTCCCGGAGTTTTTTGTGCAAAAAGCTCCCGGTACTATCCAAGTACCGGGAGCTGTGTTTGTGCGGGTGATATCAGCTGAGACCTGTTACGAAGGTCTGGTAGAAGGAGCTCAGGGAGTTCTTTCCGCTGAGCATAGTGCCGTCAACGAGACCGCCGGTGTACTCGCCGTCGATG
>JAFRXR010000109.1 GCA_017443395.1 Ruminococcus sp. | reverse complement strand
CTCCCTCGCCCGAGACGCCGGCTTTCGTTAAGGTCGGGGACAAGGTGAGCAAGGGCGACGTCATCATGATAATCGAGTCCATGAAGCTCATGAACGAGATCCAGTCCGACTTCGACGGTACCGTTGACAGGATACTCGTTTCGGACGGGCAGGCTGTTGAGTTCGATCAGCCGCTCATGATAATCAAGTAATGAAGCTCTCTGACCTCAGCTACATCACGCAGGAGAATATCGACGAGGCGTGCATAAATGTCACGTCGGCGGATATGTACCGCGAGGTGCACGACTTCAACGCGCGTATGCTGAAATTCCACCGTATGCGCTGGCAGTTCAGGATAGAGGCGTGGATACTCGTGTTCATCTCGCTGGTGATAGTGCCCTTCATGACCGTGGTCAACGGCAGGGACGCGAACCTCTTCGTGATGACGCGGCTGACGATGTACTTCTGGCTGAATTTCGCCATTGCCGCACTGTATGTGTTCTGCTTCTGCTTCTTCATACTGCACAGGAGAGAATACCACTGGAGGATCTGTCTGCTGTACTCGCTGCCTACGCTTCTCAACCGCGAGGATATGTTCTGTCTGATGTCGAGTGCTATGCTCGCGGCGGTATGCTGTGTGCTGATGTTCGTGATGGATAAGGTGGATACGCAGCTCAAGGACGAGGTCGGGTATCCGGCGTTCGTCGAGCTGAGGATAACTACCAAGACGGAGGACGTCGAGGAGCCCGATACCGAGCTGCTCGGCTTTGAAAAATACAAAGCCCGCGGCCTCGGAGATGTGGAGATACCCACGCTCGGTGAGGTCGGGGAGACGCTGAGGAACAACGATGAACTATAAGTACATCACGCAGGACGTGATAGATTCGGGCGTTATACGTCCGGAGAACGCTGAGGCTGCCGAGGAGGCAAGGCTCTATAATATGGATATCGCGCTCAATCTGCGCAGGAAGGGCGTTTATCTCATGCTGACAGAGTGCGTGACTGCGGTGCACGTCATCACGCTGCTCATGGAGCTGTGTATCGTGCTCAAGCCGGTGATGTTCCCCGGAGCGGGGAGAGTCAATCTCGCTGCTGCGATACTCGGCGGGCTGGGCTACCTCTACCTGCTGCTGAGATACGTCTTCAAGACGCCCTTCAAGTACCAGTTTTCGGGGTATAAGTATAACAGGCTGCCGGACGGCAGTGAGGCTCCTACCACGGAGGCGGATCTGTCGATAATGGGGGCTGTTATGGTAGGGCTGGTCGCTGTATTTATTGGGATTGCCTTTCTGCCGCATGGATTCACGATAATGTATGCGGTGTCGGTCGCTGCGTTCCTCGCACACCTGCTGACCGTGATATTCTACATCGCACACCCCATGAGGTATAAGCTGCCGTTCACGCTCTTGGCGGCGCTGCTGCCGGTGATAGTGTCGTGGCAGACCCTCCCCTTCGCGCTGATAACTGTGGTCGTTGCGGTGCTCGCGCACAGGCGTCACAGAGTGCTCGCGCAGGCTGACGGCTTCCCGGACTTCGTGCCGCTGACGGTAAAGCTCACTGCGGACGGCGCGCTGAAGGTGGATTCCTACGATAAATTCAACCGCTTCGACGGTATTGATGATGAAATGGAGAGTATTTAAATGGCTGACGTTTTAATGAACAAGGAACAGATAATGGAGATAATCCCTCACCGCGACCCGTTCCTGCTCATCGACGAGATCGTCGATATGGAGGAGGGCGTGAAGGTACACGCACGCAAGTACATCAGGGAGGACGACTTCTGGTTCAAGGGTCACTTTCCCGGTTACCCGGTGACACCGGGCGTGCTCATGGTCGAGATGCTCGCGCAGGCGGGAGCTGTTTGTATGCTCTCCAAGCCTGTGTTCAAGGGGAAGCTCGGTCTTTTCGGCGGTATCGACAAGGCGAAGTTCCGCAGACAGGTTGTACCGGGCGACGTGCTCGACCTGGAGGTGGAGATGATACGTCAGAGGGGACCTGTCGGTACGGGCAAGGCTGTTGCCTCCGTGGGCGGCGAAAAGGCTGTATCCTGCGAAATAACATTCGTCATTACTGACGGTAACAAGGAAGAATGATATGTTCAGAAAGATCTTGATAGCTAACCGCGGCGAGATCGCGGTCCGTATAATAAGAGCCTGCCGTGAGCTCGGGATCCGCTGTGCGGCGGTGTATTCCACCGCGGACAGGACCTCCCTGCACGCGCAGATCGCTGACGAGGCGGTGTGCATCGGTCCTCCTGCCACGAAGGACAGCTACCTCAATATGAATGCCATTATCCAGGCGGCTAAGAACGTCGGGGCGGACGCTATCCACCCAGGTTTCGGGTTCCTCTCGGAGAACGCGGAGTTCGCGCGTGCCTGCGAGGAGAACGGGATAGTGTTCATCGGTCCGTCTCCTGAGTCTATAGAAATGCTCGGAAACAAGGCGGCGGCTAAGGAGTCTATGGCGGCGGCAGGTGTTCCCGTTATCCCCGGCTCCAAGGGCGCGGTCAGCTCCATCGAGGAGGCCCGCGCTTTCGCCGACAAGGCGGGGTACCCTGTGCTGGTGAAGGCTTCCGCAGGAGGCGGCGGGCGCGGTATTCGCCGCGTGGATACGCCCTCCGCGCTCGAGGCACAGATGAACGCTGCTATGACCGAGGCAAAGAATTTCTTCGGGGACGATTCGGTCTATATCGAGAAGTTCCTTATAAATCCGCACCACGTCGAGATACAGATAATCGCCGACAAGCACGGGAATATAGTCTACCTCGGCGAGAGGGACTGCTCCATGCAGAGGCGCAATCAGAAGGTGCTCGAGGAGTGCCCCAGCCCTATCGTGGACGATGAGCTCCGCAGTAAAATGGGCGCGGCGGCTATCGCGGCGGCTAAGCGCTGCGGCTACTACAACGCCGGCACTATCGAGTTCCTCGTGGACGACAACCGCGATTTCTACTTCATGGAGATGAATACACGTATACAGGTCGAGCACCCCATTACTGAGGAGGTCACGGGGTTCGACATCGTCAAGGCGCAGATAGAGATAGCTGCGGGCGAGCGTCTGCACGTCCAGCAGAAGGACATAAAGCTCCGCGGGCACGCTATCGAGTGCCGCATCAACGCTGAGACGCCCGAGCTGGACTTCCGTCCCTCCCCCGGTACGATCTCGGCACTCTATATGCCCGGAGGTCCCGGTATACGCATCGACGGTGCCGTTTATCAGGGATATACCATCACGCCGTACTATGACTCCATGATAAGCAAGCTCATCGCGCACGGCAGCGACAGGGACGAGGCTATAAGGAAAATGAAGTGGGCGCTCTCTGAGTTCATCGTCGAGGGTGTGGACACCAACATCGACTTCCAGCTTGAGATCATCAAGCAGCCCGAGTTCCGCACGGGAAGCTACGATATCGGCTTCCTCAACCGCTTCGTGGAAAAGCTCAAAAAGGGCGGCAGCGCCGCTAAGGACAATAACTGACAGGTGATATAATTGTTTGAAGATCTTTTTAATGTCGTAAAGAAACGTTTCAACGACGGCGAGGAGGAATACAAGCCGCCGATGTTCAAATGCCCGAGATGTCAGGGCACGAGCCCTCTCTCCCGCTACGAGGAGCTGCACAGGGTGTGTCCTTTGTGCGGGTACCACGGCAGACTCTCTGCGGCAGAGCGTATACAGATAACCGTCGATAAGGACAGCTTCTGTGAGCTCGATAAGGATATGGTCAGCGGAGACCCGCTCAGCTTCCCTGAGTATCCAGAAAAGCAGCAGGAGCTGCGTGAGGTGACGGGGCTCAATGATGCGGTCATCACGGGTACTGCCGCTATCAAGGGCTCCAAGACCGTCATCGGCGTCATGGATTCGCGCTATATGATGGGAAGCATGGGCAGCGTGGTCGGCGAGAAGATAACACGCGCCTTCGAGTACGCGACGGAGAATCATCTCCCCGTCATCATGTTCACGGCGTCCGGCGGCGCGCGTATGCAGGAGGGCATCGTCTCGCTCATGCAGATGGCTAAGACCTCCGGCGCGGTAAAGCTCCACAGCGACGCGGGCGGGCTCTACATCGCTGTCATGACTGACCCGACGACGGGCGGCGTTACGGCGAGCTTCGCTTCACTCGGCGATATCATCATCGCTGAGCCGAAGGTGCTCATCGGCTTCGCGGGGAGACGTGTCATCGAGAGCACGATACGTCAGCGCCTGCCGGAGGACTTCCAGCTCGCGGAGTTCATGCACGAGCACGGGTTCGTCGATATGATAACAGACCGCAAGAAAATGCGCAGCACGCTCTCTCACCTGCTGAAGCTGCACGGCTATGCGGCGGAAGATAAGGAGGTCTGAGCTATGGAGAACAGGAAAACTGCGTGGGAGCGGCTCCAGCTCGTCCACACCAAGGGCAGACCGACCGTCCGCGACCTTATCCCGCAGATATTCACGGACTTCTATGAGATGCACGGCGACCGCGCCTTCGGCGACGATAAGGCTATCATCGGCGGCATTGCGCGTCTCGGCGGCACTCCGGTGACTATAGTAGCGGAGGTAAAGGGTCGTGATATCGACGAGAACAAGGCCTGCAACTTTGCTATGCCGCACCCTGAGGGGTACCGTAAGGCTCTGCGTCTCGCCAAGCAGGCGGAGAAGTTCCGCAGACCGCTGATATGCTTCATCGACACGCCAGGCGCGTTCTGCGGCGTTGCGGCTGAGGAGAGAGGTCAGGGCGAGGCTATCGCCCGAAATATCGCGGAGTTCATGACCCTCCGCACGCCGATCATCTCTATCGTGCTCGGTGAGGGCGGAAGCGGCGGCGCGCTCGCTCTCGGTGTCTGCGATGAGCTCGCTATGCTCGAAAATGCTGAATATTCGGTCCTCTCGCCCCGCGGCTTCGCAAGCATCCTCTGGAAGGACGCTTCCCGTGAGCAGGAGGCAAGCGAAATAATGAAGATCACCGCCGAGGATATGGTCGCTCTCGGGGTCGCTGAGACTATCATCGAGGAGCCTCTCGGGGGCGCTCACAACGATTTAGACAAAATTTCAGAGAATATAAAGGAATATTTGTCACAAAAAATTCCGGAAAAATGTAAAAAAGATATTGACGTTTTGCTGAAAGAACGTTATACTAAGTTTAGGAAAATCGGTGAGTTCACAGAATGACCCGCTTTGCCCTTTTTCGCACCGCGAAGGAAGAAATATGAATATGGAGGAAACAACTATGATTTTTGACAAGCTCAAGGATATTATTGCTGAGCAGCTCGGCGTTGAGGCTGACGAGGTAACTAATGAGGCTAACATCCAGGACGATCTCGGCGCTGATTCCCTTGACGTCGTTGATCTTATCACTACTATCGAGGACGAGTTCGATCTCTCTATCCCCGATGAGGCTGTTGAGGAGATCAAGACTGT